>JBFMGG010000007.1:624285-734486 GCA_040752835.1 Campylobacterota bacterium | reverse complement strand
TGAAAAGCCAAGACTATCCACGGTGCCATAAAAAAGGTTTTTGTTCATTATTTCCTGAATTCAGAGAGAGTGATTTTATTAAGATGAATCACCCATGGAACATGATGACAGATGAGAATGGATATTCTGTAGGGATAGAACAGACTTTGTCAAATGGTGCGATTGTATTGAGTTATGGCATCGGCTTCTCTAGTTATATCACCCCTTACACCGACGCGGATAGAGCATTGGAGAATGGAGATGAAGAGTTTATTCGAAAATATTACAATTCTTATGTTGGGAAACAATATGGAAATGGGGATATCGTGCGTATTCCTTTTCAAATTAAACATTACGGTAAAGAAAGTTATCCATGTACGGTAACCGAAACATATCGTCCAATGGGCAAGGGATGGAATACAGAAACATATTTTAAATATATTGAATGTTCTAAGTTTAATCCCGAACGGACAATGGCGAAAGGAGTAGGTATTAAACTTATTTACACCCGTGTTCCGAATCTCCCAAAAGAACTCGAACCGCTTGCACGCGAGTATACCTACGAAGACCTTCAGAAACGATCCCGGCGGATATTGGACAGCTTGTATATCAAAGACGGATGGGAGAAATAAACCAAAAGGGAGAAGATGAATTAAATCTTCGCCATTTCTGAATAAACATTGACATTGTACATCACTTGATGTACAATGATAGAAAAAGGAGGTTGTCATGACTGGAACTGCAATGACGGTACGAATCGACCCTGAAATTAAAAATAAAGCAGCCGAATACCTGAAACAAATGGGTTTGACTACAAGTGAAGCGACGCGTCTATTTCTACATAGTGTCGTGTTGCATAAGGGATTACCGTTTGAACTGCGTATTCCAAACGATGAGACTGAAGCTGCAATACAAGATGTTAAAAAAGGTAAAAATATCGTCAAACACACCTCTGCCAAAGAATTATTTGACGATCTTGGTCTCTAATGTACATTCCTGAGTACCATCGATTTTTTAAAAAAGACATTGAGCGAGATAGAAAAAGCGGTAAGTTTTCAGCCGATGATTTTACGCTTCTAAAAGAAGTTATGAGTACGCTCCTTGATAGCAAAACGTTAGATGAGAAGCATAAAAACCATTCCCTCAAAGGTGGATGGGAAGGTGCGTATGAATGTCATGTCAAAAACGATTGGTTACTGATTTATCAAATAAGCGGTGACAGTACAACTATGACGTTTATTCGTTTAGGCACGCACGCACAGATATTCAAAAAGTTCAAATGATTTTGAAGGAAAAAGGGCGGTTGTTTCCGAAAAAAGGGACAGGACACCTAATGAAGCATATATTACTTATTGGGATGATTCTGCTGATAAGCGGATGTTCAGAGCCCCATATGTCAACCATCTACCCCGATGACAAGTAGATGATACTAAAAGATCGCGCAGTGGATTTACCGATGCCGTTTTACGATCTATCAATGAAAAGCCAAGACTATCCACGGTGCCATAAAAAAGGTTTTTGTTCATTATTTCCTGAATTCAGAGAGAGTGATTTTATTAAGATGAATCACCCATGGAACATGATGACAGATGAGAATGGATATTCCGTAGGGATAGAACAAACTTTGCCAAATGGTGCGATTGTATTAGATTATAGCATTCAGTTTTCTGCCTCAATCCTTCCCTATACTGAGAGAGAAAGAGCACTTGAAGAAAAGAATATTGCATATATGAAAACAAGTAAAACATGGATTAAGCCTACAGATTTAGTAACTATTGAACATCATGGAAAAGAAAATTATTCTTGTTTTGTAGTAGAAACGAGCGAGATAAAACGAGGAAGAAAAAGCAAAATATATTATTGTGATAAATTTAACCCAGAACGCACAATTACAAAACATATCACGATTAATATTACCTATACATGCGCTCCGAACCTCCCAAAAGAACTCGAACCGCTTGCACGCGAGTACACCTACGAAGACCTTCAGAAGCGGTCCCGGCGGATATTGGACAGCTTGTATATTAAAGACGGATGGGAGAAATAAAATAATGTGGAAAACGTCGTTAATCATTTTTAAGCTGAATTAGTTTAATATTGTTCAGAAAAGATACTACTTTAAAAAGTGTAATACTTCTCTTGTCTCTCCAAATAGCCTTTCACTCAGCGTAAAAAGGATAATCATGCAATCGTCTCAAATCATCAAAAAGTTATGTATGGCAGGGCTTTTTGTTGCGGCATGCGCGTATGCAAAACCGTACGTCGTGCCCAAGAACATGGAAATGTTCGGTAAACAATATACGTTGGCTTTTCAAAATGAAAACAGTGCAATGGCATTGTATGAATACACCACCGATGACGAGCCGGTAGAAAACTGGAGTCGTTTGATTACCCTGATCCATTATAAATTCAAGGTAGATGCGTCAAAGTTTATACAGGCGACCAAAGCCGGACTGGACAGCAAAAAAATTGTTCCCCATTATTCGCTTTACCAAAAAGGGGAGAGCGGATATGTGTTGTTGATTTTCGAGCCGTCGCATGAACATGCACATTTCGAGGCCGACGTACAAAAAACTTTCCATCCCGCCGAATGCGACGGAACGTTTATGCTTCAATACGGTATCCGCAAACCCGTTTTCGAGCAGCTTTCGTCCGAAGAAAAAAACAAAATGCTCAAAGAAATTTTTGAACAACTGCAATCTGATGCTGCCAAAATCGCCGAATATCAGTGGAAACCGGAATGCAAATAGAGATGAAGATGAAAAGTTTATTTGTCATCGTACTGATAGGAACCGTATGGACGGGATGTGCGGGTGTATCGGGATATTACAATGTCGATGCGTACAATTCATCGGGCGAATTGCTCACCAAAAATGTCAGATTTACAGCCGATGGAAGCAGTATCTACACTACCGTCAACGGTATGTGCTCGGCCTATCCGAAATCGGTGGTCATCGTGCGTGATACAAAAACGGGCGAACAGCTAAAAGGGGTAAGCCCGCATCAGTGTCGTTAACGGCGGGCGGTTACTTGAACCACCCTTTGACTTTTTCGAAGGCCGATTCGAAGAGGCTTTCGTGGGGTTTGGATTCGATGCCGAAGCTCTCCTGGAGTTTGAGAAGAAGTTCTTCCTGCTCGCCGGAGAGGCGTGAGGGATAGGTGAGGCGCACCTGCGCGATGAGGTCGCCCTTGCCGCGACCGTGAACATCGCTGATCCCTTCGCCGCGGAAACGGTACTGCTGGGTGTCTTTGGTCCCCGTTTCGAGTTCGAGGGTGAGTTCGCCCGTGAGTGAGGGGATCGTGATCGCTTCGCCCAAAACGGCCTGGGTAAAAAAGACGGGAACTTCGAGGTAAACGTCGTTGCCGTTGCGGATGAAATGGGCGTCTTCTTCGACATCGAAGGTAACGTAAAGATCGCCTCTGACGCCGCTTTTGCCCGTATTTCCACGCCCGGAGACGCGGAGGCGGTTGCCCGTGTCGATACCGGCCGGAATTTTGACGGTCACTTTTTCCTGGTTTTCGGTATAGCTTTTGCCGTTACAATCGGGACATTTTTCGCTTGCCATCGTCCCTTCGCCGTGACACGCCGGACAGGTTTGCGAGAAGGTCATAAAGCCCTGGCGCATGTAGACCTGCCCCTTGCCGCCGCACTGCGAACAGCTGGTGACTTTGCCCTCTTTGGCTCCCGTTCCCTTACAGCTTTTGCATGAGGTTTTCGAGGTAAAGGTGATCTCTTTTTCGCAGCCGAAGACCGCTTCTTTGAAACTGATGCGCATTTCGACGCCCATGTCGAGCGGGAATTTGTCGGCTTGTGCGCGAGAGCTTCGGCGTCCGCCTCCGCCAAAGCCGTTGAACATCTCTTCGAAAATACTGCCCAGATCGTCGAATCCGCCGAATCCGCCGCGCGATCCGCCCATGCCTCCCTGCAGTCCTTCTTTGCCGTAACGGTCGTAGACCGCGCGCTGTTTTTCGTCACTGAGAACCTGGTAGGCTTCGTTGCAGAGTTTGAATTTGTGTTCCGCGTCCGGATCGTCTGGGTTACGGTCGGGATGGTAGAGTTTGGCCATTTTGCGGTAGGCTTTTTTGATTTCGTCGCCGTTTGCGCTGCGGCTTACTTCCAAAATTTCATAATAGCTCAATTCTTCCACGCGTGTGCTCCGTAATGTCTGTGAGGTTAAGTTTTCGCGAATTATACCATACGGAAAATCATGTTAGCTTAATTGAGCCGATGAGACTAAAGCTGTTTCGGATCCGAAGCGGAATATCAAAGGCGGCGGGGTTGTTGTATAATACCCGCATGAAACGATCCCTGGACAAATTCAACCGCCTCGTCGACGCTTTGCAGAGTCTGCCGACGATCGGGCAGAAATCGGCGACGCGGCTGGCGTACCACATGGTCATGCACGACAGTTTCGGGGCCCTCAAACTCGCCCATGCGATCGAAAGCGCCATTTCCAGCCTCAAAAAATGCCGTTCGTGCGGAGGGCTGAGTGAAGATGAACTTTGCCCCATTTGCAGTGACGAACACCGCAACCACGAATTGCTCTGTATTGTTGAAAACGCCAAGGATATCCTGACATTCGAGGAAAACGCTCTTTTCGAAGGGCGTTATTTCGTGCTTGAAACGCTGGACGAACTGGATGTGTCCCATTTGCGCGATGTCGTCAACAGCGGAATCAAAGAGGTGATTTTCGCTCTGACCCCCTCGATCGCCAATCAGGGGGTGATCCTCTACATCGAGGATAAACTCGCCGACTGCAACGTCCGCTTCACGCGCATCGCCCAGGGGGTACCGACGGGAGTGAGCCTGGAGAATGTCGACATCCTCTCGCTTACCCGTGCCCTCGAAGACCGCGTCAGCATCTAACTCTCCATAAACTTTTTTGTTTTTTTCGTTGCCTGCGCAACAGCGGGGTCGTCGGGCCAGTAGTGTTTGGGATAGCGTCCTTTGAGCTCTTTTTTGACCTCTGCGTACGAGCCGTTCCAAAACCCGACCAGATCGCGTGTCACCTGAATCGGACGGTGTGCGGGGGAGAGGAGATGGAGCGTCAGGGGAAGTTTCCCCTCCAGAACCGAGGGGTGAAGCGTCGTTCCGAACATCTCCTGTATCCGTACGGCAAGAACGGGCGCGTCGGGGTCGGAGTAGTCGATGGGGATTTCGCTCCCCGTCGGGGCTTTGAAACGTCTGGGAAAAAGGCGGTCGAATTCACATCGGGTATCCCAGGAGAGCGAAGCGAGGAGAATACTCTCCCACGCCATGCCGGCACATTCGGCCAGCGACCGTTCCGCCCCCAGATGGGGAAGGAGCCACGACTCCAGCTCCTGCAACAACGCTTCGTCGCTGAAATCGATGTCGCACAGCTGCGGACGATGATGTCTCAGCGCGATGAGGCGTGACTGGAGTGAGCGGACGGTTTCATCCCATCCCAGTGATCCGAGGCCGTGAAGGCGGATTCCTTCGAGCAGGGCGGTTTTCGTTTTTTCCGGGTCGGGATCGGGAACCGGGCGGCTGGAGAGGACGATCGCCCCGAAGCGTTCGAGCGCGCGCGCTTCGACCCGCTGTGTCTGCGGGTTCCATTCCGCGAGGGTTTCGGATTTGAAGGATCGGGGGTGGTACTGCCGCAGCAACGTTTCTTCAAGAGGAGCCGCGATATGGATCCGTGCGCTTTTGGCGTCTCCGTCGCTGCGGGCGATGACCAGCCATTGGGAATTCGCAAGTGGGTCGTGAGCGGGGAGATAGGCCTCTTTTCCGCCGAAAGTGAGAAATTTTCCTCCGCCCCGTGCGCGGGCGATCCGGTCGGGATAGGCGAACGAGAGGAGCACGGCGAGCATCTCCCCGGGAAAGTTTTCGCTCAATTCAAGCGGCTCGTCAAGCCGTCGCGCGATGTCGCGTACCGCCTGAATGTGGGGCTGAAGGCGGGTTTCGATACGGTTGGACAAGAGCGCATCGCGGAGGATGCGGAAGCGTTCGCCGATGTCGCTGAAGCGTTCTTCCGAGCGGAGAAAATCGCGTTCCAGAACCAATACCGCCAGAAGGACCGCTTCGCCGGCAAAGCCGAGTTCGCGGGAACGCAGCAGCATGTGGGCCGCGCGGGGATGAATCCCCAGCGCGAGGAGATCCCCTCCGTGCGGGGTGATCTTTCCCTCGAGCGCTCCGAGCTCGAACAAAAGCTCACGGGCATGGGAGAGGTTTGAAGGTCTGGGGGGATCGATCCAGCGCAGATCGTCCGAACCCCATGCCGCCAGTTCAAGCGCCAACGGCGCAAGATCGGCGGTGAGAATGTCGGGATCGCGAAAAGGGCTCAACGCCTGATGGGCGTATTCACTCCACATCCGGTAGCATTTGCCGGCCGATGTTCGGCCCGCGCGTCCGGCACGCTGATCGGCCGATGCGCGTGAAATACGCTGCGTCACAAGCCGCTCCATCCCGCTCGCTGGGTCGAACCGCGAGAGACGTTCGAAGCCGGTATCGATGACGATGCGGATACCCTCGATCGTCAGGCTCGTTTCGGCAATGTTGGTCGCAAGGACGATTTTTCGCCGGGGGGCGGGGAGGATGGCACGCTGTTGTTCCTCCCGCGTCAGATTCCCATACAGCGGAGCGATCAGAATATCGCTTCGCGTCTCTTCCGCCGCCTGCAGCCGCGCCGCCAGATCACGGATTTCCCGCTCGCCGGGGAGGAATACGAGGATGTCCCCTCTGTCGTTTCGGAGCGCATCGAGGAGGGTGCGGAACGTTTCGGCGAGAAGGTTCCTCGGATCGGGAAGGGGAGCCGCAGGGGGACGATAGACGACGTCTACGGGGAAACTGCGCCCTTCGCTCGTGATGAGCGGAGGGGATTCCATCAGTTCGCTGAGTCCCCGCGTATCGAGGGTGGCCGACATGACCATCAGTTTCAGGTCGTCGCGAAGCGTCTCCTGCGCCTGAAGGGCAAAAGCGAGCGAAAGGTCGCTGTGGAGGTTCCGTTCGTGAAATTCGTCGAAAATGACGAGAGCGGTATCTTCGAGGGCGGGATCGTTTTGGAGGTAGCGGGTCAGTATCCCTTCGGTGATGACGAGAATGCGTGTTTGGCTTCCACTGCGGCGTTCTCCGCGAATGTGGTATCCGACCCTTTGGCCCAGGGGTTCGCCCAGCATATCGGCCATCCGCATCGCGGCGGTACGTGCGGCGATGCGTCTGGGGGAGAGGAGGATGATTTTTTTATCCTCCAGCCACGGTTCGTCCAGCAACGAAAGGGGAACGGCGGTCGTTTTTCCCGCTCCGGGCGGGGCTTGGAGGATAAGACGGTTGGAAGAGAGCAGTTCCGAACGGATCGCATCGATCCGCCCGGCGATCGGAAGCGCCGAAAATTCCATTAAGATGCGGGTTTCTCCGCTTTGGCTGGGCTTGGTTTGGAAACTTGGGTGACGTTTTGGTTTTCGCGCATCAGGCCTGCGGCGGTGTAGACGTTGCGGGGATTCCACAAAATCCATCCGTTGCTTCCGAAATCTTCGCTGGCACGGATCTGGTCACGAATCTCTTTTTCGCCGTAGATGCGGCGGTCGAAGGCGTAATCGCGGAAAGCCTGCAGCCACGGACGGAACGCTTTGGGCGAGGTTCCCGATTTTTCCAGTGCCTTGTCGAGCGAGAGCTTGACGATTTCGTAGTTGGCGGCGACGGGATTGGTGTAGCCCGGAATCCCTGCGTTAAATCCGCTGGGGTAGAGCATCGGGCACATGTAGTCGACGAACGGGGCGATGGCGTCGACGCGCTGGCCGATTTCGATATCGGCATTGTGCCAGCTGACGTAACCGAAGATATCGGCCGAGACGAAAACGTTGTAAGGCAAGAGCTGCCGACGGGCGCTTTCGAGAAAGCCTGAAATCGCCTTGACCCGTTCGGCCTGTGTATTTTCGACGGCGAATTTTACCCCTCTGGCATCGGGGAAGCGGATGTAGTCGAACTGAATTTCGTCAAATCCCGCGGCGGCACTCTCTTTGGCGATGGCGATCGGGTAATCCCACGCTTCGCGCCGCGAAGCGTCGATCCAGTACAGCCCCTCTTTGTCCTGGAAAAGGCTTCCGTCGCTGCGGCGGACGCCAAGGTGCGGGTTGGCGGTGACAAAAGGGGTGTCTTTAAACGTCACGATCCGGGCGATCGTGTAGATGCCCTGTCCTTTGAGGTCGGCGACGAATTTTTTGAGGTCTTTGAAGAGGATCACCTCCTGTGCACCGATTTTGTTCGCGGTCGGATTCGCCGTACGGTAGGCGATCTGTCCGCGGTCCATTTTGATATCGATGACGAGGGCGTTGATCTCGGTCGATTTGATGAGTTCCTTGGCGTTCCCCATCAGTTTTGAGCTGGTGGCTCCAAAGCTGGAGAGGTAAATGGCTTTGGGGGTAACGGGACTGAGGAACATCTTTCCACTCCCCGCATAGAATTTGCGGTCATACCCCAGAGCACGGACCCCGATCTTTTTGGAAGCGGGGATGGCAAAATTGCCTTCCGCGTCGGTGCGGTATTCTTTACCGTTGGCGGTGACGATCGCTCCCGCGATCGGTTTTTGGGTCTGTCGGTCCAGAACGGTCCCTTTGGTCATGGCGGCGGCCCCCCATGACAATGTAACGACGGCGGCTAAAAGCGCGAGTGCTTTCACTAGAATACTCCGAGATAATAAGTTGCGTAATCGTAGCAAAATTAGTGCCAAAATGCGGGGGTATAAGGACGAAAAAGGTATGATTTGACTATCTTAATACAATATTCGGAGGATTCATGCCCTTTTCGACATTGAACCCCACGCTTCAGGCCAACCTTTCCGCACTCGGGTACACCACCCCGACACCGATTCAGACCAAGGTCATCCCGCTCATGCTGCGGGGACGGGACATCCTCGGCGCGGCGCAGACGGGGACGGGGAAAACGGCCGCGTTCGCGTTGCCGATTCTCCAGCATCTGGGCAAAGGGGAAAGCGAAGAGATCGCCCGTCCGCGCGCGCTGATCCTCGTTCCCACCCGTGAACTGGCCACGCAGATGACCCGTGCGATCCGTTCTTATGCGCTGGGGCTCGACCTGCGGATCCTCAACGTCTTCGGCGGAGTGAACATCGACAAGCAGATCGCATCGCTTTCCAAAGGGGCAGACCTCCTCATCGCGACCCCGGGGCGTCTGATCGAGCTGAACAAACAAGGGCACGTCCCCCTCTCGAAAATCAGCCACCTCGTTCTCGATGAGGCGGACACGATCATGGACATGGGTTTCATCCGCGAAATCGAGCAGATCGTCGACATGCTGCCCCCATCCCGCCAGACCGCGCTTTTTTCGGCGACGATGACGGGAGCCGTCAAGCGGCTCTCCGAACGGGTACTTAAACGCCCGTTGCTGGTCGAAATCGACAATCTTAAAGCCGCCGACGCGACGATCCGCCAGATCGTCCATCCGGTCGAAGCCGAGCGCAAGCGGGAACTGTTGGCGTACCTGATCGGCTCGAACAACTATCCCCAGGTCCTCGTCTTTACCCGCACCAAGGCGATCGCCGATGAAGTGAGCGAATACCTGCGCGAAAGCGGCCTTCCCTGCGTCACGATCCACGGGGATAAAAAACACGGCGCGCGCGACCGCGCGCTGCGCGATTTCCGCGAAGGAAAAAGCCGCATCCTCGTCGCCACCGACATCGCCGCGCGGGGACTCGACATCGAAGGACTCGACGTCGTCATCAACTACGATATTCCCCACATCGCCTCGGATTACATTCACCGCATCGGACGGACGGGGCGTGCGGGGAAAGAAGGGACGGCGATAACGCTTCTTTGCGCTTCCGAATCGCTCTCCTGGAAAAAAATCGTCACCATGCTGGGGAAAAACGTCGAGATCGTTCCGGTTGCGGGATTCGAACCGCCTGCGACCGACGGCCTGGCCAAAACGCGGGGTAAAAGCATGGCCAAGGAGGCCGAGAAAAAAGGGCGCACTCCCGGAGCATTCGGCCACAAAAAGAAAAAAGAACCCGTCCAGCCCAAACACATCGGCAAGCGCGGACCGCGGGTGGCACGCGAAGAGGAGCCCAAAAAAGCGGCACCGAAAAAGGGAAAAGGGCGGGGGAGATAACCCCCTATCCGTTTTCTTTAATATTCCGCGACAACTCCAAAAACGCCTCCCCGTACCGCTCAAACTTCACTTCCCCGATACCGCTGACATCCAGCATCTCCTCCCGCGTCTGCGGGAGCTGTTCGGCGAGCTCGTAGAGGGTTTTGTCCCCGAAGACGATGTAGGCGGGGATATGGTGTTCTTTTGCGATGGTGGCACGCAACGCCCTGAATGCCTCGTAATGCGCAGGTGCGTGCGGGTGCGAGGTTTTTTCCTTGGCCGCTTTTTTCTTGGGAGAGAGGCGCTCGGTGCGGATAAAGACGCTCTGTTTCCCGCGCAGGATCTCCGCACCCGTTGGAGTCAGCTTGAGGGCTTTATACTCGTCCGGCTCGATTGAGCCCAGTTCGATGAGCCGTTTGGCAATCGTCCCCCACGTGTTTTTGCTCATTTCCTTACCGATCCCGAAGACGCTGAGGCTCTCGTGGCCGTTGGAGAGGATTTTTTCCTTCTCCTCCCCGACGAGGACTTCGGTGAGGTAGGTCGCGCCGAACCGCTCCCCCGTCTTGTAGACACACGAGAGAAACTTCTGCGCCGCGACGGTGATGTCGGTTTTAGCCTTGTCGGTATCAAGGCAGTTGTCGCATTTGTCCCCGCAGGGCTCCACCGTATCGTTGAAATAGGCGGCGATCAGGCGGTGACGGCACTCCTCGGCCGTGGCGAAGTCCATCGCTGCGCGGAGTTTGGAGAGGATCATCTCCCGGTATTGCGGGTCGCCCCCCTCGTCGATGAGCCGCTTCTTGGTGAAAAAATCGCTCCCCGAATAGAACAGCACCGCCTCCGATTCGATCCCGTCGCGCCCCGCGCGCCCGATCTCCTGATAGTAGTTCTCGATCGTCTTGGGGAGCGAGGTGTGGATGACGAAGCGGATGTCCCCCTTGTCGATCCCCATCCCGAACGCGACGGTGGCGACGATGAGGGGCGTCTCGTCATTTAGAAACGACTGGTGGGTGGCGTGGCGCTGTTCGGAACTAAGCCCCGCGTGGTAGGGGGCGCATTTGAACCCCTTGCCGGAGAGGAAATCGGCGAGCTCCTCGGTCTCGCGGCGGGAGAAGGCGTAGACGATCCCGCTCTCCCCGGCGTGCTTGCGCAGGATCTCCATCATCTCGGTGCGCCATCCGCTGTCGCGCTCGCGGACGGTGATCGTGATGTTCTTGCGCAGCACGGGGGCGCGGAGGATCAGCGGGTCGCGCAGCCCCAGCTGCGAGAGGATGTCCTCGCGCACTTTTTCGGTCGCGGTGGCGGTGAAGGCGGCGATCGGGGTGTCGGGGAACGCGGCGCGCAGTTCGCCAAGCCGTCGGTAGTCGTCGCGGAATTCATGCCCCCATTCGCTGATACAGTGGGCCTCGTCGATGACGAAGAAGTTGATCGGGAGGCTCCCCAGCCACGAGAGGAACCCCCCGTTGGCCAGCCGCTCGGGGGCGACGTAGAGGAGCTTCAAAACGCCGTTTTTCGCCTTTGCGTAGACTTCCTGCTGCTCCTGTGCACTCTGCGCCGACGAGATCATCGCCGCCTCGACTCCCAGCTCGTGCAGCGCGATCACCTGATCGTGCATCAGGGCGATCAGGGGAGAGACGACGACGGTGAGCCCCTCCATCACGAGGGAGGGGAGCTGGTAGCACAGCGATTTTCCCCCTCCGGTCGGGAGGAGCATCGCCAGATCCCGCCCGGAGAGGATCGCGTCCACCGCCTCTTCCTGCAGGGGACGGAAACCGGAGAAGCCGAAGGTGTGTTTGAGGACGGAGAATTTGTCGCGGGGCGGGTGGCTCAAAATGGGGGCCTTTCGTTTTGATGGTGACAGTATAGCGGGTCTCCTCTTATCCACTTATCCTTACTCAGGATCGCCAAATCGCCAATGTAACAATCTGTTACAATAAATGAAATATAATTTGTTTGAGTTTTATAATATTTTTATATGCATCTACTCTCTGTATGCTCGTGCGGGTCGGGAGGTGACGGTTTGGATTCATATTCCTGAATAAATAGAATCATATTACCTTATTCGGAAAAATTTCAAATATAATCAAATTATGACTTTAAATGTTCTATTATGTTAATAAATAATATAACTTTGGTCGTGGCTCATGAATAAAATGTTTTATCTGGTGTGGCTGCTTGCAATCGCCGTACTCTCCAGAGAGATCACATTTTCCGAAATCAGACAAAACGCCTTGGAACGCTCCCAGCGTCTAAATCTTCGCTCCATCGACGTAAAAATCGAAGAAGTCCGTTTGGATAGCGTCTATTCCACCCTCTATCCACAGCTCTCCCTAGGCTACAGCGGCGAGTACAACCGCAACCTCGATCCGCAGGCCTCGGGGAGTATCTCGGTCGGTGATACGACGATCAATTCGACCGTCCCCTATGAGCATTCTACGTCACTGCGGCTCAACTACGAGCTCTACCATTTCGGGACGACGATGAAACAGATAGAAGCAGGGGAGAAAGAGATTGCGGTAAAGAGGCTGGAACTATGCAGCGAAGAGGTAAAGCTCTATCGCGAACTGCTCGAACACTACTCTCGTGCTCAGAGGGCCCAGAGTGAAAAAACGTTCAAATCCCGTATGCTGGCTCTTCGCCAAGAACTCTACACCCTGAAACAGCGGCTCTATGCCGCCGGCAAAGAGTCCCGCGTCTCGGTTGGGGACGAAGTGATCCGTATCATCGATCTGGAGCGCGATATCGAGCGCTCAACTATGGAGTTCGAAGAGAATATCATTTCCCTCTCGCAAAAATCCCATATCGATCTCAGCAGTACCGATACGCAGCTCCTCCCGCTTGAGGCGAACTCGGCGACCGTATCCGATATCTCCTTTTTCCATACCCCGCAGGCGCGCAGCTATGAAGAAAAAATAGCCCAGAAAAATGCCGAGATAGAGATGCTTAACCGCAGCCAGCTTCCGGTCATCTCGCTCTACTCCTCCTACTATCTCTACGGATCGGATAGGGATAGCTTTTCACGCGGATTTGAGGATATACGTGCCAACAGCTGGAACGCCGGAGTGAGTTTGCGATGGGCCCTGTTCGAGGGGTTTAAATATAACAGCGAATCGGAACGCCTCAAACTCGAACTCTCCCGTATCCGCGAAGAGTCCGAACTTGCCAAGCGGGAGTTCGATTACGAAACCCGCACCCGACAGGAAAAGCTCAACCGCCTATCTCTCCTCACCCAAAACGAAACCGAAGCGCTCAACGAAACCACCTCAAAACTTATCATGACTCAGCGGCTACGAGCACAGGGAGAAGCAGATGCGGTGAGTGAAGTGAGTCTGAAACTGGAAAGCTTGGAAAGGGAGCTAGCATTGGAATCCGAAAAGATACAACACGCGTATGAAGCGGAGTTATTGAGATTGCAGCATAGAGGAGTGGAACAATGCACAGTGCGCTAACCGCCCTCGAAGTGGCGGGTAAACTCAACCGCATCGCCATCGATACCCGCGTCATTATCAAAGAGTACGCCCTCGGCGAATCCGAACCCTCCATCGAAGAGCTGACCCGTATCGCGACCGCGCAGGGATTCCGTGCCTCGATCAAGAAACTCCCCGTCGAAAAACTGATCGGCGCGTATCCGATGCCCATCATCATACAGCGTTCTGACGGGAACTATTTCAGTGTCCTGCAGGCCAACGCCGAGAAACGCGAGCTTCTTATCTTCGATGCCGTCAAAAAAGAGCCTTATATTATCTCATATGAAGAATGCGCTGAGCAGGGGAGCGGCAAAAGCATCGTCCTCAAACACCGCATCTTGAGTCAGGACGCCCGTTTCGGGTTCGGGTGGTTTTTCAGGGCGATCATGAGGTACAAAAAGGTGATGGCGGAGGTGCTGATCGCCTCGTTCGTGTTACAGCTCTTCGGACTCGTCGCCCCCCTCTTTACCCAAGTGATCCTCGACAAGGTTCTGGTGCACCGCTCCATGAGCACCCTCGATGTCCTCGCCATCGCTTTTATCGCCGTCGCGGTGTTCGAGCTGATCCTTAATCTGATACGCAGTTACATCTTTGCCCATACTACTTCTAAAATCGATGCCAAACTGGGAGCCAAGCTGTTTCACCACCTCCTTGCACTGCCGTTTGTCTATTTCGAGAAGCGTAAAGTGGGGAACATCATCGCCCGTGTCCGCGAGCTTGATCAGATACGCGAATTCATCGCCAACAAATCGGTCACCCTGATCCTCGATGTCTTGTTCTCCGTCGTCTTTGTCGCGGTGATGCTCCTATACAGCGTCAAACTCACCCTCATCGTTCTGGGATTCGTCACCGTCATCGCGATCCTCTATCTCCTTATCACCCCCGAACTTCGCCGACGACTCGAAGAGAAGTTTCAGATGGGGGCGCAAAGCAACGCCTATCTCGTCGAAGCGGTAACGGGGGTACAGACGGTCAAATCCCTCGCGTTGGAGGGTTCGATGCAGCGCAAGTGGGAAGACTACCTCGCCCGCTACGTCAACTCGGGGTTTCATCTCTCCAACCTCTCCAACATCCTCGGCGGTATCAGCGGAGCGCTGCAAAAACTCATGACGATCGCGATGCTCTATGTGGGGGTGACGCTGGTTTTCGAAGGCAAACTCAGCGTCGGACAGCTCATCGCGTTTCAGATGTTCGCGGGGCAGTTCACCGGACCTATGCTGCGACTGGTGAATCTGTGGAACGAGTTTCAACAAACCCTCCTCTCGGTCGATCGTCTGGGGGATATCCTCAACACGCCGACCGAGCAGACCAATGACAAGGCGATCACACTTCCCAAGGTCGAGGGGAGTGTGACGTTTGATAACATCCTCTTTAGCTACACCCCCGATGCCCCCGCCGTATTGGAGGGGATCAGCGCCGAGATCCCGATGGGGAGCAGCGTCGGCCTCGTCGGGCGCAGCGGCAGCGGTAAGAGTACGATCACCAAACTGATCCAGCGTCTCTATATCCCTAATAGTGGAACGATCTATATAGACGGAGTAGACATCCGCCACATGAATCCCAAATGGCTCCGTAACAACATCGGGGTAGTCCTCCAAGAGAACTACCTCTTTAGCGGAACGATCAAGGAGAACATCTCCCTCTCCCGTCCCGACGCACCGATGGAGCATATCATCGCCGCTTCGCGCATGGCGGGGGCACACGAGTTTATCAGCGAACTAAGCGAGGGATACGACACGCAGGTGGGGGAGCGGGGTGCCGCACTCTCCGGCGGGCAGCGCCAGCGTATCGCGATTGCGCGGGCACTGCTGACCAACCCGCGCATCCTTATCTTCGACGAAGCGACCTCGGCACTCGATTATGAATCCGAACGGATCATCCAAGACAATCTGAGTACCATTAAAACCGGCCGTACCATGTTCATCGTCGCTCATCGCCTCACCACGGTTAAGGATTGTGACATCATCCTCGTCATGGACAAAGGGCATATCGTCGAGCGGGGCAGTCATGAGGAACTGATGCGTCTGCAAGGGTACTATCACAAGCTTTATACACAGCAAGGATAACGATGAAAGAACTGTTTCATACCAAAGACAAACACGAATTTACCCCGCTCCTCGTTGAGATCGAAGAACGTCCTACCTCTCCATTGGGACGGTGGCTGTTGTATACTCTGTTGGTTATCCTCGTGATCGGGCTACTCTGGCTCTTCCTTGCTAAAATCGATATTGTTGTAAGTGCACGGGGCAAAGTCGTCCCAGAGGGGGAGATCAAAACCCTCCAGCCGATCGAATCAGGCTCCATCAGCGCCATCCGTGTCCGTGAGGGGCAGGCGGTGAAAAAGGGGGACGTACTCATCGAGATCGACCCCTCCGTCACCGTTACCGATCTGGAGTCCAAACAAAAGAACCTCTCCCTCCTCGAACTGGAGATCGATAGGCTCAACGCACTGGTGAGTGATAAACCCTTTATCCCTGGGGCCTCGTGCAGCGATAGTGCTGCCATCGCCACCCAACAGCTCGCCTACCTCTCCGCCAAAAGCGCCTATGAGCAGCAGCGTATGGTGATCGAGCAGCAGATTCTCCAAACCCGCTCCCAAAGCGACGCTTCCCGTAGCGATCTCTCCCGTCTGGGACAGCTCCTCACGAATGCCAAAGAGCGCGAAACGCGTCTCAAAGAGGTACTTGACATCATCGCAAAACGCGACTACATCGAAGCACAGAACCAGCGGATCGAATACCAAGAACAATATCGGATGAAAGAGCACGCCATCACTCAATCCGATTCCCATATCCGCGAACTCCAAGAACAACTCCGCCTCGTGACTCAGGAATACCGTAGCAAACTTCTCACTGAACTCACCCAAAAGTCCAAAGAGGCAACCGCACTACGTACCGAAGTGGAGACCACCCTGTTTCGCAATGCCAAACAAAGCATCACCTCTCCGGTGGACGGTTATGTGGGCAAACTCCTCATCACTACTGTCGGAGGCGTCGTCACTCCCGCAGAGAAGCTCATCACCATCATCCCCAAAAACGCCCCTTTATTGATCAAAGCGACCGTGTTGAACCAAGACATTGGATTCATCGCCAAAGCGATGGAAGCGGAGGTCAAAATAGACACCTACGATTTCCAAAAATACGGTCTGATTCACGGCAATGTCAAGCACATCGCCGATGATGCTATCGAGGATGAGAAGATGGGTCCGGTATATGAGATTGCTATCACCCCGACCAACACGACGCTCCGTGGAGAAGGTAAAACCCTCCCTATCCATGCGGGGATGAGTGTCACGGCAGAACTCAAAGTCGGTAAACGCAGAGTGATAGAGTTCTTTATCTATCCGATGATTAAGTATTTGGATGAAGGGCTTAGCGTAAGGTAATACCATGCACAACTATATCAGTATGTACGACGATGTCTTGAGTAAAAACTACTGCCAAGACTTGATCAATCGGTTCGAATCCAACCCGCAATGTCACCATAATGTACGCAATACGCACGATGAGTGGCAAATGCGTTTCACCCAAATCAATCTGTTTCAGCATGACATTTTTCGTGATGACGTTGTATTTCTCAGTCACTTATTTCGTGAAGCCATCGAGCGATACAAAGAAGATAACAAGATTGAGCCGCATCAATGGCCGAGCGATTATACGTTTGAGCGGATACGGATGAAACGTTATCAGCCCGGCGGAGATGATCGTTTCGATGCTCACGTGGACGTTACCGATCATGATTCTGCCAGACGGTTTTTGGTCGTATTTTTCTATCTAAACGATGACTTCACAGGCGGGGAGACCGATTTCCCTCACCTGCAAATCATGGCGAAACCTAAACCGGGTAGGCTGATTATGTTTCCTCCGATGTGGGGATGGCTGCATCAAGCCAAACCGATTATCCAAGGCAGTCCCAAATACATCGTCGGGACGTTATTGCATTATAAATAAAAACCAAAAAAGGAGCCTAAATGAAAAAACTAATCCCAATACTATTTCTATTATTCATTCACGTCTTCGCCCAAAACGAAGCCGCCTATACGATCACGGGTACGAAAGACCCCCGTTTGGATGCTACCTACGCCGCTACCTACGTGAGTCAGAATCTCGACGATGACGCATGTTCCTATTACGAAGGGGACAAAGGGTTCAGACGTCCCAAAATCGCGAGCCGCCGTATGACGGTTCCCGATGGGAACTACACAATCATCCTTCCTATCACTCTCACCCAAGAGGAGAACAAATGCAACTACCGGTTTGCAGGATTGGAACTCTATATGCGACGTCAATACGATAATGAACTCTCTTCCATCCATTACATCCTCAGCGATAAAAAAGAAGTCAATCCAATTTATTGGAAAACTAAGGGAGGGGCGATGTCATCACCAAATCCAGATACCCCTGCTTACTTAAAAACCGATAAAAAATACTTCCGCATTGCTAAAGAGAGCACGTTTTTGTGTAAGACGAAGTGGTATGAGTCTAGTCAGAATAGTACATTCCATTGCACCATGCAGATTGATGATGACATCAATCGAACGCTCTATCAAAAAGATCCGATCATCTACTCGTTTAGCCATCCGGAGTTCGGGGTGGATGCTATAGAAAACGAGACGATGCACATCGATATCTTGGTCGATGAAAAAGGGTGCAAGGCGAATCTCGGACGCGGAAATATAAACGCATCTGATCATTTCAGAGAACTCGAAAAACCGAATTTATTTCAAAAACTATTTTAAAAGGAAAAACCAATGGCAACACGAATCGGAGTCTTTTTTGACGGTACGGGCAATAACATGTGGAACGATGTAAAAATCGGAGACGGATCACAAAGCAATGTGGCAAAACTGTATCAGCTTTATGAACGACAAGGGTATGAAGTTCGCTACGCCGAAGGGGTAGGAACCGAAGCATATACCGAAGGTCACACCTTTACCGATGCACAGATTAAGGATATCAGGGATAACAATATCGATCGGAACAGTTTTTACCGCACGTTGGGTTTGGCGGTAGGAGAAGGTGCAAAAGCAATCGTCGATAAAAAAATGGCTGAGATTAAAACATTTATTGAAGATCATCCCGGAGAAGAGATCATCGTCGATGTTTACGGTTTTAGCCGTGGAGCTACCGAAGCACGCGATTTTATCAACGAGTTCAATGCCAAGTACGCCGATTTGAACGGCAGTGCGATAGGGTTTGTCGGGTTGTTCGACACGGTCGCAACAGTCGGATTGGCAAATGAATACAACTATAACCTCAATCTAAATCTCAGTACTTATTCCGCACAGCAAATGCTTCATTTGACCGCAAATAATGAGTTTAGAGCCAATTTTCCTCTCAAAGCTTTCCATAATTCCTATTCCAAACCAAGGATTGCCGCATGAGAACTTTAATCCCTATCTTAAGCATATTAACTTTGTTAGTAGTACAAGCATTAGCCGATGAACCAAGAACACTCACCATTCACGGCACCGTTGACCCACGACTCGATGTATCTTTTATGTCTACCTACCGAGGGACAAATATCGACCGTCTAGAATGCAGTGACATGAATCCCTCTACTGGACGACGAAAAGTCAAACTCGCAGGTTTAAGCAAACGTGTTACTACCTCCGATTACAACATCACCATGCCCATCGACTATACCGATGCCAATGAATGTGGATATGAGTTTGTGAGTATTGATCTCATTATGCGACGGAAATATGATGACAAAAATTATGCACAATATTTAGTTTTTAGTAAAAGTGGCCCAATTCTATCATTATTTGGGAATCACGTTTTGTATGGAGTAGGAACCAGTTTGATACATCTTGATACTGAGAATATAAAACCTTATTTTCGGCTTGCCAAAGAGAGCGTGTTTTTATGTAAAACAGAGCAATGGACAACAAAGAAAGATAGAGATGATTTCATATGCACTTTGCAAATGAAATTTGATACTGAAGGGGGACAGTATCATAAAAATGAATGGGGAGATGTTAATCATCCAGAGTTTAAGATCAATGAACTGCAAGGCGGTAGTTTAAAGATTGATGTAAAAGTTGATGAATTAAAAGAACCTTTCCGTGAACTCCCCAAACCATCACCCTCGGTGATGGAACCACTAAAATCTCTATTCTAAACTAAAAATACATACAAGGAACGGACAATGGCAGATGTAATAAGACTCGGAGTTTTCTTTGATGGGACAGGCAATAATAAAGACAATGATCTAGCGATTGGCGATGGTAGCCAAACAAATGTGGCGAAAATTTTTGATTTGTATCAACAAAGTAATTATCAAGTTTTCTATAAAGAAGGTGTCGGCACACGAGCGCTTACCCAAGCGGAGATCGATTCGGTCAAAGCTGGACTATCTAAGCGAAATGATTATTACAGCTCGACAGAGATGGCTTTAGGGATTGGTGCAAAAGATAAAGTGCTTGAAATGATGGATACAATTACTAATCAAATTGATCAAATCAAGCGATCTAACCCCAATGCCAAAATCGTCGTAGATGTCTACGGTTTCAGCCGAGGAGCTGCCGAAGCACGGGATTTTATCAACATGATAAATACCAAATATGCCAGTCTAAATGGGAGCATGATTGGGTTTGTTGGATTGTTCGACACGGTCGCAACAGTCGGATTGGCAAATGAATACAACTATAACCTCAATCTAAATCTCAACACCTATTCCGCCCAACAAATGGTTCATCTGACCGTGAACGATGAGTTTCGTGCAAACTTTCCACTTCAATCTTTCAATAATCAACATTCTAAACCAAGGATTGCTGCATGAAAAAGCTTCTTCTATTATCCATCCTCGCCATTACAACTCTTATTGCTCAAAACGAAGCCGCCTATACGATCACGGGTACGAAAGACCCCCGTTTGGATGCTACCTACGCCGCTACCTACGTGAGTCAGGATCTCGACGATGACGCATGTTCCTATTACGAAGGGGACAAAGGGTTCAGACGTCCCAAAATCGCGAGCCGCCGTATGACGGTTCCCGATGGGAACTACACAATCATCCTTCCTATCACTCTCACCCAAGAGGAGAACAAATGCAACTATCGGTTTACAGGATTGGAACTCTACCTGCGACGCAAATACGATAATGAACTCTCTTCCATCCATTACATCCTAAGCGATAAAAAAGAAGTCAATCAAATTTATTGGAAAACTAAGGGGGGAGCGATGTCATTCAAAAATCCCGATACTCCACCATACTTACAAACCGACAAAAAATACTTCCGCATCGCCAAAGAGAGCACATTTTTGTGTAAGACGTTTTGGTTTGACAAAGGGCGATATGCAGATGCACATAGTCAGTTTCATTGCACCATGCAGATCGACGATGACGTCAACCGAACGCTTTATACTCAACAAGATCCGCTCATTTATTCGTTCAGCCATCCCGCATTCGGCGTGGATGCGATCGAGAACGAGACGATGCACATCGATATCTTGGTCGATGAAAAAAATTGCAAAATGATGGAAAACAGGCGAATAGTTCCTGACAATTTCAGAGAACTCGAAAAACCAAATTTATTTCAAAAACTATTTTAAAAGGAAAAACCAATGGCAACACGAATCGGAGTCTTTTTTGACGGTACGGGCAACAATATGTGGAACGATATGGCGATTGGAGACGGATCGCAAAGCAATGTGGCAAAGCTGTATCAATTGTATGACAAAACACTTGGATATACAGCTTTATATGCCGAAGGGGTAGGAACCGAAGCATATACCGAAGGTCATACTTTTACCGATGCGCAGATTAAGGATATTAGAGAAAATAACCTTGATCGAAACAGTTTTTACCGCACGTTAGGCTTGGCGGTAGGAGAAGGTGCCAAAGCAATCGTAGAGAAAAAAATGGCGGAGATTGCTGACTTTATTTTTCAACATCCCGGCGAAGAGATTATCGTCGATGTTTACGGGTTTAGTCGCGGTGCGACCGAAGCACGCGATTTTATCAACGAATTCAATGCTCAGTACGCCGATCTGGATGGCAGTGCAATAGGGTTCGTGGGAATCTTCGATACCGTCGCCTCTATAGGTATGGCAAACAGTATCAACATCGGATATAACTTGGATTTGAATGAAAACTCCGCAGATCGGATCGTCCATATCATCGCTGATGATGAGACGCGGGCGAACTTTCCCCTCGAATCACTGTATAGCAACGGATGGGGCCTTCAATCAAATATGAATGAAATCTCCAATATGGGTGTCCACTCCGACATCGGCGGGGGATACGGCGTACTGGATATGAACAAGAAAATCGTCATCGATTCATACTATCATGTCTATACCAACGGCAGGGAAGACGGCGATGCTAAAATTGCCAGCCTAAATGAGTATGTAAGCAGTCTGAATGCAAGCGCGGGAAAAATAAAGTATACATTGGAATATGATTATAATCCACTCCCCGCAACCGGAGATTGGGCTTTATCGGCGATCATCATTGAAGACAAAGAGTTCGGATTCGGATTAAGCAACGTATCTTTGAATGACATGTACAACAGCATCAGACAAGCCGGAATTAATTTGGCACCGATCAGTGCTTTGGGTGAAACCATTTACAAAAATCAAAGCTACAGCAATTATGCCATTCCGCAAAATATTGACCAAAGCTATGTCCATATTTCATCCTCAAATACATGGTATGGAGAATCAGCATCTGACTGGATTGCCAATCATCAAACATCTTCAGGGATTCGAGTCGTTTATGCGAATGATCCTTCCAATGCAGAAGACAAACTCCTCCTTCTTTCCGCCGAAGATAAAACGATTCTCCATTATTTAGAAGCTGATAAATATACGATCATAGGTACGAAAAAAGAGTTTGCCGATATTACTAAGAATATCGTTCAAAACGCCCCTGAATTTATGACCCATCGTTTAGAGTATATCAATCAGCTTTTGAGTGACAACCCAGATCAAAGTGGAACACTGTATCAAGATCATTATTCAGGTAAGTCATTTTATGGACAAAAGATCAACGGCATTTCATTGGTCGATTTTGGAGCAAGCGGAGATAATGTTCTTGTATACGATGACAATAATGAAGGGCAGATCGTTTATGCAAAAGAGGGTGAAGACCTCGTTTATACTGGAGGGGGAAACGATGTCCTCGATGGTGGAGCGGGAAGTGATGTCCTTTTAGGTGGAGAGGGATTTGATACCTACTATTCAGGCGATGGCGACACGATCGATGACAGTGACGGTAAAGGCGAGGTTTATTTTGAGGGGCATGTTCTTACCGGTGGTATGCTCACCGGAATTTACGGTAACACAAAAACCTACGAGGGAGACGGTGGGATGTATATCCTCCGAAGTGACGGTACCCTTATTTTTTCTAAAAACGGTAACTTTCTCACAATCGAAAACTACCACAAAGACAATAACGATCTTGGAATTGTACTGGACGGTGGGGAGTTGGAACTCTCCATCTTCGCTCCCGTCGTAAAAGAATCAGACGGTATAGCAACCGGAGCGGTGACTCTTTCTAAGGCCTATACTGAAGATGTCATCGTCACCCTCTATACCCAAGACGATAAAGCCCTCGCAGGTTCAGACTATGTAGGACGTCCTACATTCGATGTACGTATCCCCGCCGGTGAAACCTACGTGACATTTGATATCTCCATCATCGATAATCAACAACCTGAACCAACGGAGATGTTTTACACTCTCGTCGATACGGTACGTACGGTTCATGGAGCCCATGTCGATTTCACCCTCGTAGATGTCCAACCTTTCAGTATCGAAGATGACGATACGGATAATGATCCAAACGACCCTGATAACCCCGATCCTACCGATCCCAAATACGTCACAGTAAGCGTATCAGATGCTCAGGCGGTAGAGAGCCGAGGGACGATCAGCTTTGTCGTGAGTTTATCGGAAGTACTGAGCGAAGACATCACGGTCGATTTAATCACCCAAGACGGTACCGCAAAAAACGGTGAGGACTATGTTCCCAATAAACGCGTCGGTGTTACCATCAAAGCCGGACAACGAAGCGCCATTTACGAAGAGGCAATATTAAACGACGAAGTTCCCGAAGATACAGAGTACTTTAGCGTTGCTCCCTACCTCTCAACCGACTACACCGGACCCGAACAGATACTCCTCTCGAACGTAGGAGAGGGAACCATTTACGACGATGACTATCCTGATTACATTACCGCACATATCAGTGACGCCAGTGCCAAAGAGGCCGCCGAACATATGAGCTTCACCGTGAGCTTATCCAAAGAACTGGAACGGGATATTACGATCGAAACGTCACTGGGAGATGTCACGATCAAAGCGGGGGATAGATCGGGCGTAGTGTACAGTACATGGAGTGATGATGCCATCGTCGAACCTGACGTACATTTCGAAGTAACGATGAGCGGACACAACTACCAAGGGGGAAAATACCAAGTCCTCCTCGTTAACACTTCCACCGGCACCATCATCGACGATGATCCTGAGCCTGATCCACATCCCCATCCCTACGATCCCGACGAACCGGAACCTCATGACCCCCTCGTCCTCGACCTAAACCAAGACGGGAAAATCTCGACCGTTGCTCTGGCAGACTCCCAAGTCTATTTCGATATCACGGGTGACGGTGTCAAAGAGAGAGTAGGGTGGATAGCCCCAGAGGATGGATTACTCGTCTATGATAAAAACATGAACGGCAAGATCGACGGAGTGAGCGAAATATTCGGTAAAGACGGTCTGAACGGTTTCGCAGAACTACGAGCTGTTGCCGATAGCAACTACGATAACGTTATCGATCGCCGTGACGCACTCTTCTCCCAGCTCAAAGTGTGGCAGGATCTGAACCAAGACGGTATCAGCCAAGCCACCGAACTCAAATCCCTCACCCAAGCCGGAGTCAAAAACATCGAGCTAAATGTCATCGGTACCAACATCAACCTAAATGGCAATCTCCTCTCCGAAGCAGGACGTTACGGAGACAGTACAGGGGATCGTGAACTGGCAGCCGATATACAGCTCCTCACAATCGAACGTGCGGTCAGCTCAAATACCCCCGACACCTATGAGATCGATCCGATCACCGAAATGCTCCCCCAGATGAGAGGATACGGCTATGTAGACAACAGCTTCAAAGCCTATAACCTCGATCCTAAGCTAAAAGAGTTAGCACTCACCTTTATGAACGACAAAGAGAGAGCCAGTGCCAACTTCGGTGAATTCATCCTCCGATGGTCGGGATTCTACGATATGGCAAAGAGCAAAGGGATCAGCGAAGCGAGCCTCTCTCCCTATTTAGCCGACCACTCCCCGATCAAACTGTGGATATTAGAGCGATTCGTAGGATCGAAAAAAGAGGCTTGGAGAACCGAAGCCCACCTCCGTGAAAACACCAACGGAGGCTACCATACCCAAGACTTCGGAAACGAAGCCTACATCACCGAACATTTCAACCTCCTCATGGAACGCTACGAAGCGATGTTCGCCATCCAAGCCTATTATGGCGATGTGTTTAGCGATATCCACTATGACATCAGTATCGATGAGTTCGTGATCGATGACAGTGCGGCATTTACCGCTAAACTCACGGAGTACCTCAATAACACCTCAATCCCCCAAACCGATAAACTCTACCTCGCCTCGATGATGAACAACTTGGAGGGGACATTCCTGCATTTCGATGCGGCGGCAATGATCGATTCGATCACCGATACGACCCTCAAAAGTACTGTATCCGATATCATGGATGAAAAAGTACACTTCCAGTTCGCCAAAGAGAGCGGAGTCTACAGCTATGCAAACACTCTCGTCTACGGTGATGATACGGCAGAGATGATAGCGATCAACTCATCCGGTGCGGTGAGTATGATGGCACAGGAGGGGGATGATGTCATCCGTGATAACGCCGGCGGAGCCACCACCTATCTCTACCGCAAAGGCGACGGTGCCGACACGATCTACGATGCTGGAGGAGCAGATACGCTCCAATTGGAGAATATCACTTTTGATGAGGTGAATATTGAAGTCAAAAACACCACACTTATTATTAGCCTTGAATCGGACCCTACGGATCAAATAACGATCATTGATTGGAAAAAGCTCTCCAATCGTATCGAAACGATCCAATTCGCAGGAGAGAACCAAGTCGATCTAAATGACCTGTTGTTCCCAAAAACCGAAGGAGACGATTTCATCGAACTAACCAATGGAGATGATACCGTAGATACATTGGGAGGGAATGATACCGTATATGTATTTGCCGGAAATGATACGGTTATTGCCGGAGCAGGAAGTGACACTGTTTATGCCGGCGATGGTAATGATACGATTGAAGGCGATGCCGGTGTCGACAGGCTATACGGCGAAGGTGGCAATGACATTCTGATCGGCGGAACGGGAGACGATCTGCTCGACGGCGGTGCGGGTAATGACATGTATGTTTACAACCTCGGAGACGGACACGATACGATCACCGACGGTTCGGGTAGCGATACACTTCGCTTTGGCGTGGGGATCAGCGCTGATATGCTCGTAGTTCATACGCTCTCCAACGGCGATCGGCTCATCGGACTCAAAGAGGCAGATAAAACATTCGAAGAACTAGCCGATACGATCACGATTCGAGGATGGAGCAATACGGCTAACCGTATGAAGAATATCCTTTTGGCTGACGGTACATCGATCAACCTTGATACCCTCCAGACCGCTACAGAGGGGGATGATACTTTCACGTTCGGCGATAACGGCATCACTATCGATTTGATGGGCGGCAACGATACAGTTATTTCAGGCAATGGTAACGACATTATCGACGGAGAAGCCGGAAATGACAGTATCAATGCGGGTAACGGAGCCAATCACATCACCGGAGGCGAGGGGGATGATACGCTCACTACCCTCACCGGAGCCGACACGATCAGCGGCGGAAGCGGTAAGGACACGATCAACGCGGGAGCAGGAAACGACATACTCGGCGGTAACGAGGGAGACGACACAATCATAGCAGGTGATGGTAGCGATACGCTAAGCGGCGGAGTAGGAGCCGATACCCTCTACGGAGGATCGGGAGACGATCTCTACCTCTACAACAGAGGTGACGGTAAAGATACCATCATCGACGAACACCGCTACGGCTACAACGGGAGCAACCAATCCAATGCGGGTAACGATACTCTCCGTTTCGGTGATGGGATCACGCAAGATGATCTGATCGCCTACATCAACGGAGACGATCTCATCCTCGCCCTCAAAGAATCGGGTAAAACGCTCTCTGAACTGGGCGACGTCATTACGATCAAAAACTGGGTCAACACCAACAACCGTATCGAGACGATCCGCTTAAATGAGGGTACCATTGTCGATCTTGCCGCGATCCAAAGCGCAACCGAGGGAGATGATAATTTCATATACGGTGATAGTGCCACTACGGTCAATGGCCTGGCTGGTAACGATACGATCACGTCGGGCAGCGGTGCGGACACCCTGCACGGAGGTGAGGGTCATGATACCCTCCGCAGTGGTGGGGGAGAGGATACCCTCTACGGTGATGCGGGAAGCGATACCTTGATTGCCGGAATCGGAAACGATACTCTCAGCGGCGGAGAAGGTAACGATACCCTCTACGGCGAGAACGGAAATGACACATTATCCGGCAACGGCGGGAACGATACTCTGATCGGGGGATTAGGGAACGATACCTATCGCTTCGGTATCGGAGACGGTAAA
This sequence comes from Campylobacterota bacterium, assembly GCA_040752835.1. Lineage (NCBI taxonomy): Bacteria > Pseudomonadati > Campylobacterota > Campylobacterota bacterium. Next base: position 707,274 of record JBFMGG010000007.1, on the reverse strand, counting down.
GATACTATCATCGATGAATACAGTTACGGTTCGGGCGGAATCGATACTCTGGTATTTGGCGAGGGGATCACGGCTGAAAATCTCGTCGCACACACGATGAGCGGAAGCAACGACCTCGTGATTGGTCTTCGAGAGAGTGGCAAAGGGTTCGATGCTCTCAGCGATACGGTAACGCTGAAAAACTGGTTCGATGCCAATAAACGGATCGAGAATTTCGTCCTGAACGACGGAACGGCGATCAGTCTCTCGCAGATGCAGGGGGGAAGTGACGGAGATGATTATCTCATCTTCGGCGATACCGATACGGTACTGGACGCATTGGGAGGCAACGACACGATCATTACCGGAAGCGGTAACGATACCATAGAGGGTAATGCAGGAAATGATATCCTGATCTCCAATGCAGGGAATGACATCCTCAGCGGAGGAGTGGGCGCCGATACCCTAGAGGGGGGATCGGGAGATGATACCTACCGATTCAGCAGAGGAGACAGCAAAGACCGTATAGTCGATATCGCAGGGCTCGATTCGCTCATCTTCGGTGAGGGGATCGGCATGGATGATCTGATCGCCCGTGTCGTGAGCGGCAGCGATGATCTACAAATCGCCATTCGCGAAGACGGTAAAACATTCGATCAGCTCAGCGACGTTATCACCATCAGCGGTTGGCTTAATGCGGCGCATCGTATCGAGAACCTCCGTCTCAGCGGCGGCGCTGCAATAACTCTCACCCAAATCGAACGCTCCAGCGAAGGGGATGATTATCTCGTATTCGGCGATGAGGGGGTGATCGTCGATGCACTCGGCGGTAACGATACCCTAATCTCGGGTGAGGGTGCCGATACTCTAAAAGGGAGTGCGGGCAACGACACGATCCTAAGCGGAAGAGGGAATGATATTCTTAGCGGTGGTAGAGGTACTGACACCCTCAAAGGTGGAATGGGGAACGATACCTATACGTTTAACCGAGGTGACGGAGCTGATACGATTTTCGATGAGTTAGGGAACGATACCCTCTCTTTTGGCGAGGGTATTACCAAAGACGATTTGATCTTTAAACAGCAGGGAAATACTCTCCTGATCGGTATTGCAGAGGTCAATAAAACGTTTGAGCAACTCAGCGATGTGCTTACTCTTATCGATTGGTTTAAATCAGACACCAATATAGAGACAATAAGCTTTGCCGACAATACATCGATGAGTCAATCGGATGTTGCAAGCTTGTTTGTTGCTAATGATATTCATGGAGCACTCTACAGTAAACCCGGAGCTGTTGTGTACGGCGGAAGCGGAGATAATACCTATGTCTACAACCGAGGTGATTTTACGGTCGTGATCGACGATCAGTACCAGCAGGGGCAAATCGATGTCAATGCCGGAAACGATACCCTCTATCTCAGCGGCGGAATCAATAAAAGCGATGTGACGTTCGGTGTAGTAGGCAATGATCTGATTCTAAAAATCACCCCTAAGGTGGAGACGTATGAACAGCTCAGAGATTATGTCGTTATTAAAAACTGGGCAAATGCCAATGGCGGAGTCGAAAAAGTCATTTTTAGTAACGGTGAATCGATGAACATCGATAAAAATGGAACCTATCCGGCTACAACGTTTAATTATGGATGGGTATCAAGCCAATACCTCATTTATGGGGATGATGCGAATAGTATTATCGGAGTGGCAGGTGATGAGACATTTGAGACAAATGGCGGTAATGATACGATCAATGCCGGAAGCGGAAATGACCGAATCGATGCGGGTACAGGAGATGATGTTATCGAAGGGGGAGTTGGTAACGATGTTATTACCATGGGAACCGGCAAGGATACCGTGAACGACAGCGGCGGAAATGATGTATACAAATATAATAGAGGCGATGGAGCCGATACGATTTATGATTTGAGCGGAACCGACACTCTCATCTTTGGAGAGGGGATTGCAAAAGAAGATTTGATTGTCAGACAAAGCGGCAGTAATTTGATCATCGGGATTGCTGAGGGAGATAAGTCATTTGATGAGTTAAGCGATAAAGTTACATTAAAAAATTGGTTCAATAGTAACAACTTGATTGAAAAAATCATCCTGTCAGATGCTACAACTTTAGATAAAACCGTACTTTTACCAATGTTAAATTTTGATTCTACCAATACTAGGCAAGTTCAATTTAATGGCGGTTTAGATCAGCTGTCAACAACACAAATAATTACATCAGCAATGGTAGGACAGCAAGTCAGTGTATCTTTTGAGATGACATGGGATGGGACAAATAGTGTTATGCCTATAGGATTTTATCAATACGATCTTTGGCTATACAATGGGAAGTTTGGATTCAATACTGGGCAAGGTGATATATTTGGAATCGCAAATAATAGTTTTTTAGCAGGTACTACCCATCAAATTACTGCAATTTTTACACAAGGCAACGTCTTAACTAATAAATTATATATCGATGGAATTGAGCAAAATTTATCTCAACAACTTAGTACACCAGCTAACAGCCATGCCGATATTACCAAAGAGATCAATATTTCTGGATGGGATGTAAATACTGGTTATAGTTTTAGCGGAAGTATTGATAATGTTCAACTTCATAATCGTCCGTTGACTACTGCTGAAATCAACCGTGTTATCCAAAAAGAGGTTATCTCTGATGGGTTAGTGGCCTATTATGATTTTGAGGGAATAAATCCGTATGATGATAAATCGGGTAACGGACATACAGTAATTTCACGCGGAAATCCAAAAATTGTCTGGACAGTTCCACCCGTTTTATCTGAAACCTTTGAAAACGGGGCAACCGGTTGGAGCAATACTACGACTGAATCGGCTTCTGAATTAACACGATTTCTGGGTCGTTTTGGCGGAACTGGTGGAAATGAAGGAGTCTCAAAAACGTATGATTTTGGTGTGGCGAATGCGAACAAACAAATAATGATCGAGTTCGATATGTACGAAATAGATAGTTGGGATGGTGAAGTATTTAAAATCTTTGTAAACGGAGTAGTAAATACGCAAAATAACTTTTTTGTTGACTACCATTATGGAGAGCGTGATGGGGGTCGTGCAACAGCTAACAATCAATTCAATGGGCAAGGTGGAGAAGAAGTACATCAGTATACTATATCAGTAAATTTAGATAAAAACGGTCAGATTAAGCTTGGATTTGGCACAGCATTAGACGAAGCAATCACTGATGAATCGTGGGGCGTTGATAACATCAAGATATACATGGAAGAATCGACATTTACCCCTCCACTTATTCTCGATCTGAATGCCAACGGGAAAACCTCTGTATCGCTTACCGATTCTCACACCTATTTCGATTATGCGGCGGATGGTCTGAAAGAACACACGGCATGGATCGAACGTGGTGACGCTCTTTTAGTTCGTGATATCAATAATGACGGACTCATCAACGACGGCAGTGAACTCTTCGGAGACCGTACCAAACTTTCCGACGGTACACTTGCAATAGACGGATACTCAGCCTTAGCGCAGTACGATACCAACAGTGACGGGGTTATCGATAAAAACGATACCGATTTTGCACAGCTCAAACTCTGGAAAGACACCAATCAGAACGGAAAAACCGATGCGGGTGAACTAGTCGATCTCTCGGTTGCAGGGGTAACATCTCTCTCGCTTAACCGTGCCGATGGCAGTGTCTATACCCAGAGCACCGAGAATGGCAATATCGTTACCAATGAAACCAACTATACGACATTGACAAATACGGGAACAATGCGTGACGTGTGGTTCAAGATTGAGGCAACCGATACCATCACCGATAACGATACGATCTATGGTGCAACGGACTCTGAAACTCTTAGCGGCGATGTCGGAAATGATACATACGTTATCGCGTATGGCGGAGGTGAGGATGTGATCGACGATAATGGCAACGGTGTCGATACGATCAAATTCCTAAGCTCTATTACGGCGGATCGCCTCGTTGTACAATGGGTGCGTGGAACCGACGATCTATGTATCGGTATTCACGAGAATGCGGAAGACGATACCCCGATCACAGAACTCTCCAATACCCTCACCATCAAAAACTGGTTTAATGAGAACGGGGCTATCGAGCAGTTTAGCTTTAGTGACGGAACGACGATAGATCGACAAGGGATCTATGATCTGCTTCTCAATGTCGAAGGGGATCTAACCATGCGTGTACTGGATGCGGGAGATACACTCAGCGGTAATGGCGGAAATGACGTTCTTTATGGATTAGAGGGGTCAGAAGCCCTTTACGGTAAAGAGGGAAGTGACTATCTCAGCGGTCTTGCGGGCGATGATTACCTCTCAGCCGGAGCAGGGGACGATACTCTCGAAGGTGGAGCGGGTGATGATACTCTCGAAGGGGGGATCGGTGATGATTACTATCTCTTCGATAAAGGGGACGGTAAAGACATGATCATCGATGCGGGGGGTGTCGATACCCTCTATTTCGGTAATGGTATCGATCGACGTGATGTTATCCTCAGTAGTGAGGGTGAAGATATGATTGTCTCTTTCACCTATAACCAAGAGCAAAGCAGCAATATAATCGATCAGATCACTATCAAGAACTGGAACGTTGATGATTTCAAACTCGAATCGTTTGCGTTCAGCGACGGCACTTCCTATACTTTACCGCAACTAATTGAGAAAAACACCAACCATGCGCCGGAGATGTTCTTCGAAGAGGGAGCACGCAATCTTGGAAAAGAGCGCAGCGCCAAAGGGATTCTCCTTGCCGATGACATCGATGGAGATACGTTGAGCTATAGCGTCGTTTCAGCACCGACGATGGGATCGATCAGTATCAACAAATACGGAATCTGGACTTATACAGGTACTTCAAGGGAGGCGGGAACCGATACGCTCACCATAGCGATACAAGACGGACGCGGCGGGGAAGTGACAACGACCCTTTCGTTTGTCATGGAAGCGCTGAATCAGGCTCCGGAAGCGCCAGCCGAGATCAGCAATACCCTGCAAGACATCCGTATTCTAAGCGGCAACGTCGGAGCTGCGGATATCGACGGCGACGTTCTAAGCTATACCGTAAGTACCCAAGCCGCTCACGGAACTCTAAAGGTAAATGAAACAGGAGAGTGGAACTATTCGGCAGCGGATGGTTATATGGGAACCGACAGTGCTATCGTCATGATCGACGACGGTAACGGGGGTGCAATCTCCCAAACCCTCAACTTCGACATTCGCGTGTCGGACCCGACATTGTCCGATACAACATCGACTCTCCTCGAAGACACTGCTACCAACGGAGTATTCAACGTTACCAATCCTATCGGCGGAGCATTGACCTACGAAATTCTCAATACTTCCACCAAAGGAGTATTCAGCGTTAGCGAAACAGGAGAGTGGAACTATACCCCTGAAGCAAATCTGAACGGTGCTGACAGCGTCATGATCAAAGTAACCAACGCCTACGGACTGAGTACCACCGCAACACTGAGCTTTGTCATCGAAGCGATCAACGACGCACCGATCCTCACAGAGACTCCGGCACCCGCGACGCTCTACGCAGGATCAAGTACTGCCGGAGCGATCAAGGCTTCCGATGTGGATGGTGATACCCTCTCTTACAGCATCACTTCCAATCCTGAACACGGAACACTCACGATCAAGGAGAACGGAGAGTGGAACTACACCGCAGAGCGCTATTACGCCGGAGGGAGTAGCGCAGTAATCACCGTCGATGACGGTCACGGAGGAAGTGTGATAAGCACGTTGAACTTCACCAACCTCATGACTCCGGACTGGCACTACACATACAGCGGACAAAGTATGCGTATCAATGACAATGACGGAGTAGATGTCCTGCTCATGAGTGATATCTCTATGGCTAACCTCACCTTCCTCCAAGAAGCGAATAACCTTCGTATCAATGTCAAAGGCAAGGAGGATGTCATCCTCATCGACTACTTTGCCTCCCCATCAAAAGGGGTAGAACTGGTTCAAACCGCACAGGGAAGCATCAACCTTTCCAAAGAGAGAATCGGTTCCAGCGGAGGTTTCTTCGGAATCCAATGGGGAAGTGCCAAAAACGATTCGTTAATCGGCAACTCCTCCCTCTTCGGGGATCGGCTCTTCGGCGATGCTGGGAACGATACCCTCTTCGGTAACGGCGGCAATGACACTCTGCGCGGTGATACAGGTCATGATCTTCTAGTCGGAGGAGAGGGCAGTGACAATCTCCTCGGGGGCGATGGGAACGATATCCTCTACGGCGATAATGGCAACGACACCCTCGTCGGCGATGCGGGGAACGATAAACTCTTCGGCGGGAGGGACAACGATAGTCTCAACGGCGCAGAGGGGAACGATCTGCTCCACGGGGGTGCAGGGATCAACACTCTCAGCGGCGGAAGCGGGGATGATACCTATCTCTTCACCAAAGGCTCCAACACGACGACGGTGAACGAAAACGTCTTCGGATTCAGCCTATTTGGTCGTTATTTCGGAGCAGAAGGGGGATACGATACCGTCCGATTCGACAAAGGGATCACAAAAGAGGATGTCAGTTTCCTGATACAAGGGAATGATTTATTGCTACAGTACGGAGACAACGAGTTCGTGACGATCAAAAACCAGAAAAACGAGGCCAACCGGATCGAGAGGCTGGAACTCGATGACGGCAGCTACCTGAGCAACACCGACGTCGACGGGATTATCCAGCAGCTAAATGCCTACAGCCGCGATCACGGCTTCCAACTCCGTGATAACACCCAGATTCAGAACAACGAGGCGCTGATGAACATTATAGCTGCCGGATGGCATAACTGACCTGCTTGATGGGGGAACGGTTCCCCCTTAAGATAAACACGGTCTCATACGGCTTTGAAGGATGCCGCATAGCCTATTCGACAACGCTCTGCTAAAATAGATGCGCTTAAACAATTGGGCATACCACACGAAGAGGTGAAACGGTGAAAGAGCGAATAGGCGAAAAAATCGGTTGGACAGCGGGTTGGGCCGGTGGTTTCATATGGGTGCTTGTACTCTCGATCGTGTTTCTGTTCCAGGGAAAAACCGGGGAGGGGATAGCGGGGATGGCCTTGGTCGCCGCGTCGGCGTTCGTCATCCTTTTTTTCGCACCCTGGCGTTTTGCGACAACGCACTATTGGAAGCTCATGCTCGCTCCCTACGGGACCTTTTTCCTCTCTATCGTCTGGGCCGTATGGTCGTACGGCGGCCTTGGGGCTGTCGGGCTGAATGGGTGGAGCCTGTTATGGCTCCTGCCGATGTTGACGCCGTTTGGAATTTTAAGCAAAAGAAAATGGACGGACGGGGAGCGGCTGCAATCAGCCCAATAGCTGTGAGTGTGATCCGAGTTTAAGCCATACGATCAGTGATGATCGTGCGAATGTTCGAGTAAACGGCGGATCGTCTCTTCGTCGGCGGGGACGATGTCGGTGACTGTGCCTTTAAAAACCATATCGATTCCCGCGAGGGGGTGGTTGGCGTTTAAGACGGCGTGAGTGTCGGAGATTTCTTGGACGATGTAGATGAGCATATCATCTTCGTTCCCTTCCATGTGCCCTTCGATCTGCATTCCAACTTCGATCTCTTCGGGGAGGTTCTCGAGCGATTCGGTGACCACCAGATCGTCGTCGTAGAGGCCGAACGCCTCGGCGGCGGGGACGGAAATTTCAAACGAATCTCCGACCGATTTCCCCTCCAGCCCTGCTTCGATGGGGGCAAAAATGTTGTTGTATCCGCCGTGTACGTAGATGAGGGGTTCTTGCCCTTCATCGACCGTGTGCCCTTCGGGGGTAGTGACGGTGTAATCGAGGGTAACGATGGTGTTGACGGTAACAGTAACGGTCATGGGGTTTCCTTGGGTTGATGGATGGGCAGCAGAATCGGGTTGAACGCTTTGGTCGAAATTATAGCGTGTTCCCCGATTTTTAGCCGCGAGGCTTCTTGTGTTGCCGTAACGGTGCGGACAATGGAGGAACCTACCAGAAGGGTTACGACGCACGCGGGGGAATCTTCTTCGATTTTCAGCACTTCCCCCACGAGCTGAAGTTTGCCGCTGAGGGTCTGGGAGCTGAAAAATTCCATCGGGGGGCAGATGCGTTCGATCCGTCCCGCATGAACCGAGGCGAGGCGGTCGGAGAGCTTGACCGTTTCGGCGATGTCGTGGCTCACCAGCAGCGTACTCACCCCGAGCCGCTCGTGGATCAGTGCCAGCTCGTTTTGCAGCTTTTGGCGCATGGCGGGATCGAGCGCCGAGAGCGGTTCGTCGAGGAGCAGAATTTTCGGACGGCGTACGAGGGCGCGGGCGAGGGCGACGCGCTGTTTTTGTCCCCCCGAGAGGGTGGACGGCAGACGGTCGGCGAGGTTGCTCAGCTCGACCAGTTCGATCAGCTCGTCCACCCCTTTTTTCTGCTCCGCGGTTTCGGCGGCGAAAAGGAGGTTTTGCCGCACGTTCATCGTCGGAAAGAGGGCGTAGTCTTGGAAGACGAATCCCACACTCCGTTTCTGCGGCGGGAGATTGATCTTCCGGCCCGAATCGAACCACGTTTCGCCCGCTACTTCGATCCGGCCGGTATCGGGAGTTTCGAGTCCCGCGATGCAGCGCATCAGGGTTGTTTTTCCGGCACCCGAGGGGCCGAAGAGGGTCAGGAACTCCCCACTGCCGATCGAGAGGTCGAAAACCGCCTCCAGCGGTCCCTCGGCGGTATTGAGGTGTTTGGTAATATTGATCAATATCATCGGATGCCGCCCAGGGATTTTTTGTTAAGGGTGTAGACGAGCAGCAATATCGCAAACGTCACCGCGAAGAGGGTGAGTGCGTATTGGTGAGCCATCGCGTAGTTGAGCGACTCGACCTCGTCGTAGATTGCGATCGAGGCGACGCGGGTCTCGCCCGGGATATTCCCACCGATCATCAGGATCACGCCGAACTCGCCGACCGTATGGGCGAACGCGAGGACAGTCCCCGAAATCAGCCCGCTTCGGATCATCGGCAAGACCACCCGCGTCATCGTTGTCAGTTTCGATTTGCCCAGCGTGTAGGAGGCTTCGAAGACGGAGCGCGGAACCCCGGAGAGGGCCGACTGTATCGGATGAACCATGAAGGGGAGGCTGAAGAGGACCGAACCGATCACGAGCCCCTCGAACGAAAATGCCAGCCGTATGCCCTGTTCGGTTAAAAACTCCCCAAGAGCCGACGCGGGGCTGAACGCAAGGAGAAGATAAAACCCCAGGACCGATGGAGGAAGGACGAGCGGCATGGAGACGATCGTCTCGACGACGCTTTTGAAGCGCACGGTGCCGTATGCCAAGTATGCGGCGAGCGGAATCCCGATCAGCAGGAGAATCAGCGTCGTGACGGATGCCAGTTTGAACGTCAGCACCATCGTTTGAAAAAAATCAGCTTCCATGCGTCTCCCTGAGCAGCGAAATTTCAGAGGGCTGAACCATCCAGCCGACGTTATCCCCTTCACGGATATCGAGGGAATGGAAGGTGAGTGTCGGCACCAGCGCACGGACGGTCGTATCGCGGTAGGAGAGGGTAACGTGGGAGAGGATGATTCCCCTTTCGATCGTCCGGACTCTTGCGCGCGCGCGGTTTGCGGTCGAAGCGGCCGTTTCCGGGGAGAGGATGACTTCGGTTTCTTTGAACGCCACGGTGACGTCCGCACCGACGGTGGCGTCGGAGACTTCGGCGAGAAGGAGATGAAAAGTGTCGTCCCCGACGGCGACGCTTAGGATGCTGAGGTGCTCGGAAGCGGTGATGGCGGCAATTTTGGCGGAGAGAATATTCATAACGGCTCGATCCTCACTTTGATATCGGCAGGTTGTGCACTGTAGGGCGATGAGGTGACGATCATATCTACCCCCGTCGCGGCGTATTCGGCGATATTTTTGACGCTGATCCCTCCGGTGGCGATGAGGGTAAGATGGGGATAATCGGTCCGGAGGATGCGGACGGCATCGGAAAGTTTCGTGAGGGGAAATTTCTCCAGCTGGAGAATGTCGGCTCCGAGGCGGGCAAATTTGAGCGCCTCGGCGATGTCGGCGGCTTCGATGACGATTTTCTTTTCGGGATTGGCTTTTTTGGCACGGTCGAGAGCTTCGGCAAATGCCTCTTCCGCAGGGAAAAAGACGCGGTGATAATCAAAGATCAGTATGCTTTCCGAAAGTCCGAGACGGTGAGCGATCCCGCCGCCCGATTCGACCGCTTTGATGGCGATTTTTTTTGTAAACGGGGTTGTTTTGCGGGTGGTGGCGACCACTATATCAGGATTGATACTGCGTGCCAAGAGTACCGCTTCACGGGTATAAGTGGCGATCCCGCTTGCGTAATCGAGGAGGTTTTGCACGGACTTCCAGATACGGTGTATCGATCCGGCTTCGCCGTGCGCTTCGAGAAAAACGCTTTGGGGCGGGACGAGCGAGCCGGATTTGACAAAACCGTCGATCTCCAATCCGTACAGTCCGCACAAACGCACTGCCTCTTCCATGCACGAGACGACGAGAGGGCGCTCACGGGTGGCGAAGGTGATGCGCGCGCGCCGGTCGGTGATCCCCAGCGACGCGGTGGTCAGATCGCCGTAGGGGACGTCCTCGGCGAGGAGTGCTTCGAGTTCAGCGTCGTTAAGAAGGATCATTTTGAGGTCTCCCATGCGATAAAAGCCCAGTGCACCGGACGCGGCGGACGATTCTCGCCGACAACGATCCGGTTGTAGTATTCTCTGGCTTTGTCCTGCTGTTCTTTCTCCAGACTTCCGATGCTCCAGATCAGCGATTGGACGAATTCTTCTTCGCTGCCGGCGCGCACGCTGCCGCGTCCGGTCTCGATGTAATCGACGCGGGGGAGAAATCCCGCTTTGTACAATAGCAGGGGGATATACCAGTAGTCGGGTTTTGTTCTGACCGTTTTGCCGATGTAATCGAGGATATTCATGTCGACGAAGCTGCCGCCGACTTTGTAGGTGAGATAACATGCTTTGGAAGCGATAGAGGACATTTTAGAGAGTGCCGCATCCAGATCGGGGACTTCCATCGAGCGTGATGCCACGGCGACGTCGATGGGAGGCAGAGCGCTCCAGTCGTCTTCCCAGCCCAGATGGTAGGTCGTGATGTTGGTGACCCCTTCGCGCGCGGCATACGCTTCGAGCTCGTCGAGCATGGCGCGCGAGAAGTCGATGGCGACGACGTGTTTCACTTTTTTGGCCAGCGGCACGCTCAGCGCTCCGGGACCGCAGCCGATGTCGAGAACCACCTCGTCGCCGTCCAGCTTCATCCGTGAGATGAAATCCTCCACATAGGGGCTGTTGATCGTCGATTGCGCCATGTCGGAGGATTTGGCATCCCAATCCTCGCGGCTTTTCGCCTTGAAATCGGTGGCGGCTTTGTGTTCGCGGTACATGTGCGCGAAATCGATGGATTTGAAAAACATACATCCCTTTCCAATACGTTACTGTACGACAAAGCCGTATTTTTTGAGAATCTCATTGGCCTCTTTGGTTTCAAAAAAGGAGATGAAAGCTTTTGCTTCAGGATTGTTATTTATCAATACATACCCCTGGACAAGCTTCGGATGAGACTCTTTCGGAATCAAAAAGGACGGCGTATCTCGTAGAGCTGGACTTGAAGCGATGGAGAGGGCTAAAATTGCAATATCGGCTGCTTTGGTTTGGGCATATTGTGCCGTTTGATTAATGTTTTCACCGTAAATGAGTTTGGATTTGATCTTGTCATACACACCGTACGTTTTAAGAGCGGCCACTGCGGCGCGTCCGTATGGGGCGTGTTCGGGATTGGCGATTGCGATTTTCTTTACATTGGATGAGAGCAACGTATTCATCCCCTTGGCCGTATCGATCGTATTGCTCCATAAAACGATACGCCCGATAGCGTATGGTTTAACTTCACCGACTGCTTTTCCAGCGGCTTTGAGCTTTTTAGGGTAGTCAATATCTGCGCTATAGTAGATGTCATAGGGTGCGCCGTTGCTAATCTGGGTGAACGCTTTGCCTGAGGAACCGAACATCGTATTGATTTTTGTCTCGGGATGACGTTTCATATACACTTTGGCAATATCATCGAGTGCATACTTCATATCGGCGGCAGCGGCAATATTGACTTCACCGGCGACTAAAGAGGAAATGGAGAATGCCAAAGAGGCCAGGACAAGTTTGAGCGGATGCATGAAACTCCTTTGTGTCTGTTTTGATATAACGATAAACCAAACGTTGCAAAAACGGTTCGCAGAAAAGGGCGACAATTACGTTATGTTTTGTAAGATATAACGAAATTATAGAGAAAAAGGCTTAAAGTTTGTAGGAGAATGATAAAAAAGTGTTATGGATTTTACATATTTTATTTTTTGTGTAAGAATTGGAGATAAATATATTTTTTTATAGAGAGGAATAAATTTTGGAAAAAAATAAACAGATAAAACGTAACCACCATTATGTATGGAGCCATTATTTAAAAAGTTGGGCTAAAGTCACTGATGTATTCTATATTTCTAAAAAGGGGAAAATTTCTAAAGATAGTATTAAAGGACTTGCGAAGGAAATTGACTTTTACAAAATTAATCCGCTTAATATAGATGATATTGAATATATAAAAAGATTTTCGGCGATGTCACCCGATTTTCTTCAAGAAATGCATATGTCACATTTGCAATACTTTATAAAGCTATCAAATGTATCCAATACTATTTCACAATCTAAGATTTATTCCAAAGATTTGGAATTGCTTAATAATGTAATAAAACACAATAGTTTGGAAAATTTACACTCATTATTTGAAGATACTGCGGTAAAGGCTATTAATGAGCTTTCAAAAGGAAATAAAAATATTTTAGATACTGCAACCAATATGATTTCGTTCTGCACATTTTTAGGTCATCAGCTTACAAGAACAAAAAGAATGAAAGAGAGATCATCTGATGCGATCAATATGAGTATGCCATTTACTAATGAAGCATTGCTATTTGAAAAAAATTGGTGGTTTTTGAGTTTTATGTTAGGAATTAATGTTGGATGGAGCTTATATGAATCTAAAACTCGGAACAAACATATCTATATAACAAACAATACGGATATTCCTTTTATTACGAGTGACAATCCAATAATAAACGTACATAGTTCTGTTAAAGGATTGAATGAATTTGAGGCACCAGAATATGCAGATTTTTTTATTCCTCTTTCACCAAAATACGCGTATATGATAAATGATTCTTCAGATTATGACCATCTTGAATTATCTATAAGTGCTGAAGAAGTAAAAAATTTCAATCAAGCGATCTATGAAAAATCACACAAAACTGTATTTGCGTCGGAAGAGAGTGCGTTGAAAGATATGAAAGCAAATAAATTTTGATTTTCTAGTGTGGTGAAGTAAGTTTACAACCCGATAATAATATGTTTCGGAGAGATCAGGGCGTAGGCGTTCATCCCCTCGGAGAGCTTTTTGGTATCTTTGGGATTCATCAGGGCGATCAGCTCGGTAAAGAGATCAAGGGCGAAGGTGATCTCATCGGTTTCGTCCTGCGATTCGATGCGACTGATCGTCCCCTTGAGACAGTTCATCGGTTCATCGCTTTTTGGAGGAGCGGTAACGATGCTGACATCGCTCGATTTGATGATGGCATAGAGATCGCATCCGATCGTGAGACCCATACTCCGGATCGATTTGAGGGTGATGACGGACTGGATTTTATGGCTTCCGTTCAAAGAGAGGGTGAGGATACCGTTCAGCCCGCGTTCTTCGATAGAGAGGAGGGTGGCGGGGAGCTGATTGCGCGCACTGGTGGTAAGGAACGTACGGCTGAGGATGCGGGCGAGCCGTTCGGGGTCGTCTCCCGCTTCGCTGAACCGGTCGATAAACTGGCGGTGAAGCTCGTTGAAACGGTGAAACGTCGCGATGAGTTCGCGGGCGTAGGGGGTGAGTTTCGTCCCGCCGCCCCCACGGCCCCCTGTGAGGCGTTCGATGAGAGGCTGATCGGCGAGCGCGTTCATCCCGTTGATCCGTTCCCATGCCGCCTTGTAGCTCATTTTCATCTCTTTGGCGGCGGCGTTGATCGATCCCGTTTTATCGATCCGTTCCAGCAGTTCGATCCGTCCGGCGCCTAAAAAACTTTGACCCTCTTTGGTGAGCCAGAAACGTCCGTCGATTTTCACGTTATTCCTCTGCCGAAGCTTCTTTGGGAATAAAATTGAGCAATTTTTTCGCGACGCTTACGGGGCAGAAAAAGAAGAGTTCGAACATCGGGGTGATGACCGTCGTGTTCTCGTCGATGATTTCGAACGCTTTGAAGCTGAATCCCGCGCCGTCGGCTTCGTTGTTCATGGCAACCGTAAAGGTCAGCGGGGAGAGTGAACGAAGCATGTTCGTGACGTTTTTGCAGTTTTTGTCCTCGGGCGAAGCCATGAGGTTTGGATTACCGTCCTTGCGGGCATTGAGGCGGGTACTGAGGAGGGAAAGGTTGTCGCGGTGGATGTTTTTGTTCCATTTGATCAGCCCTTTGGGAAAACGGAGCAGGGCCGTTTTGGAGACGAGGGGATGCGGAGAGGTACGGTGTATCGTCTCAAGGAGTTTCAAAAACGAATTTTTCCCGCCGATCGCTGCGGCATAACCGAGGAGCTGATCGCGAAGGAGAATTTTTTCAGCGTCGTTGAGCTGATAGAGAGGGCACATCAAGAGCCTTTGCATTTAGATGGCTAATTATAGCGGTTTAATACAAAAAACTTCGACGCATGGCCGGTTCGATTTCCACCGGAGTGTATTTGCAGTGCAGGAAGAGGTGGCTGGCCAACACCCCCTGCTGCAACAGCATGTCCGATCCGTCTTTATAAGGGAGGTCGCAGGATTTGACCTCCCGCAAAAACGGGGTTTCTTTGCCGTAGATGACGTCGACGGCCGCTTTGCTGCGTGAGAGAAGTCCATGCAGCAGGGGTGCGGGAATCGGCAGTTCGTTATCCGACAATCCCGCCGAGGTCGTATTGATGATCATATCGTAGGCAGCGGGTGAAAACTCCTCCCACGCGTAGGCGGCGAACCCTTCGGTCTTGAAATAGTCCAGCCGTCCGGCGGAGCGGTTGAGTACGGCGACGTCGATCCCCTTGGCGCGCAGGGCGACGGAAAGTGCGCGCGCGGTCCCTCCCGCTCCGAGAATCAGTGCGGAGCGTACCTCGCCGAAGGATTCGATGGCCCGGATGAAACCGTCGGCGTCGGTGTTGTAACCGATCAAGCGGCCGTTTTCGAGGACGAGCGTGTTAACCGCTTTAACCATCGAGGCGATGCCGCGCACTTCGTCGCACTGCGCATAGGCCGATTCTTTGTGGGGAACGGTGACGTTGGCGCCGCTGAGGGCTTTGGCAAAAAATACCTCTCGAAGTTTTTGGCCGTCGCTCAAATGGGTACGCGTATAGCACGCATCGATGCCGAGGGTTTTAAAGACGTTGTTGTGCATCAGCGGGGAGCGCGAATGGCTCACCGGATCGCCGAAGATCGTAAAGAGCTTCATTGCGGTTCGAGCAGATCATCCAGGGTACTGGTGAGCGCACCGAGTTTGTTGGTCACTTCGAGGTATTCGAGTTCGTGGACCGAATCGGCGACGACGCCCGCACCCGCCTGCAGGATCACTTCATCTTCTTTGATGAGAGCGGTACGGATCGTGATCGCGCTGTCCATGTTGCCATCAAACCCGAAATAGCCGATGGTGCCGCTGTAATAGCCCCGCTTGACCCCTTCGAACTGGGCGATCAGCTCCATCGCGCGGATTTTCGGCGCCCCGGTCATCGTTCCTGCGGTAAAGACGGCGGCGAGAAGATCGAACATGTCCCTGTCGTCGCGGATCGTCGCGTAAACGTCCGAGACGATGTGCATGACGTGCGAATAACGTTCGACATGCATCATCTCTTCGACCCGTACCGTGCCCGTTTTGGCGACCCGACCGACGTCGTTGCGCCCCAGATCGATCAGCATCAGATGCTCCGCGAGTTCTTTGGGATCGGAGAGGAGTTCTTCTTCGAGTTCGAGGTCGCGCTGTTTTGTCCCGCCCCGTTTACGGGTCCCGGCGATCGGCCGCAACAGGATTTCGCCGTCACTGAGGCGGACCATCACTTCCGGGGAACTTCCGACGATGTTGAAATCCTCAAACTCCATCAGATACATGTAGGGAGAGGGGTTCTTGAGGCGGAGGATCCGGTAAAAACTGAACGGATCGACCTGTGCGTGGCGGATGTAGCGGTTCGTCATCAGGATCTGGAAAACGTCGCCGCTTTTGATCATCTCTTTGGACTTGTCCACCATCGAGAAAAACTGCTCTTTGCTAAAGATGAACTCGCCGCCCCGGTCGTTGCGGATCGGTGCCAGCGGGGTATACGTATAGGGCGCTTTGAGCGTCGCTTCGATCTCGTCGAACCGTCCGATAAAACCGTCGAGACAGCTGAGCAGCGTGATCGTCGCGTTTTTGTGCGAGATGACGAAGGTGAGTTTGGGGAGAATCAGGTCCATGTCGGGAATATGGGTCTGATCCAGCAGATTCGACATCGATTCTTCGAGTACGGGTTCGAAAACCTGCACCATGTCGTATCCGATGTAGCCGATAAAACCGTCGATATAGCCGACCCCGAGTTCCCGAGCCCGCTCGCGGTATGTTTTCTGATCGAGCGCGGAATAATACTTTTTCAAAAAGGCGAAAGGGGAAACATCCAATATCTGCCGTTCTCCCGACGCATCGGTGTAGACGGTCGTTTTGTCGGCGTAGGTGAGGCGTTCGCGGCCTCCGATCACGATGATCGTGTAATTTCCTTCGCTGCTCCCGGCACTTTCGAACAGAAAACTGACTTCGCCGGGAAAAAGTTTTTTGGCCTTTTCGTATACGGCGATGGGTGCGAACTGGTCAAGCGAAAAACGGCGGGAAGTGATCACATTATCCCTTTACGATGTAGGCGCCGGCTTCGATGTTTTTGCGGACGGTTCCGATGACGTCACGCGCCGCTTTTTCACCCTGGAAAGGTCCTACGAGCACTTTGGTGGCCGCACCTGAGGGGACGGTCGTGTATTTCAGGCCGCTGGCGTTGAGACGGTCGAAGAGGGCTTTATTCGGCTCTTTGGTAAACGAACCGACCTGAATGTAATAGACGCCTCCGGTTGCGGCGGCCTTGGGCGCTTCGGCCGTTTTCGGTGCGGTCGTCTCGGTTTTGTCGGCGGTTTTCGCCGGTGCGGTTTCGGTGGCTTTCGCTACCGGCTGAGCGGCGGGTTTGGCTGCAGCGGGAGCCGTAGTGGGAGCTTTTTTCGTTTCGGCCGTTTTCTTCGGCTCTGCGGGCTTGACGCTTTTGATCGTCGGAGTGGCTACCACGGCGGGTTTGGCCGCCGGTTTGGGCTCGGCTTTCGGTGCCGACACGACGGTCGGGGTCTTGGGCTGCGTCCCGGGGGCGACGTTTTGGCGTGCCGGAACGGCAGGAGCGGCGACCGGCGCAGGGGCGGTAACGGCAGCGGCAGGCTGGAGCGTTTTCTCCTGAACCGGCGCGTTATCGAACGATTCTTGCTTGATTTTCTGGGCGATTTGACCCAGATCCTGCGCGGGGGCGGTCGTATTGCTTCCCTCTTCGATCACTTCGACCGGCTCAAACAGCGGATCATCGATGATTTCGGTCGGTGCGGAAGGTTCGGGAGGAATCGCGGCATGCGGCGGCTGCTCTTCACTTTCGCTTTTGAGAGAGTTCATGATAACCAGTACGATGATCAAAACAAGGGTCAGCGTCGCAATCGCGAGCAAGAGCTTTTTGCTGTTGGAACCCGAACCGCTTTTGTTCAGGATGATATCGTTGAGCTCGTTTTTTTCTTCCATTGAAAGGGTTTCCTTCTGAGTTTATCGGTTACATGTGCTTCGACCATGAAGCTCCGCGCTCTTTGGCGTAGACCTCATAGGGAAGATTGAGAATATTGTACTCGATCGGTAAATCGAGGGTCGGAAACATCCGCCATTGTTTGGGCTGTTTGGCAGCCAATTTCAGCGAAATCATTTTACCCAGTTGATTGGCTTCTTGTAAAGTTGTGTGCCCCTTATGGATATAGACGTGAAGATGCCCCGGCGTTTTTGTTTCGAATGCGGTGAAATTGATGAACCCTTCCTCGCGCAGCAGCAGCTGCGTGCGGTGATAAAAGCGTTGCGGATCGGTCCCGTTGTAATCGATGACGATGTTTTCGACTTTGTCGAATTTGTTGATGAGGGAATGGGCGACGGTGATCTGCCCCTTGAGGTGCTGATCGATGATCGATTGGGTCAGCGTTTTGTCGATACGCTCGTATTTGTTGTAAAAAGTACGCCCTTTGAAATCGATTTTATTGACGACACTGTCGTGTTTGAGCCAATAATGATCCGTAATCATTTTGATCAGTTTCATGTCCATCGATGTCACAGGGTATCCTTTTTTACTGATGCGATCGTACTACCGACTTTCTCCCTTTCGGGGAGAAAAAAGGCAATTTTTAGACAGCTTGCTTAATAAGTAGGCTGTTTGTAGATGACGAAATTTCTCGCCAGTGCCTGAAGCTCCGCTTTGATGGCGGCTTGTTTTTCGGTATTGTCGATGTCGTCGAGAACGTCGGCGATCCGGTTTGCGATCAGTTCGAACTCTTTTTCTTTCATCCCGCGCGAGGTGAGGGCGGGGCTGCCGATACGGACACCGCTGGTGACGAACGGAGAACGCGTTTCGCCCGGAACGGTATTTTTGTTGACGGTGATCCCGGCACGTCCGAGTGCGGCATCGGCGTCTTTACCGCTGAACGGCTTGTTCAGGAACGATACGAGGACGAGGTGGTTGTCCGTACCGCCGCTGACGATATCGTATCCGCGTTTCATCAATACGTCGGCGAGTACTTTGGCATTGGCCTTGACCTGTTTGGCGTACGTTTTCCACTCATCGGAGAGGTTGTGCTTGAAACCGACCGCTTTGGCCGCGATGACGTGTACAAGCGGCCCGCCCTGGAGTGCGGGGAAGATGGCCGAGTTGATTTTTTTGGCGATCTCTTCGTCGTTGGTGAGGATCATACCGCCGCGGGGACCCGCAAGGGTTTTATGCGTTGTGGTCGTGACGACGTCGGCATACGGGAAGGGGCTTGGATGCTCGCCCGCACAAACCAGACCCGCGATGTGGGCGATGTCGGCGAACAAAATCGCTCCTACCGCATCGGCGATTTCGCGGAATTTTTTGAAGTCGATTTCGCGTGCATAGGCCGAAGCGCCGCAGACGATGATTTTAGGCTGGACGATCTTGGCGATGTCCATGACGCGATCGTAGTTGATGCGGCCGTCAAGCTCGACGCCGTACGAGAAACTGTGATAGTTTTTACCCGAAAAGCTCACTTTGGAACCGTGGGTCAGGTGACCGCCGTGGCTGAGATCCATTCCCAGCAGCTTGTCGCCCGCCTGCAGCAAGGCGGCGTAAACGGCACCGTTGGCTGAAGAACCCGAGTGGGGCTGGACGTTGGCGTAATTACAACCGAACAGTTTGCACGCACGGTCGATCGCCAGCTGCTCTACGCCGTCGGCGAATTCGCACCCGCCGTAGTAGCGTTTTGCCGGATACCCTTCGGCGTATTTGTTCGTAAACACCGATCCCATCGCTTCCATAACGGCCGGAAGGGTGAAGTTTTCCGATGCGATCATCTCGAGGTGATCGGTCTGACGTTCGAGCTCTTGCTCGCACAGGGCGTAAATTTCGTTGTCAAATTCTTTGAGGAAACTCATTCTTCTTCTCCGTGTTGGTTTTGAGTGTGGTGCAGCGGTTTCATCGCCGGGAAGAGCAGTACGTCCCGGATGGAATGCTGGTTGGTGAGCATCATGACGAGGCGGTCGATCCCGATTCCCTGACCCGCCGTCGGTGCCATGCCGTAGCTGAGCGCCGTGACGAAGTCTTCGTCCATTTCGTGCGCTTCGTCGTCGCCCGAATCTTTCGCCGCCATCTGCGCTTCGAAACGTTCCAGCTGATCGACCGGATCGTTGAGTTCGCTGAATGCGTTGGCAATTTCACGCCCGGCGATAAAGAGTTCGAAACGGTCGGTCAGTTCGGGACGCTCGTCGTTGCGGCGCGCCAACGGCGAGATTTCGACCGGATAGTGGGTGATGAACGTCGGGTTGATCAGCTTATGCTCGACGAATTCATCGAAGAGCTCGCCTTGCAGCTGCCCCAGGTTCATCGCGGCGTTGGCCTCGAGGTTATTGGCTTTGAGGTAGGAAAGAATCGCTTCTTTGTCGTTGACGATCTCCTCCGGGACGCCGCCGATGACGCTGAGGCTTTTGACCAGTTCGATCTCGGTGAACTGTGCAAAATCGACTTCCAGCTCGCCGTAGGGGAGGCGTTTGGGAAGGTCAAGATGGTCGAAAAGGTATTCGAAATACTCTTTGGTGATTGCGATCAGGTCTTTATAGGTTTTGTAGGCCCAGTAAAACTCGATCGAGGTGAATTCGGGATTATGGGTCGCATCCATCCCTTCGTTGCGGAAGTTGCGGTTGATTTCAAACACCGCTTCGAAGCCGCCCACGATGAGACGTTTGAGATACAGTTCCGGAGCGATCCGAAGATAACGGTCAACCCCCAGGGCATTGTGGTGGGTGACGAACGGTTTGGCGTTCGCCCCGCCCGCGATGGGGTGCATCATCGGCGTTTCGACTTCCAGGAACCCTTTGTCTTCGAAGAAACGGCGGGTAAGGCTGATCACCTTGGAACGGATATGGAACGTTTTGCGCACTTCGGCGTTCATGATCAGATCGAGATAGCGCTGGCGGTAGCGCATCTCTTTGTCCTGAATCCCGTGGAACTTTTCGGGGAGCGGGGAGATCGCCTTGGTCAGGATTTTGAGACTGTCCGCATGCAAGGAGAGTTCGCCTTGCTGCGTGACGAACGGATAACCGCTCACTTCGACGATGTCGCCCACTTCGACGAGCTTTTTGAACACGTCGTTATAGAACCCCTCGGGGAGATTGTCGCGTGCGACGTAGACCTGGAGCATTCCGCTTTCGTCTTCGATCTTCAAAAAGCTCGCTTTTCCCATCAGGCGGAAGAGTTTGATCCGTCCGGCGACGGTGTAGTGGCGGTGCTCGTCGCGTTTTTCTTCTTTCTGAAAAAGATCGGAGTTGACGTTATGGTACTTTTCGATCGTCGTATTGCGCTCGGAGTGATTCGCATACGGATCTATCCCCAGTTCCCTCAGGGCCTGGGCTTTTTCGATCCGCTGCTGTACGTATTGGTTTTCGAATGCCAATGGTATTCCTTTCTTAGTTTTTGGATTTGTCCTGGCAGGTTTTGCAGATGCCGTAAATCTGCATCGAATGCTCCTGCATTTTAAAACCCAGCGTTTCGGCGATTTTTTTCTGCCGTTCTTCGATTTCGTCGTCGACGAATTCGGTGATCGTTCCGCATTGGGTACAGATCAGGTGGTCGTGGTGGTCTTTGGCCCCGAGTTCGTACTTTTTCCCCTGTGCCCCGAACGAGAGCGAGGTAACCATATCCGAATCTTCCAGCAGCGAGAGAGTGCGGTAAACGGTCGCGATTCCGGTATTGAGATCGGGATGCTTCTCCTGGATCAGATGATGCAGCGCTTCGGGAGTGAGATGTTCGTCGGAATTGTACAGCATCTCGAGAATCACTTCGCGCTGGATCGTGAATTTCAGACCGTTTTCTTTAAGGAGCTGCTTGAAATCGCTCAGCAGCTTGTTGTACTCGACCGTACGTTCGGTAAAATCGGTATAAGAACCCATGCTTATCGCTCCTCGTTGGTTTGGTTGGCATCGCGGGTGGCGTTGGCGTCGGTGGCATTCGCGTCGCTGGTGTTGGCGTCAAGGATGGCTTTGAGATCGTCGGTTTCGATATGGAGGATGAAATTCCCCGTCGCCATCATCGGTTCGTAAAAGAAACTGTGGGCCATCTTCTCCTCGAAATTTTCGCGGATCGCCGTAACGCTGAAAAGGGCGTAGACGATGATGGAGAGGATAAAAAAGAATTTGCTGCTCCCGACCACGAACCCCAGAATCTGGTCGAGCGTTCCCAGGCCGCTGAGGGTGCTGAGGCGTTTGAAGCCGCTTCCTAGGGCGACCATCAGAAGCCAGAAAATCCCCAGTGCGAAGACAAAGCCCATCAGGTTGATCGCGGTAGCGGTTTCGAAATGAAAAACCGTATCGCTGAGGAAGTGCCCGATGATGCCGCCGAGGTGCGAGGCGACGAAAACGCCCCCTACGATGCCGACCATGCCGAATACTTCTTTGGAAAAACCGTTTAGAAGCCCTTTGAGCCCGAGCAGGAGAACGATCGAGCCGACCGCGACGTCAAAATAGTTCAGATCCATCAAAACTCCGTTTCCAAGCGGTCTTTGCCGTTGTTTTTAGCTCGGTAGAGTGCCGTGTCGGAACGTTCGATGATCGCATCGAGCGTATCGTTCGGCACGATTTGCGTCAGCCCGATGCTCAGGGTGACGGCAATCTGCTGGTTCTGGAACAAAGGTTTGTTGTTACGGCACAGCGAAAGGAGGCGCTCGCCGACGAGACGGGCGCCCGCTTCGTCGGTTCGGTTGAGAAGGATGATGAACTCTTCCCCGCCGAAACGGTAGACGCGGTCCCCCTCGCGAAGCGCTTTTTTCAGAAGCTTGGCGATGAAAATGAGTACCTTGTCCCCCGCGATGTGGCCGAAGCGGTCGTTGATCCGTTTGAAATCGTCGACGTCGACCATCAGGGCGAAAATGTCGAAATGGGTATTTTCCCGGGCAAGTACCGGCTTGAGATGTTCCTGAAGGGCATAACGGTTGTAAACCTTGGTGAGCGGATCGAGGGTCGTTTTCATCTCGAGGGTTTTGACCTGCTCCATCAGGCCGCTTATGACCTGGTTGGCGCGTGAGACTTCGTCGCTGAGATGGGACTGGATATCGTTGAACTTTTCGGTGATTTTGTCGAAATTGATCAGTTCTTCTTCCTGGCTTTCGGCCAGCAGCGAACCGTGGTCGGCCGTGATCTTTTCGAAATTTTCATTGGTTTGCGAATACGAGGTGATGCTTTGCAGCGCGAGTTCTTTGTACCCTTCGAAAGTCCCCTCGGAGCGGTACTGCTGGAGATCGAACTCGCCCGATGAATACGATTCGAGTACCTCATGCAAAGCGGCTTCGGCAAGTTCGGAAAATTCGGAAGAAGCGAGTGTAGCCTGATTGTTGCTCAGGGATTCCAGCCGAACGGAGAGCTCTTTGCAAAAATGGAGTAGGAAAGGGTTGAAACGGCTGTTGTCCATTCTCGGCCTTTGGTGCAATATTCAATCGGTCAACTCCCGCAAGAACGGGTCGGCCTGGCAAAAAGAAGGACTTTTAGACCCCATGGGAGTCTAGGGAAAGCCCCCTTTATAATTGCCGCCATTATACTTTTTCAAACATAAATCTAAGATTTGATTCCACCAATCAGTCCCTTTTTAGATTAAAACGATACAATTCACAAAGACAATAACCGGGCGGTGCGTAAACGCAGGTACGAGGAGATAAACGAATGAATACGTGGACACGATCCAGCTGGAGAACAAAACCGATCAAGCAGCAGCCGGTCTATCCCGACCAGACCGCTTTGGAAGAGGTCGAATCCGTTCTGCGCAATTATCCTCCCCTTGTTTTCGCCGGTGAAGCGCGCATGTTGAAAAAAAGCCTCGCCGACGTATGTGCGGGGAAAGCGTTCCTGTTGCAGGGAGGCGACTGTGCCGAAAGCTTTTCGGAATTTCACGCCACCAACATCCGCGACACGTTCAAAGTGATGATGCAGATGGCGGTTGTCATGACCTTTGCCGGCGGGGTACCCGTCGTCAAGGTCGGACGTCTGGGCGGCCAGTTTGCCAAACCGCGTTCGTCCGATACCGAAACGGTGGAAGGTGTTACGCTTCCCAGCTACCGCGGGGACATCATCAACGGCGTCGAATTCAGCGCCGAAGCCCGGATTCCCGATCCGCAGCGTATGGTCCAGGCCTACAACCAGTCGGCGGCCACGCTGAACCTTCTGCGTGCGTTCGCGTCGGGGGGACTGGCCGATCTGAACCAGGTACATGCGTGGAATCTCGGATTCGTCGGGCAGAACGAAATGACCAAAAAATACGATGAGCTGGCCCGTCAGATCGACGATTCACTCCGTTTTATGGCGGCATGCGGAATCATTTCCGAAAATTACCGGACGCTCCGCGAAACCGATTTCTATACCTCCCACGAAGCGCTTCTGCTCAACTATGAGGAGGCGTTTACGCGTCAGGATTCGCTGACGGGTGAGTGGTATGACGTTTCGTCCCACATGCTCTGGATCGGTGACCGTACCCGCCAGCTTGACGGAGCACACGTCGAATTCATGCGCGGTATCCAGAACCCTATCGGGGTCAAGGCCGGTCCGTCGATGGACCCCGACGACCTCGTCCGCTTGTGCGACGTCCTCAACCCCTCGAACGAAGCGGGACGGCTGAACATCATCGTCCGGATGGGAGCCGATAAAGTTGCCGAAGGAATGCCCAAGCTGATCCGCGCGATCGAGCGGGAAGGAAAACAGGTCGTCTGGAGCTGCGATCCGATGCACGGCAACACGATTACGAGCAACGGCTACAAAACGCGCCCGGTCGATTCGGTTCTGCGGGAGATGAAACAGTTTTTCCAGGTACACAAAGCCGAAGGAACGTACGCGGGGGGAGTGCATCTCGAAATGACCGGTAAAAACGTCACCGAATGTCTGGGGGGATCGTTCGAGATCACCGAAGAGAATCTCAAAAGCCGTTATCACACCCACTGCGATCCGCGTCTTAACGCCGACCAGTCCCTCGAACTTGCATTCCTCATCGCCGATACGCTCAAAGAAGCGCATCGCTAATTCCATTCCCTCCGAAGACGCCGCGCTTTGCGGCACTTTCCCTTTGTCCGCTATCCGATACGGTTTTTGAAGAAAACGGTTTTATTTGGCCTGACAGTGAGGGCAGATTCCCGTGATCACGACCGACACGTCGTCGGCTTTGTACCCTGCCATGTCAAATCCCGGATCTTTCAGAAGCGACGAGGGATTCATCGGAATGTCTTTGAGTTCGCCGCACTCTTTACAGACGACGTGGGCATGCTGCGCCTTTTCGATTTCGTAGCGGGTTTTGTACCCCGCCACTTTGACTTCCCGTATCAGGCTCACGTCCATCATGCTGTGGATGTTTTTGTAGAGGGTGGCAAGGGAGATGGAGGCGAATTTTTGGAGAATGGAGCGGTAGAGCTCATCAATGGTGATGTGACCGGCCGAATGCATTAGCTCGATGATGGCGATACGTTGCGGCGTCGCTTTGAGACGGTGACGTTTAAGGAGCTCTTGGTGTTTCATAATCCGCGATTATAGAAAATAAAAAAGGAAAAAAGGGATAAAGCAGAGGGTTAGGGCAAACTTTTGAAAAAAAGTTTAAGGTTTCCCCGAAAAAGGGGGAAATCACATCGTCCTGATAATCCGGAGCAGTTCGTCGGGTTTGTTCGAGAACTGGATCGCGGTATCGCGGCTGATAAGCTTTTTGCGGAGGCATTCGACGATTTCCTGCGTCTGGGTCGACATATTGGTCTCCTGCTGGTTGAGCTGCATCTGTGAATAGAGCTGATGGACTTTGTCTTCGCGAATCAGGTTGGCAATCGCGGGATTGGTGATCATCACCTCCTGCGCAGCAATCCGCCCGCCGCCGATTTTGGGCATCAGAACCTGCGAAATGACGGCGACCAGAGAGGTTGAGAGCTGAGCCCGCACCTGCGGCTGCTCGTCGCCGCTGAAGACGTCGATGATACGGTTGATCGTCTGGGGGGCGGAATTGGTGTGGAGCGTTCCGAAGACCAGGCGACCGGTTTCGGCGGCGGTAAGTGCCGCCTGGATCGTCTCTTTGTCCCGCATCTCACCGATCAGGATGACGTCGGGATCCTGTCGGAGGGCGTATTTGAGCGCCGCGGAGAAACTGCGGGTATCGGTGCCGATGTTACGGTGGGAAAAGAGCGATTTTTTGTTCGTGTGGACGAACTCGACCGGATCTTCGACGGTGATGATGTGGCGCGATTCGGTCATGTTGATCTCGTTGAGCATCGCCGCGAGGGTTGTCGATTTACCGCTCCCCGTCGGACCAGTGACGAGGATGAGCCCTTTTTCGCGTTTGATGATGCTTTTGAAGATTTTTTTGGCGTTGAGATCGTCCAGCGAAGGGATGGTCACCGGGATGATACGGAACGCGCAGGCGATGTCTTCCATCGTTTTGTAGTAGTTGGCACGGAAGCGGCCGACGTCGGGGATGACGATCGAAAAATCGAGTTCGTTGTATTCTTCGAAGGTCTTTTTCTGCTTTTCGGTGAGGAGTGAATAGGCCATCTCTTCGATGTCGCGCCCGTCCAGAACGGGGAGATTGAGGGCAACGAGCCGACCGTCGATACGGATCTGGGGCTCGGAGCGGCTGACGAGGTGAAGGTCGGACGCTTTGTAAGCGACGACGCTTTTGAGGAGTTTGTGGATATCGAGCGGAGCGCCGTTATTGTCTTGCATTGGCGAAAATTCCTTCGTATTGGATTAGGTCGAATCCGACGATCAGGCCGGCGGGCGATTCGATCACCGGGCGCTTGATCAGGAGATTGTGGTCGCTCATCCAGCCGATTTTTCCCGAATCGTCCAGTGTAAGCGATTTGAGCCCGAGGGCACGGTAGGTCGTCCCTTTGGTATTCAAAAGGGTTGAAACGGGGACGGTGCGGGCCCACTCGGCAATTTTTTCTTTGCCGACGGGAGCGGTTTTAAAATCGTGGAATTCATACGGGATCGAGTGCGCGTTCAAAAAATGAAGCGCTTTTTTGACGCTGTCGCAGTTTTTGATGCCGAAAACACGAACCATCGGTTACTCGATGATTTTCGGTACGATGAAAAAATGGTCCTGTGCCTGCGGTGCGTGGGATAGGATGTCGTCGTTGACGCGGCGGTCGGCGATCCCCTCATCCTCGCGAAGGCGCGTCGGAGCGTCCGACATCGCAAACGTCGCTCCCACCCCTTCGGTGTCGAGTTCGGCGAGGTTGTCGACGAACGAAACGATTTCGCTCAGCTGCGCGATCATTTCGGCGCGATGCTCCTGCGGAATTTCGAGGTAGGAGAGTTTTTCGAGTCTCTGTAAAAGGGTTTCGTCGATTTGCATGGTTAACCTGATTCGTGATAAATTTATGAAAATAATTGTAGCGAAAAAATCGGTTTACGAAACTTTAACATTGGCTGAGCTATCATTACCCTTTAAGCGAAGGCAAAAATCAGGAGTTATTTTGAGTCTGAAAGAAAACATGGACGCTCTCAAAGAGGAGCTCAATTCCGAAGAGAAGTTTCTGGAAAGCGCGATCAAAACCGAGCGTTTTATCAAGCGGTACCAAAAACCGCTGATTGCGGGAGTCGTATCGCTTCTGTTCGCGGCGACCGGGGCAATCGCCTATCAGGCTTACACCGATGCGAAAATCGAAAGTTCGAACGCGGCGCTCAATACGCTGTTGCTCAACCCGGGGGATAAGAGCGCCGAAGCGACGCTCAAAAACGACAATCCCGCTTTGTACGACCTGTGGAAGCTCAGCCGCGGAATCGCCCAGAACGACCCTCTCATTCTCTCTTCGCTGAAAAACTCCGAAGCCTTCGGTGTCGCCGACATCGCTTCGTACGAAGCCGCGATCATCAAATCCGACGCCGCGGGGCTGGAGAGCTACACCAAGCGCCAGGGCGCGCTGTACAAAGACCTGGCACTGCTCGAACTCGCCGTCCACGCTCTCGAAGAGGGCAATACCGCGCTGGCGCATCAGAAAATCTCCCAGATCGGCGAAGAGTCACCCATTTATCAACTGGGGCAGTCGCTGTCTCATTACGGAGTCAAATAATGAAATTTTCCCTGCTTGCGCTGAGTGCCGCCCTGGCCGTATTTTTTAGCGGATGTTCCCACAAAGAGGTGTACAAACCCGATGACGTCAAGGGAGAATGGCGAAACGCCGGGCGTCTGAGCGATTCGATCGCTCAGGTCACATCGAACGCCGCGTTGCTCGAAAACGGAGTTCTCCTTGCCAAAGACGGTGAAAAACGGGTCAAACTCCCCGAGGGATACCGTCTGCTCAACGGCGGCTCGGAATGGATCGTGACCGAAAGCCCCGAGCGCAATCTCGTCCTTTTCTCCTCGGAGGGGGGAGAAGGCAAGGTGACGTTTGAATTCAAGCGGGGAGTCGCCGCCGCATCGGTTCAAGACGATATTCTGGCCGTGCTGTTTGCAAACAACGAGATGGCACTTTATTCGCTGGAATCGAAAAAGTTACTTTTCAAAGAGGCGTCGAACGCATCGGTCGCGGTAGATTCACGCATCGCCAACCCCTATTTTCTCAAAGAGCTGGTACTGTTCCTGACGCTTGACGGTAAAATCGTCATCGTTAATTCCCAGACCAAACAGGTGCTCCGCTCGGTCGTCGTCAGCTCCGAAGAGTATTTCAACAATATCGCCTATCTCAATGTCATCGACAACAATCTCGTCGCGTCGACCGGGTATGGGGTTTTGGCATTGTCGCAAAAAGAGGCTCGGGAAAAATACGACATCCGCAATATCGCCTATACAAATGAGGGGATCTGGCTGACGACCAAACAAGGCGAGGTGATCGCTCTGTCGCCTGCGCTGCAGTTCCGCGCCAAAAAGAAATTTCCTTTTGCCCATTTCGTGGGGATCAGCGTCCAGAACGACCGTGTTTACGTGCTGGAAAAAGAGGGGTATATGATCGCCCTGACCAAAAACCTTCTGGCGTACGACGTGTACGACGTCGATCTCCAGGAAGGGGATAAGATTTTTGTCGGCGACGGCCGTTTTTATTTCGACGACCGCTATATCTCCATCCAGTAATGTCGGGAGAGCTTGACGCTTTTATCGAATACATCACGGTCATCAAAGCGCTGAGCCCGCGGACGGTCGACGCGTATGCGAGCGATCTCGATGAGATCGAAAAAGCGACGGGCAAAAGCCTGACCCGGATCGATCCGGCCGATGTTTTCGCGCTGTGGGGATCGATTCCCAACAAACGGACCCTCAACCGAAAACTTTCCTCTTTCAATTCCTTTCTCGATTTTTGTCATCGGAGCCGGTTCGATTCGATCTCCTCGAAGTTTTCCCTTTCCAAAATCCCGAAAAATCTTCCCAAATACCTCACCTATGAGACGATCCAGTCCGGACTCGCCCGGATCGATCGCAGCGACTGGCTCGGGCTTCGCGACTACGCGCTGATCCTTTTTCTGTACGCGACGGGGACGCGGATCAGCGAATGCCTCGAGGCGCAGGAAGGGGACATCGAAGGGGAGTGGCTCCGTATCCGCCACGGAAAAGGGGAAAAAGAGCGCTACGTTCCGATCGCCGAAGAAGCGATGAGGGCGCTGCGCGCTTACCGCGAGGCATGTCCGTATAGCCGCCCGCTGTTATGGCTCAATTACCGCGGAGAACCGCTCAGCCGCGTTTCGGCTTTCAAGGTAACGCAGAAGTATCTGGACACCTCTCCCCACGCCCTGCGCCACTCGTACGCGACGGCCCTGATCCTCGGCGGCGCCGATTTGCGGGTTGTGCAGGAGCTGCTGGGGCACGCGTCGCTGCTCACCACGCAGATCTATACCCACGTTCAGAAACAGAATCTTCAGGAGACGGTCAGAGAGTGCCATCCGATGGCGCGGGATTGATTTTCATCAAGAGAAAATCGCAGCGGCTCCGGTATGATCTTCGTTAAAAAGGAGTTTCCATGCATCAGGCTTCATTTACGTCCGACATCGTTTACGGCGACGCCCAACCCGTCATTACCCCTCTCATCGATAGCGGCTTTACCAAAGAGATCCGGATCGTTTTTCGTACGGGTCAATCGATGAAAGCCCATAAAACGTCGTTTCCGATTACGGTAATGATCGTATCGGGCAGTATCGATTTCGGGGTGGGCGAGGAACGTTTTACGCTCAACACGGGGGATGTGATCGCGCTGGAAGGAAACGTCATGCATGACCTGAACGCACTGGAAGATTCGGTTGTCCGATTGAGCCTGCACAAAGGCGACAGTGTCGCGAGGGTCAATTCCGTACTTAAGTTATAATGTCGGCATGATTTTATGCGACGTCGGCAACACATCGGTTGATTTGTACAAGGAAGGGAAACGGACCAAAATCGGTGCCGGGGATTTTGATCCCGCTTCCATCACCGGGACGGTCTGTTTTATCAGCGTCAATGCCCGGTTCAGTCAGCGCGTTGCGGGTCTGGCGAACTGGTACGATCTTCGCGGGCAGGTCGAGTGGGAAAAATATTACCCGACGATGGGAATCGACCGGATTATGGCGTGCGAAGCGATCGAAGACGGGGTCGTCGTCGATGCGGGGAGCGCGATCACCGTCGATATTATGGACGATGGAGTCTATCGGGGGGGATTCATCGCTTTGGGGCTTCGTGCCGCCGGCGATGCATACGCGCGCCTCTCTCCCGCGCTGGACGTGTCATGGAACTTTGAGGTTGATTTGGCTAAAATGGCGAAAAATACCCAAGACGCCGTCACGGCCGGGTTTCTGGCCCCTCTGGTCGCGCAGATCGGCAAGATCGGAAAACCGATCTATCTGTGTGGCGGCGACGCACCGGTCTTAAGCCGTTTTCTCCCCGATTCGGTCGTGGACGAAGAGCTGATCTTCAAGGGAATGAAAAAGTTAATCGAAAAAGGTAGAGTATGCTAAGTGTCGCACTCCCCAAAGGGCGGATCGCCGATGAAACGCTGGAGATTTTTGAATCGATTTTCGGCAGCGGGTTCAAATTCGACGATCGAAAACTGATTCTCCAGACCGAGAATTTCAAGTTCTTGCTGGTGCGCAACCAGGACGTCGCGACGTACGTCTATCACCAGGCCGCCGATATCGGCGTCGTCGGACTCGATACGCTCGAAGAGCAGGGGCTGGACGTCATCCGTCTGCTTGATCTTCAAAAAGGGAAATGCCGCATCGCCATCGGGATGCGGGCGGGTGAAAAGCCCGATTTCACCAAGAGCGAGATCAAAGTCGCGACCAAAATGGTCAACATCACGAAACGCTACTTTGCCGAACGGGCCGTCGCTGCGGACATCATCAAACTCTACGGTTCGATCGAACTCGCCCCGCTTGTCGGATTGGCCGACATGATCGTCGACGTTGTCGAAACGGGAAGTACGATGAAACAAAACGGCCTGGAAGTGGTGGAAACGATCATGGAATCTTCCACCCACCTGATCGCCAACAAAAACAGTTTTTTCGAGAAAAAAGACGAAATCCTCGACATCTACGAAAAAATCAATACGCTCCTTTACGGCAGTCGGTAAATTCACTATCGGTTAACAATCGGGCCGTACAATTGCCCGACAAATCGAACCGAAGGAATTATGCATGTCCATCACACCCCTTTCTAAATTCTCTTTTCCGATCCTTTTTTGCGGAACGTTGCTTAGCGCGGAGAGTTTTTCGACCGTCGAATACGTCAAGGTGACGCGTTCTTCTCCGGTCTATGCGACGATCCAGGAAGAGATTCCCGAAGAACGGTGCTACGACGTCCAGGAAGCGGTCGAAACCGGCGGCGGGATGAACAATGTAGTCGGTGCCGTTGCCGGCGGCGCACTGGGCGGCGTTTTGGGCCACCAGATCGGCGGCGGAACAGGGAAAACCGTTGCGACCGTCGGGGGCGCCGTTCTGGGGACGCTGGCGGGACAGAAAGTGGCCGGAAGCTACGGCGGGGGAAATACCCCATCTTATCGCACGGTACGCAAATGCGAGACCCAAAAAACCTACAAATCGCGCCAGGTGCTCAGCGGCTACACCAACACTGCCGTGTTCAAAGGAAAATCGATCAGCGTGGAGAGCGATCAACCTCTCAAAGAGATTCCCGTGACGGTCACCTACAGTTACTGACTTTTCCCCTTTACCGGGGGCTTCGACCCCCTTCTAACGCTCTCTTTAAACTTTTTTTGTTACAATAAAGCATTATTTTCTTTGAAATCAGGAGTCTCTATGGCACTCAAAGTGGCGATTAACGGCACAGGAAGAATCGGAATTATCGTAGCTAAAATCATCGCAGAACGCAGTGACATCGAGCTGGTCGCGCTTAATACGACCGCAAAACCCGAAATGCTTGAGTATCTGTTGAAATTCGACAGCGTCCACCGCGGTATCGACGCGAAAGTGATCGACGAACAGACGATCCAAATCGGCGGGAAAAACGTCCGCATGTTCAACGACCGCAATATCGACAACGTCGATTTCGGCGGTGCGGGCGCCGAAGTGGTCATCGAATGTACGGGTAAATTCCTGGATCAGGAAAGCTGTGCCAAACACCTCAAAAACGGTGTCAAGAAAGTAATCATGTCGGCACCGGCCAAAGACGACAGCCCGACGTACGTTTTCGGGGTCAATTCGGATCAGTACAAAGGGGAAGCCATCATCTCCAACGCCAGCTGTACGACCAACTGTCTTGGACCGATCACGAAAGTTCTCGACGACGCGTTCGGAATCGAAAACGGTCTGATGACGACGATCCATTCGTACACGAACGATCAGAACATCCTCGACGTCAAACACTCCAAAGATCCCCGCCGCGCGCGCGCAGCGGCGATGAACATGATCCCGACCTCTACCGGGGCGGCCAAGGCGATCGGCAAAGTCATGCCGCATCTGCAGGGAAAACTCAACGGATACGCGATGCGGGTTCCGACACCGGACGTTTCGGTCGTCGACCTGACCGTCAACCTGAAAAAAGAGGTGACCAAAGAGGAAGTCCATGCGGCGTTCAACGCGGCGGCGGAAGGGGCTTTCAAAGGGTTGATCGAGATCGACAACGACAAACGGGTCTCCTCCGATTTTATCGGAAGCACCTACAGCTCGACCTACGTTCCGGACATGACGAGCGTCGTGGACGGCAATACCGTCAAAGTACTGGCATGGTACGATAACGAATGGGGGTACAGCAGCCGGCTTGTGGACATGACGGTTCTCATCGGTAACCGCTGATGCTCCGCTTCGTCAACCACTTCAGCACGAAGAACATCGACCCTTTCACCATCGAAAAAGGGTACGAAGCTCTGCGTTTTGAAGCCCAAAGCGGCGAAGTAGGGTATTATGATCTTCCGCGCGCTTCGCAACCGCTGGTAGCAGAAGTGGAGGCTCTTCGCCCCGCAATCGACAAAAAATACAACACGATCGCCGTCATCGGGATCGGGGGATCGTCGCTGGGGATCAAAGCGATCGAACGTCTATTGCGTCCCGGCACCCCGAACGCCAAAAAAATCGTTTACCTCGAAAACTCCGATCCGATCAGCGTCAGCCAGGTAATTTCGCAGATCGACAAACCCCGCACCCTTTTCATCGTTATCTCCAAATCGGGCAGCACCGTCGAGACCCTCTCGATTTTCAAGCGGGTCATTGTCGCATTCGATCTGAAAGTGGAACATTCCGACCAGGTAATGGTGATCAGCGATGAGGGATCGGTCCTTTCGCGCTATGCGGACGAAAACGGATTGCGCCGTTTCGTGATCCCTTCCAACGTCGGAGGGCGTTTTTCGGTCCTCAGCGCGGTCGGGATCGTCCCCCTGACCCTCGCGGGGTTCGACACCCTCGAAGTCCTCAAGGGAGCCGAGGCGTTCCTGGAGCGTTTCTGGGAACGCAAAGAGGATCACCTGCTGCAAAAGGCGGCTTATTACGTCACCCATGCGCAGCGCTTTCCGATGAACGTCCTTTTCGCCTATTCCGACACCTTCGAGGAGTTCGGAAAATGGATGGTGCAACTGTGGGGCGAATCGCTCGGAAAACGGAATCGTCGCGGCGAACGGGTAGGGTTGACGCCGATCGCTCTGATCGGTTCGGTCGATCAGCATTCGTTTTTACAGCTGATCGTGCAGGGGCCGCTGAACAAAACGGTCACCTTCATGCACATCGCCGAATCCGAAGAATCGCTGATGATTCCCGAACTTTCGCTGCGCTATTTGGAGAAAAGCGATTTCGTCAACGGCCATTCGTTTAACGAACTGATCAACGCGCAGTGCATGGCGACGATGAAAAGCGTCATCGAAAGCGACGTCAGCGTCGATGACATCGAGTGGAAAAAAATCGATGAACATTCTGTCGGCGGGATGATCATCTATTACGAACTGCTCACGTCCGCCAGTGGAGCGCTGCTGGAGATCAACACGTACGATCAGCCCGGAGTGGAGTTGGGGAAACAGATTCTGGAAGGATATTTCAGGGGGTGACGCGAAGAGGCCTTAGGCCAGATTCGCGTGTTTCATCAGGTCGTCTTCGGATTCTTTGATCAGATTGTCCAGCAGGTCGAAAAGCTCGTGGCTTGCCACTTCCATTGTTTTGAAATTGTTCAGTACTTCTTCTTGATGCTCGATCGAGCGGTCTTCGCCTTCGATGAAAACCATGTTCGTATGAACCATTGTGTGTACCACTTCATGCGGCTTTTCCATCGGCTTGAAGCTGCCCAGATGCCCGAAACGGTCGTGTCCTACGCCGCCGTCGTACCATTGCCCCAGCCGGCAATTGTGATGATCGGCGAACTCCGTTTCCGCAACTCCGTTGACGATCGATTTGTAGGCGTTGGATTTGAAGATGATGTGGTCGATTTTGGCAAGCGTGACGAACGTCGTATTTTCGATCGCGGTGGCCTGAATCGCCGTGCTTTGGGCGTCGCGGTTGAACGTGTGGAGCGTCTGGCGGAACGATTCGATCGCGTGGCTGGATTCGTTGGCGATTTCGTTCATGTCTTCGGAGTTCGAATAGATCTCGGTGGTATCCTGCTGTAGGGTCTGAACGGCGATGGCAATCTCTCCGGTCGCTTTCTGGGTCCGTTCGGCCAGTTTGCGCACTTCGTCGGCGACGACGGCGAATCCGCGTCCGTGTTCCCCGGCGCGTGCCGCTTCGATGGCGGCATTGAGGGCGAGTAGGTTGGTCTGGTCGGCGATGTCTTTGATCAGGTTGACGACCGAGCTGATTTCGCTCGTTTTTTCGTTCAGCGAGTGGATCGCGTCGGCAGAGGTCTGGACCAGTTCGATCAGACGGCTGAGTTTGCTGATGATCTCTTCGAGTTCATGCACCGTCTGCGATGAGTTGTTTGAGGTAGCCTGACTGATCTCGGTGATTTTGTGGAGGCGCAAAATCGTGTTTTGCAAATCGTGCTGAATCACTTCGAGCCCGCCGCCGACGCCGGAGCCGATTTTGCCCAGCGCGCTGTTGAGGATCGATTTCTGGACGTGGAGGTAGTTGCTGTGCATCGCGTCGATCGCTTTGTTGACGAAGGCGCTCGCCTCTTTGAACTCGCCCTGCAATCCCTGGACGAGGATACGGCGGTGGAACTCGTCGCGGCTGGAGGCTTCGACGCTGGCGCGGATTTCACGGATGAATACTTCGGTCTGGTCGAGCATGTTGTTGGTGTTCCAGCACAGGTCGTTAAGTTCGCCCTGGTCGTGGATACCCGTGATCCGGTTTTCGAGGTCTCCTTTCTCGGCGCTTTTGATGACGGCCGCTACTTCATGGATGGTTTCCTGCGCTTTGCGGATATTGATGAAGACGAACCAGGCGAGGGCAAAGTTGAAAAAGTTGAGCAGGCGGACCCAGCTCCAGCCGTACAATACCATTTCCAATACCAGCGCGACGATAAAGAGGGCGATCGACGCGATATTGGCGTACTGGACTTTAGAGAGAGAGGATAAATTCGTCATACGACATTCCTTTGTCTTTGAGGATTTGGTTCAGTGCCGCTTCGGATGCGGCGATCCCTCCGCTTTTTTCCTTTTGAAGAAGAGCCGCGTAAAGAGGTTTGATCGCGTCAAGCGCTTTTTGGGTCGGTTTGCGGCGTACAGAGTGGTAATTGCTGATTTGGCGGCCGGCGTCGAACGAAGGGGTGACGTGGGCGAAAACCCAGTAGTAATCGCCGTTTTTCGTTTTGTTTTTGACGTAGGCGAAAATCTCTTTCCCCGCCTGGATACGGCTCCAGAGCAGTTTGAAGACGACGGCGGGCATCTCTTCGTGGCGGAGGATGTTATGGGGCTTGTGCATGAGCTCATGCTCCGTATAGCCCGACATTTTGATGAACAGGGCATTACCGTAGGTAATTTTGCCTTTAAGATCGGTCTTGGAAACGATGAATTCGTCTTCCCCGAACGTTAGCTCTTGATTGGCCATAAAAATCCTTCTTAAGCATTATAAATTATCATAATTGTCTTTATCAGTCTAACAGCCATAACCTGAAATTTCTCCCTTTTATGGGACGATTTTTGAGATTTTGGTAAATTTTTTCCCCGAGGGAGCGGGGAAGGGCGACGTAGCTCAGGTGATCGAGCTGATCGATCTTTCCAATCTGATCTTTGGTGAGGCCGCATTCGTGGATGAGAGCTCCGACGATGTCGCCGGGACGGAGTTTTTCTTTGCGTCCGGCATCGATGCAGAGGGTTTGCAAGGAGGTACGTAGGAGCCGTTTGGGCGACGCATCGATCAGGGGACGGAGCGGGAGATCGACATCGATCGCCCTCAAAGGGGTTTCGTCGTCGCAGAGGGTGATCGCAAGGCCGCTTTTCCCAGCGCGTCCCGTACGTCCGATGCGGTGAAGGTAACGTTCTTTCTGGGTCGGTACGTCGTAATTGATAATGGCGTCGAGGCCGTCGATGTCGATGCCGCGCCCGGCTACATCGGTCGCCACGAGGGCGGTCGCGCTGCCGTTGCGAAACTGGATGATCGCTTCGTTACGGTCGAACTGTTCCATGTCTCCGTGCAGGGCGAGCGCGTGGATTCCCATCGCGTTCAGCGCCGTACACAGCGCATCGGTCTGGATTTTCGTGTTGCAAAAAATCATGACGCCGTCCAGATCGTGGGTCGCCATGATCGAAGCGATCGCAGTGGGCTTGTCGGTACAGCGGTAGGCGATCTCTTCGATTCTGGGAACCTGAACGGGGCTTTCGGAACGGATAAAAACGGGATCGCTGATGATCGACGAGGCCAGCGAGAGGATTTCGTCCGGATAGGTCGCCGAAAAAAGAAGATGCTGCGCATTGCGCGGAACGTATTCCAAAATCGCGCCGATATCCTCGATAAATCCCATGTCGATCATGTGGTCGGCTTCATCCAGTACTGTCGTCTTGACCGCCGACAGCGAGAGGGCGTCGATCTGCAACAGCTTCAAAACCCGACCCGGCGTTCCCACGATAATATGGGCACCGTGCTTGAGAGAATGGATCTGGCCCCGCATCGGCACCCCGCCGCAGAGACTCAGGACTTTGACGTTACCGATTTCACTGGCGAGGGAGCGGACGGTTTTGGCGACCTGTTCGGCGAGTTCGCGGGTAGGACAGAGTAAAAGGGACTGGATTTCGAACCGTTTGGGATCGATTTTCTCCAGCACCCCCAAAGAGAACGCAAGGGTTTTTCCGCTTCCGGTCGCGGAACGGGCGATAACGTTTTTTCCTGCCAGGATGGGGGGAAGGGCATCGTTCTGGATCGGTGTCATGGCGGTAAAACCGAGACGTGCAAGGGCTTTGAAGAGCTGGGGGCGTAAGGGAAGGGAATCAAAAGGGGACATAGGTGTGCTTTGCGTACTAGATACGCCATTATAGCACATGCGGCCTCCCCTTTCGGGAGAGGAAACACGAGGATTAAACGGCTTTGATGGTGACGCCGTATTTTTCCTCAGCAACGTTACGCGCTTCGAGGTGGTAGTTGTTGATCTCGTTGAAGTTGAGATATTTGTAGACATCGTCTGCTTTTCCAGCCAATTTTTGAGGAACGATGCTCATGTACTCCGCTACGGTCGGGATACGTCCAAGAGCGGCACAAACGGCTGCCAGCTCTGCCGAACCGAGGTAAACCTGTGTCCCTTTTCCAAGGCGGTTGTCAAAGTTACGGGTAGAGGTCGAGAATACGGTCGATCCCTCACGGCTGGATGCTTGGTTACCCATACAGAGTGAACATCCCGGAACTTCCGTAGTAGCCGCTACCGCTTTATAGACATCGTAGTATCCTTCGTTGATCAGCTGTTGCTCATCCATACGGGTCGGCGGTACGATCCAGAATTTTTCAACGGCGATTTTGCTTTCGCCGCGCATCACTTCACCCGCCGCGCGGTAGTGACCGATGTTGGTCATACAGCTTCCGAGGAATACTTCATGAATTGCTTCACCCGCTACTTCAGAGAGCAATTTGACGTTGTCCGGATCGTTCGGGCATGCCAAAATCGGCTCTTTCACTTCGTTCAGATCGATTTCGATGATCGCCGCGTATTCCGCATCGGCATCCGGTTCCATCAATGTCGGATTGGCGAGCCACTCTTTCATTTTGTCCGCACGGCGCTGCAGGGTGCGCGCATCTTCGTATCCGTCTTTGATCATCGCTTCGATGAGGGTGACGTTTGATTTTAGGTACTCGATTACCGGCTCTTTGTTCAAACGGACGGTACATGCCGCCGCCGAACGCTCCGCCGATGCGTCGGAGAGCTCGAACGCCTGTTCGACTTTCATATTGGGCAGACCTTCGATCTCCAGAACACGTCCGTTGAAAATGTTTTTCTTCCCTTTTTTCTCGACGGTCAAGAGCCCTTGCTTGATCGCGTAGTACGGGATCGCATTAACAAGGTCGCGCAGGGTGATACCCGGCTGCATCTCCCCTTTGAAGCGGACCAAAACAGACTCAGGCATTTCAAGCGGCATAGAGCCGGTAACCGCTGCAAACGCAACGAGACCTGAACCCGCGGGGAAGCTCACACCGATCGGGAAACGGGTGTGAGAGTCACCGCCCGTCCCGACCGTGTCAGGGAGAACCATACGGTTCAACCAGCTGTGGATAACCCCATCACCCGGACGCAGTGCTACACCGCTGCGGGTAGAGATGAACGCCGGAAGGGTAGCGTGAAGTTTCACGTCGGATGGTTTCGGATAGGCTGCCGTGTGACAGAAAGACTGCAACACGAAATCGGCTGAGAACCCGAGAGCCGAGAGCTCTTTGATCTCGTCGCGCGTCATCGGTCCGGTGGTGTCTTGGCTCCCTACGGTGCTGGTGATCGGCTCACAGTACATACCCGGGCGTACACCCTCCATGCCGCACGCTTTACCCACCATTTTCTGAGCAAGGGTATACCCTTTGCCGGTATCGGCCGGTTGGATCGGTTGAGCGAAAATGGTAGCGGGTGCAAGGCCCAGCGCCGCACGTGCTTTAGCGGTCAGTCCGCGACCGATGATGAGCGGGATACGTCCCCCTGCACGCACTTCGTCTTCGATGGTGTTCGGACGGAGGCTGAACGTAGCGATTTGGGTACCGTTTTTCGTAATGGTTCCCGCTTTGGTGTCGATGTCGAGGACATCTCCCGTCTCCATTTGGGTTACATCGGCTTCGATCGGCAATGCGCCGGAGTCTTCACAGGTTGCAAAGAAGATCGGTGCGATGATGCCGCCGATGACGACGCCCCCGGTACGTTTGTTCGGGATACCCGGGATATCGTCACCCATGTGCCACTGGACCGAGTTGGCTGCCGATTTACGGCTTGATCCGGTTCCGACGACGTCACCGACGTAAGCGATTTGCATCCCTTTTTGTTTCAGTTCGGCGATTTTGGCGATACCTTCAGGCATTTTGGCCGAGAGCATCGTTGTCGCGTGAAGCGGGATGTCGGAACGGGTGAATGCCGCGCTTGCCGGTGAGAGGTCATCGGTATTGGTTTCGCCCGGGAATTTGAAGACGACGACGCTGAATTTTTCGGCCAGCGGTTTTTTGCTGGTGAACCACTCGGCATCCGCCCATGACTGGAGAACTTCTTTGGCGTATTTGTTCGTTTTGGAAAGTTCGACGACGTCGTTGAACGCATCGTACACGAGGAGCGTGTGTTTGAGCTGGTCGGCCGCTTCCTGTGCCAGGGCGTCGATGGAAAGGGCATCGATCAGAGGTTTGACGTTGTATCCGCCCACCATTTTCCCAAGGATACGGATGGCGGCGATTTTATGATCTACGCTGTCGATGTCGCCCGAATCGGCAAGAAACGCTTTTTCCTGCCCCTGAACGACCTGGTGGAGGAACGCCGCTTTGACGTGAGCACCGTCGTCAACGCCGGGATTGACACGGTTGGCCAGCATATCGACCAGCTCGGCGTTTTTTGATGTTTCCGCTTTGATCAGTTCGATCAGTGCGGTTACCTGCTCTTTTGTGAGTGGAAGAGGGGGGATACCCTGTGCGGCACGCTCCGCAACGTGCGCTTTGTATTCGTCCATAAAAGCCATGGTGACTCCTGTGTCTGTTAATTTTGAGTCATTATATCAGGAAAAAAAATCGGTTTTTTGCAAATGTTACAAATATACCCATTTATTTTGAAAAATGCTCTTTATTGTGTTTATTTAGGTAACACATTGATTCGACAAAAAAGGTCGGCCTATAAAACGATTCGTTGAAAGTAGGTAAAAAAGTTACATCTGATGTGGAGAGTAAGAGAGCAGGAAGCGATCCCGCAAGGGATCAGAAAGGATCGTCGGTGATGATGTCGCGGTTGCCTTTGGCATTGGGAGCGGAGAGGATGCCGTTGTTCTCGAGCTGCTCGATCAGGCGGGCAGAACGGTTGTAGCCGATCTGCAACCGGCGCTGGAGATAGCTGATCGAGGTTTTTTGCTCGGAGAGGACAATGCTTTTCGCCTCTTCGTAAAGTTCGTCGAGTTCTTCGTCGTTTCCTCCGCCTGCACCGGGAGAGGAGGCATCGTCGCTCTCGCGCAGGAAGCGGCGGTCGTAATCGGGTTCGCGCTGGGCTTTGAGGAACTCGACCACTTTTTCGATTTCGGTTTCGGTACTCCACGGTGCGTGCAGGCGGACCAGACCGCTCATTCCCGGAGGGGTGAAGAGCATGTCCCCGCGCCCCAGCAACGATTCGGCCCCCTGTCCGTCAAGGATGATCTTACTGTCGATTTTCTGGCCCACCTTGTAGCTGATGCGGGAGGGGAGGTTGGCTTTGATAAGCCCCGTGACGACGTCGACGCTCGGACGTTGGGTCGCAACGATCAGGTGGATACCGCTGGCACGGGCCATTTGCGCGAGGCGGGCGATCGAGTATTCGACATCCTTGCCGCTGGTCATCATCAAATCGGCGAGTTCGTCGATGATGACGACGATGTAGGGGAGCGGCTCGTACCCTTCTTTTTTCGCTTTTTCGTTGAAGTTCTCGATGTTTTTGGTGCGCGTTTCGCTCATGAGTTTGTAGCGCCGCTCCATTTCGTACACCATATTGCTCAGCGCCGCGATCGCTTCTTTGGGCTTGGTGATGACCGGCGTCAAGAGATGGGGGATGTCGTTGTAGATCGAAAATTCGAGCATTTTCGGATCGATCATCATCAGTTTGAGCTGGTCGGGGGAATTTTTGTACAGGAGGCTCAGGATCATGGCGTTGATCCCGACGCTTTTGCCGCTTCCCGTCGTTCCGGCGATGAGAAGATGGGGAAGCTTTTTGAGATCGGTGATAAAGGGTTTTCCGACAATGTCTTTGCCCAGTACCAGCGTCAGCGGGGAGGCCGCCTCTTTGAACAGCTGGCTTTCGAAGAGTTCGCGGATGTAAATGGTCTCGACGCTTTTGTTGGGGATTTCGATCCCGACGACGTCTTTACCCGGAATCGGGGCCTGGATGCGGATCGTCTGTGCCCGCAACGCCATTGCCAGGTCATCCTGAAGCCCCAGTATTTTCGAGACTTTGATGTTGGCGGCCGGTTTGAACTCGAACGTCGATACCACGGGGCCGGCGTAGGTGCGTACGACGTCGCCGTCGATATTGAAATGTTTGAGCTTCTCGATCAGGTCTTTGATCTTGTCGTCGAGTTCCGCTTCGTCGATGCCGCTTTGCTTTTTGGGGGGATTCTGGAAAATATCGATGGGCGGGAGCTTGAAATTCTTGGGTTTTTCGGTCACTCCCCGGTCGATCTGTTCGAGCAGCATTTTGTTTTCTTCGAGTTCATCGACGACGATAGCCTGCTGTTTGGACTCTTTGACTTTTTTGGCCATGGTCAGGATCGTCGATTCTTTCGGACGTTCCGCCGCCGCTTCGGGTACGGCCTGCAGGAGCGGCTGGGAGGGAACCTCCTCAGCTACGGTTGCGAGGCGCTCCGCACTTTTTTCGGCAACGGTCGGCTGAGGCGACGGCTCCGCTGCAGGCCAAACGGCATTTTCGACTAGAGGCTCCTGAAATACCGGGATTGTCGGAACGTCATCCGATACGTCGTCGAAGGAAGGGGAAACCGTAAAGCCGCCGGCTGCTTTTTTATCGAGAGATTTGGGAGAGGTAAGCGGTTTTTCCATG
The DNA here is from genome assembly GCA_040752835.1 of Campylobacterota bacterium. Taxonomy (NCBI): domain Bacteria; kingdom Pseudomonadati; phylum Campylobacterota; species Campylobacterota bacterium. The sequence continues at coordinate 664,966 of JBFMGG010000007.1, read as the reverse complement.
TATTCTTTGAGCGGTTCGGCCAGTTCCGCGAGGCTCTGCTCCATGACGACGATGACCGAGACGGCGACAATCATCAGCCACAGGACCCACAATCCGAACGTTCCGATGTAAACGCCCAGGAAATCGACGATGCTGCCTCCGAAGGCACCGCGGTAAGGTCCCTCGACCACGAGCGCCTGAAAAAAAACGAGGGCGAAGAAAAGCAGCGCGAAAATCCCCGCCATTTCAAGCCGACGATGAAGCCCGCCGTCGTATTTGTGCCAGTAAAAGAGGGGGACCATCAGGAGAAGGAGATAGGTATAGGCGACGTAGCCGAAAATATGGATATTGTAGGCCGCAAACGATGCCCCGTATGCACCGATGATCGATGCGCTGCCGATAATCGTGGCGATGCCGAGATAAAAAAGGATGCCGAATCCGGCAATAAATAACGTATCGCGTAAAATGGGATGTTCCTTACCGAGGATCTGAAAAGTAGGCTGATTATAGCAAAAAAGGGGAGAAACCCCGCTTTTTTGACATAGTTTAGAGATAGTTGACGAGCGAGAGTTCGGAGACTTTCGAGATACTCGAGAGCATCGCCTGGTAATTGAGCTGCAACTGTTGCATCCGCAGATGCGCTTCGGCGATGTCGGTATCGATGACATCGGAACGGAGCGTTGTCGCGCTCATGATCAGAATTTCGGTCCGTTCAGACGCTCCGAGCAAGGTTTGCGAGTAAGTTCCTGCCTCCGTTTGCATCCGGGTCGTATGTTCGGTAATGTCATCAAGCATGGCGATCGCTTCCTCGATCCCTACGTTTCGGGGATCAAGGCCGTCCGTGCCGTCCGATCGGTATTTGCCCTGTTCGACAGACTGGATGATCTCTTCTAAGCGGGCAAAAAAATCGGTTCTCGGATCACGTACCGTCAGGGCGCTGTTGGCGTTAAAAACCAAAGAAGAACCACTGTTGGTTGTGGTGTCGGTGGCGGGATAGGTGTCGGAAGTATTGTCGTACAGCGAAACTGCCGCCTGCGTATCGGTATAGATTTTATCCTTGACCACCATCCGTCCGGCATAGTCGAGAGTGGTCGATGATCGTAAGTTTGCGGTAGTGATCGCCGCATCGTAGGCTGCTGCGGTATTGGCAGCGGGTAACGAGCCGCTGACGGCCATATTGACAACATCGAGAAGCTGCTGATAACTCATCGTATCGGCGTCTGCCGCCGTTCGTGCCGTATCCGCGTTGTAAATATTGAATCCGGTGATGGGAACCCCTCCAACCGTTCCGCTTACCGAAGAGGCGGCGGTTAGATTGATTTGAAGGTCGTATGCTACGCCGTAGATATTTTTCCCCTGCAGGTTCAGCGTCGTTCCGATAAGCGTATTCGTAGCGGAATCGACCCCGGCGACATCGAGTAGCTTGGTCGTCGGCTGCGCTACGGAATTATCCGATTTGACGATTTGCGGGACGTTGGAAATCAGGCTCGCACCGTCTTTGACAAAGTTGGTACGGTCGTAATTAATCCCTTCGATGGTGTTGGCCGTTCCGGTAGGGGTGGAAAAACCGCTGCGGGTAAATTCTTTTACAAAAATACTGTTTGGCGGTCCACCTGCGGCTGCCGCAGCAGCGAAATCGGTCGTTCCAAGCTGCAATGCGTCGATATCGGTAACATCGGCGGCACCGCTTCCGCTTAAATCGACCGCCCCGACCATGTGAAAATCGAGTTGGCTGGAACCTTTGAAACGGTCGACGATTTGGATCTGTCCACCGGAATTGAGAGTTATCTCTACCTGGTCACCCTGCGGGTTGGTCTGATTGGGATCGTATGCGAGAGCAATTCGTTTCAGCAGGTCATCGACCGTTTCGTTCGCATCCATTTCGATCGCCGACTTGAATGCGGTTCCGTCGCTTCGTGTTCCGTTGATGTAAAAATAAGAGGGTTGGCTCATCGCCCCGGTGGTATCTCCCATTAAATCGGCAATGGTACTGGAAGGAGTGATCGCACTTTGATCCGCGGCGAGCAGCTGTTCCATGTTGGTCACAACCGTCCGGTTGACGTATTTCTCTTCTCCGAGAAACAGCTGTGCCCCGGTCAAGTTGTATTTTTGTGTCAAACCGGTTCCCATAAACGATTCAAGATTCTCGTCATTACCCTGATACGTTCCGTCCTGACTGATAGGCTGAGTCGTCGTCGCGCTTCCGGAAAAGAGAAACTGACCACCGATAGAACTGTTCGCCAGCGAAATCAGATTGGTCTGGAGCCCCCGAAGCTCTTTGGCAATAGCCTGCAAACTGATGTCGGAATGGATTTCATTGGCCGCGTGAAGCATCTTTACTTTTACTTGTTCGAGTTTTTCGACGATCTGCCCGATCGTCGAGTCGGTCTGGCTCGAAAATTTATAACCGTTATCGACACTCTTTTGAACCTGGACCAACGTCGTGATTTCACTGTCCAGACGTAATGTATCGACGAATATCGTAGGATCTTCATGCGCGTATTGAATTTTCAGACCGGAGGAAATCTGTTTCGTTACATCGAACATCTGACGATTGGCTTTATTGTGCTCACCGTAAATATTATTGTAGAACGAAGAAGATGTAACGCGCATTTGAATACTCCTTGATTGGATCTGCTTCTGCCCTTAAGCAACAAAAGTTCCATTTACCAATATCGGCAAAAACGCAAATCGGATTAGGGAGTGTCCCAAATAGTTTTTTACTCAGGTTTAAGCAAAGCAAACCTATAATTCCACCTCTTCACAGCATGCCAGTGTGGTGAAATGGTAGACACGACGGATTCAAAATCCGTTGGCAGCGATGTCGTGGCGGTTCGAGTCCGCCCACTGGTACCACTGATTCAGCCTATTTTGTGGGCTTCCCGAACAACTTCTTTTTTCCTTGTGCCCAAATCGAGCCCAAACGGATCATATTTTTCCTCGATTTTTTGTACAACCTGTACAACCGATTTTAAAATGATAGTAATTTGAATTTAAAATGAAAGTACGCGCACATAAAACCGCTTTTTAGACTATTTTTACTGTCATTTCAAATTCAAATAACAAAAACTATAATGACAGCCTTTTGAGATCAAAACACTTTCATTTCAAATTCAAATCGTAAATTATTAGAGGGCGTTCCCCCTAATAATTCGAAATAAACACCTCCCGAACCTCTTTCTTCTGATGTGCTCCTCGAAGGGTGTAATCGATCGGCTTGCTCGATCGGATGTTCATGTCAGCATAGAGTCCCAGCACCAGATCGCAGTCGTTGTAGCTCAAGAGAAACTTACCTTTGATACCGTGAAGCAGCTCGGACAGTTGCCGGTGTTCCGCTTCGCCGAACCCTCCGGTATGCTGATAGTAGCTCTCGGTCGACACGTAGGGAGGGTCGCAGTAGAAGAAGGCATCATCGGCATCATACGTCCGGACCAGCCGGTCGAAGCTCATGTGCTCGATCGTGACAAATTTCAACCGGCGCGACCATTGGCCGAAGTCCTTGTAGATGTCTTTGGGACGTCTGCTCTTGGCGCTCATGGCGAACGTCGTCCCTTTGGCTCCGAAGCTCTGGGTGAGCAGGTAATAGTAGAATGCTGCGCGCTCGATGTTGTTGGTCGGTTTCATGCGCCCGGAGAGAATATCGGCGAAGACCTCTCGGCTGATCAGCAGCCGGTTGAGACACGTCGACAAGGATTGCGGATTTGTCCGTATGATCCGATGGAGATTGATCAGCTCGCCGTTGATGTCGTTGACCACTTCGGCTATGCGGGATGAGGCGGGGGAGGGTTTTCGGTAGAGGACGTTGAGGGCTCCTCCGAACACTTCGACGTAGAGGCGATGCTCTGGGAACATGGCCACGATATCGTCGGCAAGTTTGGATTTGCCCCCAATCCAAGCGAACGGGGCTTTGAGACGCTGCATAAGATTCCTTTGCGCCGTGTCATATTTTCACGGCCAATCTAAGATACCGGACATAATTCCGGTACCGCAGCTATCTTGAGGGGGTAGGGGCGGTCTTTTTTATCTGCAGACTTCGCCGTTATTCTTCAGCTCTTCCGCATACTTGTTTTTCGCTTCGATGTTTTTGAGTACCTTGTTATGTACGCATTTGTACCGCTTTGCTTTATCGTCTTTCGGGCATGGGGCGTTGTCCATCACCGGCTCCGGTGTATAGGGAGGTACGCACCGCTGCGGAACTGGAACGATCGGCTTTGGATCGGCACACCCGCTAATACTGATAGCTATCAAGAGCATCGACAAGATCGTCACACGTAACATTGCTTTCTCCTTGTTTCCATTGGTAGATCGCCATCACCCGGTCGTGGTACCGGATCTGCACCCGGCTGTTTTTGTCCTGGGCGATCTTGAGATTGTTTTCATGGTCGACACGGTTTGTATCGATCATTTGAGACTGAAACGACAGGGCCGTTTCGATCCCTTTGCGGGTCTCCACCTCCGTGGCCATCTCCGCATCCTTCAGACGCAGTTCCGCTTTGAGCAGAAACACCAACACCGCCATGACCGCCACGGCGATCGCCAGAAACGCACATAGCCATAAAACGGCTTTACCAATAGCGGTACCGGCCAGCTGATTTAACGCCCCCATATTGTCCTCCGTATTTCCAAATTTTGACCGAATAGTCGTAGTTGATCTCGCAGTTCGAGACACATTCTTTTTTACCGGACGGATAGGTGAAGCAGCTCTGGCCGCGTTTGCAACTTGCCTTTGCTTTTTCCCAGTTCTCGCCCCCGGCGCGGTTAATCTCTTTGAGCACCAGACCGCCGCCGTTGTAGACCTGGTATGTCACCCACAGCCCATACTTCGGAACCCACATCTGCCGCATCAGGATCGCCTGCGCTTTGAGCTGATCGCCGATTGCATCGAGTGAGCGGATGCCGTGCTTTTGCAGGGTGGCCTTATGCCACCGCCATGTGATCTGGGGCAGACCATGCGACCCAACCCCGTCATAGCTCAGGACGTTGCGGCACCCGGACTCCTGCACCAGTTGGCCGACGCCGTACTGGTACGGGTAGTCGACTCCGAACTGAGTCCAGTGCGCCCGGCGCACTTCCTGGACGTAGGACTGGCACCGAGAGATCGAACCCCCGGCGAACAGCTCAACCGCCAAAAGCGTAACAAAGAGGAATGACCGCATAGAGGACGATTCTCACGATGTGTTCCGGACGAAACGGATCTTTCCAGTCCACCGGTTTAAAAAGGATCTTTCCGGCGGCATGCGCGTGCAGGATACCGACAGATACCAGGACGATTTTTACTCCGAGCAGCTGCATCGCCGGAGGCATGGCCATATAGACCCCGCTGAAAAATACCCAGAGCAGTGCGATCGAGATCAGTATCTCCGGGGCGATTCGTTTGATTTGTTTCATTGTTTCTCCTTAATTTTCAAATTCCACGTTGACCGTGTACCCGCCATCCCCCCATGAGTGGCGCACCTGCTTGACCCCGAACGACGTCGGCCACCCCGGTGGCAGGTTGGGCAGATCGATCTTCGCCCCGGCGATCACGTTGATCCCTTCATGCTCGAACCCCCCGCGAACGTTGCCACGGTTGGAACCTTCGAGTTTGGCTTTTGCCTTAATCCGTGCATCCGCCTCATCTTTGAACGACCCCCGAACCTTCAATACCGGTTTCCCGGAGCCCACAGTGACCCGCTTGGTCTTGTTTTCCTTCGTACTGTGCCACGACGCTACCGCCGATCGGTAAACGGTCTTGTCCAGCGTCTCGAGCCAGAGCCCTTTGGTCTGTTTGGCATCGATAGTGAGCACCGGAAGCTCCGATTCCTGATCTCCCCCTTTTTTCGGTCGGAAGAGAATCGTGTTGTTTTTGATCGCGAACGTTGCCCCCAGCTCACGTGCAAGGCGGCGCATGAATACCAGATCGCTTTCGTTCGTCTGAGCCTTGTGGGTATAGGTGTGTTTCGGGAAGCTGTTCTTTACGCTCAGGCCGTGTCTGGCCGCGATTTTCCCGAGTATCTGCTGGAGCGTGGCGTTGTCGTATGCGGTCGTGCGTTTCTCTTTGATATCGCTTCCGAAATCGACCGGAGTCGCCGTCACCTCTATCTCCATCGTCTCGTAATCGAGGCGGGACTTGAGGACGCTGAATGACCCGATATACCAGAGGTCGTGGGCATACCCGAGCCACACCTTCAGCACGTCTTTGAATGATGGGGGGGTGAAACTTTCTCCCTGGAATTTGATCGAAAATCCGTCTGCCTCGTTGTCGATGTCATCGGTATAGTCGATACCGATCAGATACTTCCTCAGCTGTTCGGTCACATCTTTGCCGTTGGCCGTAATGCGAAAATCGGGGATTTTTACCATAGACTTACCCCTTTCTCTTCCGGGGTGGCCGTTTCGATATCCGGCAGATAGACTTTGTCTCCATCATCCAGGATCGTTTTTTTCATGAGATGTACATTGGCCATCATCACTTCGTTCATCACATCCAAAGTACCGTAGTAAGCGTAAATGATGCGGTCGAGACGGTCGCCATGAGTCGCTACGGTGTGTTTCATGACCGGACCCTTTTGAGATCGATCGAAAATTCGACGCGCAGAGATTTTCCGTCTTCGAGGAATACCGATCGGTCTTCGCTGATCTTTGTGATCTTGAAGTCTCCAAGAACGTCGCCGTACCCCATGATAAAGGGAACCGCCTGTTTTTTATTGGCGATCGCTTCGAGAGCGGCCAGCGGCTTGAGTCCGCTTCGGAGGGTGATATGGCTTCCCGATAGGCTGATCTCCTCCGTATCCTTACCGACGCTCTGCGATCCTTCATAGTTCTGCGCCTTCGGGATCTCCGCGAAGCTATAGCTGAGAGAGCGGCTCAGCCGGTCGAAATCATTCGTCCGGATATCAAAGGCGAAATCGCCGATCATTGCCATCATGAGTAGCTCCGGTCTTTTTTGTCATTCGCTTGTCGGGCCATCGCTTTGCGCACCTGCTCATCGATCTGCTTCTGGGTGGCTGCGGCGTGTTCTTTGGAAGTAAAATTCGGGTTTGTGATATTGACGTTCACCGTGTTGCTTGTTCCGGCTTTTTGTGCCACTCCACGCACCGCTGCTACCCTTGGATTCGGTGTTCTTTGAATGGGGGCAGCGTCATTTTCTCCGAAAAAACTTTTAACTTTTTGAATCGTTGATCCGACGGTTTGGATCTTTTTGTCAAACCACGCAAACAGATTATTGAACCAACTTCCGATCGAGTTGATCATATCCGCAAAGAACGCTTTGATAGGGCCCCAGTATTTGTAAATCAGGAATGCTGCCGTTGCAATCCCGGTGATTGCCAAGCCTATTGGGTTAGTGAGCAAAAAAAGCCCTACTGTTTTTACGGCTCCTCCTACAAATAAAATCGCTTTACTCAACAGGGTCGCTTCACCAGCTGTAGTAAGAAACAATGCTTTTGTCATGGCAAAGGATCTACCCAAAACGCTTACCGCGATCAGCGTACTACCTGCTGCGAATGTAACTGCAGTAAGCCCTACGACGATCCATGACAGACCCTGTGTCAATATGGGGTGTTCTTTTGAAAAGTCGGATATTGATGAGGTGGCGTTATTGAGCCAACCGGTCATACTCTTTAAGCCTGGAGCAACGCTCTCTCCCATGATTGCAAAGAGGTTGCTCATCGTACCTTGGAACGCTTCCCACATATTCCCGAGCGTTTTTGACGAATTGGCTACACGCGTATTTAGGTCTGCCTGCTCCTGCATCTTTTTATTGAATGCCTGCAACCCCGATGTTCCGTTTTGGATAAGAACATTGGCCATCCCTGATGCTTCACCTTTACCGAAAATGGATTCGATAATGTTCAGCCGAGCAGTATCGCTTTTGATTGCTTTGAGTTTCTCGAGCTCTTTGATCATATTGGCCGTCCCTTTGAAATTTCCGGATGCATCGGTAAAATTGAGTTTTATGCCCAATGCATCGAGATCTTTATTTCCTTCGTAGGAAACGGCGCTTTTGATGATGTTCCCCAGGTTGGTACCTACCGTCTCTCCAGAGAAACCGGACTTGATCAGCATCCCGATCAGAGGCTCGACGTCGCGAGCCGCTTTGAGCCCTGTCATCCCGAGCCCTTTCATCGTGGCCCCGATCTTCGAGAATGCGAAGCTCATTTCGCCTACCTGAACTCCCATGTGCGAGAGGCGCTGGATATCATCGATAAAAGGGAGCAACTCCTGATCGGCGATACCTAGGGCCTCTTTGAATTTTGCGGTTGCTGTTGCGGCTTCTTCATAGGGGATTTTCAGAACGACACCGAGATATGCTGCTGATTGCAAGGCACCCCCGATGATACTTTTTTCTTCGACTCCGAGCGCTTTAAGCGAGGAAGCCATCTGATAGAAATCGGCAGTGGTTCCGGGAAGTGCATTTCCGAGTTGCATGGCCTGTGCATCGATCTGTTTGAAATAGGAGCCGACGCTCCCGTCTGATTTCATAAGGGTGTTTTCGAGCTGCGTCCGAGCGTTTTCGAGATCGGCAAACGAGCTGATGACGGTTTCACTCATTCCACGCGTGGAGGCACTGATCGCAGTTAGCCCTGTTCCCCATTTAGAGGTAGTTGTATTGAATGATTCGAGCTTCGAAGTGACTTGTCCAACACCCGAATTTAATTTCGAGAACATGGGGGAGAACATATCTTTTGCAGTAAGGACCAGCCCCAGTGACAGCATTCTTTCCATGATATATTCTCCTTTCTGTTTATTTACAGGCTATGTTTCGATAAACGTTCGGTTTCTTCCAGAAAAGACATGAACGTCGTCATGTCCATCCCAAGCATATCTGCATAGCCAAAATGAAGCCAATGGCCAAGTGTCGCCATGCCAGAGATGCACTCTTCCCGGCTTAGAACAAAAAATGGTTCAGCGCCGCCTGCAGTCGACTGTAATCTTTGAGCTTCATCCCTTTGATTTCGGCAGGCGTTTTCATGCTCAGATTCGCAATGAACGTGATCTCGTTCTCGGCAGCACTACCCATCTTGCTTGCAGTGATTTGATCCTGAACCGTCGGCTCACGCATGACTACTTTTTCTCCGCCTGAAAGAGTTACCTCTTTGCCCCCGTCCGGAAGCGTTTCGATAAACTCATCGTATTTTTTGAAATGCTCTTCATTAAACATTGATCACCCCTTTACTGAATATGAGCGCGAAGCTCTGCGAAAAGATCTACTCCGTCGATTTCGCACATCAGGTTTTTGACATCGATATCAACCACTTTTTTGCCGCCGATTTCTTTGCTGTAGGCTTCGACTGCGATTTCGAGCGTTTGCTCCACCTCTTTGCCGCGATCGGGGATCTTGTCCTCCAGGACTTTGACTTTGCCTTTGATGGTGATCAGCACAGGGATCTTTTCCGAGCCCTGTACGATGGAACCTTTGCAAAAGAATGTCGGGGCACTCCCGAACTGTTTCGCGGCGGCGGCATACGCTTCGGAGTTGTACTCGTTCAGCGTAATTTTCGAGCTCATCGCCTTGATCAGCGGAACGACTTCTTCCATAGCGATCGCTCCGTCGCGTTCATTGGTCAGAAACTCGATTTTTGGTTCTTCCATCGTTTTGCTGACTCCGAGATTCCCGATCCCTTCGATCAGGATGTTCATGTCACGCCATACCTGGCGCTCTTTGACTGATGCCATACTTTACTCCTTACCCGTTGATGATGGTGAGCAGGACGTCGCTGTAATCGTCGACGTAGACCAGCTCGATGTTGAGTTCGCGGATCGTTGGCATATCCTGGAACCGGACCGTGAGAAAAAACTGACCGTTTGTAACGGTGGCTTTCGTGTTCTTCTCGGTATCGAAGAAAACCTCGAATCCCAGAGCGACACCTGCACCTTTGAGGCCGCGCATGAACTCTTCGATCGATTTTTTGACATACAGCAGCTCGTCAGCCTGACGGTCGCGTGCCCATTTGGCAGCCTGCATCATGGCCCGGAGCATTTTGTAGAACGTCCGGACGCGGTTGAGCGGCTGCCAGATTGGGTCGATATCGGTCGTTTCGAATCCGTAGGTTCGCCATCCCTCGTCGCGCACGACCGAGGCGATACCCGCTTGGCGCAACCGGCGAGCCTCACAATCCTGTCCGTCCGCGTAATCGATCAGGCGGGTCGTGGAGCTGACCCCTTTCATGACGCGGTTTGAATGCGACTCTGCCCACCCGAAAGCACTCGCGCCGTCATAGTAGGCGATCAGACCGGCCCATCCGGCAGAACCTGCCACCGATCTGCCGTTGATGGTGACCTCTTCGGGACCGACCAGCAACACGAACCGGGTCCCGAAGTTGGCCTTGAACGCCAAAGCTTCGGTTTCGTTGGCCGCAGTTACATCCACGATCGCCGTCGCCCAAAGGCGAGTAGCCATCGCATCCATAGCCGTCGCAACGGTGAGGGTGCCGGACCATTCCGGGCATACGATCAGATCGGGGCGGTATCCCGTCACACTGTAGGCATTTCTGAGTGCATCCACCCCAGCGATCATGGCAGCGGCATCAGCCGTCACCGAATCGATCGCGTAGACGATGATCGGGCAGGTGGTAGCCTGCGCATCGATATCTTTGAGGGCGTCCAGAAGCGTTCCCTCCGTTGCACCCGCATACGCCGTAATGGCCGTTTCGGCAGAGCCGTAAAAGTTCATCCCCTGCGGTCCGGAATCGGTAGTCGCTACGATCGCGATCGGAGTCGACGAAGCGACCGTGATCGCACGTGCCGCAGCGACGCTGATATCCCCGTTAATTCCATAGTTGAGACTCATTGTTTGTTACCCCCTTTGATTTGGTAATTTTTTTCTTCACATGCTTCCGATCGGTGTTTTTGCGATTCCCACTCCCAGCTTTGTTTGCAGTGGTTCTTCCCGAACAAAAGATCGATAAATCGCATGAACACCGTGGCGTGCCGGTTGCCGGTCGTGTGCAATACATACGTCCAGCTGCTCACGGTCCAGTCTTCTTTAGCGTACAGTATCGATCCTCCCGCCTGGTCAAACCCGATCGCGATCGTATGGAAGTACTCCCGGATGGATTCGCGGCGGTAGAGTTTCCGGACCGTGTTGGCCGCGATCGCGGGCAGAGTTACAATCCCTACGACGGACAGTGACAACAACATCAGAAAAAGTGGGCGGATCATGACGGCATCACCCAGATCCGGGCCTGCTCCATCCCGGCAAGCCGCATCGCTTCAGTCAGTTCTGCGCGGGTGGCCTCGATGACGCTATTGTCGGCGAGTATCCACGGGATCGTATCGGTGTCTGTCATGCCAAGGATCGCACGGCTCATCCGTGTCTGGCTGGTTTCGTCGCCATCGAACGTGTTGCCGGATGCCGTAGTGACTTTGATCGCATCAACCAATGCCTGACGGGCGGATTTAAACACATTCCGATCAAATGCGGCTTTCAGTTCGGCATCCTCGACCCACACCCACGAAGCTTCATTCCATAAGCTGTATTCGTTTGGCTGTTCCGGTTTTTCTTTGGGAGCCTCACGGTACTCCCATGCTGTTCCGTTCCAGTAGATTTCAAAGCCGTCCTTGGCGATAGGCGGTGCCTTATCCGTCGCTAGGGCCGGGATCAGGTACGTATCTGGTTCGAGTGGGGATGGATCAGCTTTTGAGATCCCTGCGAATTTTCCGTTTTCTTCATAATTGTAGATTTCCATAGGAACTCCTTAATATTTGATGCATGCAAGCATGGCGATATTGCGTGGGCGCGTTTCTGAACCGCCTGATGATGTAGTTGTAGCCCACGCACCCAATGATGATCCAGATGAAGCAGCTACACTGGTAACAGCTGGTACGTTACCGTATAGCCCAAGGTTGTGTGAGTGCGACTGGATATCTCCTGATTGTGAACTACCAAATGCACGACCGCTATCCACGCCTCTGCCATCATCCCATCCGCGCAGAAACTCTCCACGCAAATCAGGCAGTTTGAATGTAGTCGACCCATCTCCAGCACCGAATGTAGTACCGATAGCAGCAAACAAAGCCGCATAAGCAGTTCTCGATACCAACGCTCCATTGGCTTTGATCCAACCGCCAGGAGGAGTGCTCTGAGCAAAATAGCAAACAGTACCGGCAGGCACAATCTCATTGTGAGTATGCTCAGTTGGTTCAGCTGTGATCGTAATATCAGATGATCCGTCGAAGTTGACCCCATTGATCTTCCGCGCTGTGGTAAGCGTGTCTGCCTTCAAGGCAGATACCTCCCCGTTGAACAGGTCTGTGAATAGTTTTTTCAGCCATGCGGTACGATTTGCCAGTTGTTTCGTCGGAACGTTATCGATACCATTCGGGCCTCCGATTAGCGGATCGGTTGTTTCCCATTGGTAAATGCCTTCTTCCCATACTTCTGCTTCATCTAAATAGGCCATTTATGCAGCTCCTCTGTTATAAGTTCCATTACGGAAAAAAGTTCCGTTGCGTGTAAGCGCTGCGATCGTATAGTCGATACGGATCAATCTCGATCTGGCAGGGGCTACACTCTCCATCAGTTTGCGAAGCTGAAGCCCCTGGGCATTGGATATTGCCCGGCTTGCAACAATGACAAACTCGGCCCAGTGTGAAGCATAGCCGCGCTGCACACTCCCGTCTCTGAATACAATACCGTCATGTTTATATTGGAAATCCCCTTCTGTGATACGGCCATATTTGTCGATAACGTTGAGTGCCTGCTTGACAGACCACAGCGTTCCGCGTCTGCGTTTGATCATCGGGAATGCCGCGATGATCGCTCGGTGTTCTTCTTCGGTGATGTTCTGCCACCAGTACTCTACGCCGTAGTATTTCCCGACCGCAAACAAGAACCGAGCGTCGCATGTCATGGGATCGTGCAGACGTCCGGTCCATAGACTGCCCATGATCCGCTCAAATACCGCCTCGCATATCAGGTCGAGCTTTCTCTCCCGGTCGGTGTAGTGTTGGGGGATCAGATTAGCCAACGGACACCTCCACGGTGGTCGGGATGGCGACCTCGTCCTCTCCGCATCCGACGGTTGCCGCCGGTGAGCTTACGCTGACATCCTCGACCCCGTCCACCGAAAGGGCCGCGATAATCATCCCGATCGTGACACTCTTGCCGATCCCGATCGCCGATAGCCGCTCTTCGAGTCTGGATTTCGCCTCGGCCAGAGTTGTTGCGGCGTCGACATCCGGCGATACGGAAATCACCACAGCCACCGTGTAGTTGATGATCGTAGCCGCACGGACATTGACCGTATCGTTCAGCGGTCTGTGGATTTCTGCAGAAACTGACGATTCGACCCTACTGAGCATCGCCGCATCCACACCGACAAGACTATGGACTACGACTTCGACCTCTCCGGGCGTGATCCGGTAGACATGGACGTCGTCGATTCGCGCATCGGACTGGCGCGCCCAGTACTTGTAGCTCTGAATGCTTCCTGCCGTAGTAAACTGCTCGTCCGCCAGGGCGATCAGGGCTCTTAGCGCTTCATCTTCCATAGGGTTTGAACCGTTGGCGTAGGGGGTGAGCTGTGTGGTCGATGACAAATACGCCTTCGGCACCATCGTAGACACCACGGTCGCATCCGATCCTGCCGTATAGATCTGCAGTTCGACAATCCCGTCTGCCTCAGTCATCCCGGCGCCGATCGTGACATCCGCGAGTAGTTCGGCCGTGGACCCGTCGGTATTGACCAGGACAAGACCGGCTTCGAACACATAGGCGGATGGAAGCGTCGTGTTCAGCGTGAACTTGACCGTAGCGGTAGGCTTGGCCCCTTTGTCCCGCTTAATAAAAAATTCGGCAGCGTGGAAGTCCAGGTACTCTCCCGTCGCCGTCTGCCAGAAACTCTGGCGCACCAGTTCGTTTACATGGGTGCGAAGCTGCAGTTCCCGGTAGCTGAACGTACCGATGAGCGGCATCGTGTCATCCGATTCGTTCGGAATGTACTCTGGCACGTTTGTCTGGTGGATTGCCACCAGCTCGCTTTTGATCTGATCGAAAGTTTTGATCTCACACATCGGAGGGATGTTCATGCCACAGCCTCCCCGGTGAGCGCGTCACCGTTTGATAGCGTCAGTGTAAATCCGAATACCCCGTTGACCGCATCGAGAGATGTCAGCTCTGCTTTCGTAACTTTGACGTTTTCCCACTTCTCGATCGCCTCTTTGCAGTATTTTGCAAACAGCAGCCGCGTTTCCTGAGTGAGACCGCGATCGCGCAGCCGGTAGAGTTCCGATCCATACGTCGGCATACCTACCCGTTCGCCGAGCCGTGTCGTCAAAATACGGGTGATGCGCTGTGCGAGATTCATGCTCGTGCCGCCCCATCTGTTGTAGTGAAGTTGGTCAAATCACCTCTGGAGTCGGTGATCATGCCGCTGACGGCGAGGTTGCCGTTAATTTTTACAATAGGAGCCGTGATCGAAACATCCCCCGGGTTCGATATGTCCATCGTCCCTGCTTGGGTATCGACCGCCACCCGTGCTCCGTTGTGCCACTCGATGATCGTCGTATGGGAGTTGGCACCGTCGGGTTCTTTGCACGATTTGTTGTAGATCGATCCCTCGGCATGGCCGCTGTCTCCCTCACCGAAAGGAGAAACGACCTCGACCTGCTCGCCGATCTGCGGCGGGATCCATATTTTGATGTAAGACGATGCCTTCATCTTGTAAGGGATCCAGTCGGTAATGCGCTCGTCGATCTCGACACGTACAAGCGCACGGCCTTGCGGATCTACCGATACGATGGTTCCGTATTGGATCAGGTTTTCAGTCTCGTTGGACATGGTTCCCCCGTCTGAGCAGGTGCTTCCGGACGACTTCGGCGCTGGCCGATTCGAATACGATCGCTTCGAGCAGCTCGATCTGTTTTTGCTGGTCAGTGATGATCGTCTTGAGCTGCCCGATCTGGGTCTCCTGATTTCGGATCGTTTTATAAAGAGGGATCACGATGAATACCATCGCGAAATTGAGCAACGGCATCATCTGACTCAGGAGTTCCATTCACGCACCTTTTTTTATGGTCGCTGCAATGATGCCCCTAAACCTTTCCGCTTTTCTATTCAACTCCTTTTTTCAGGAACCGTGCTCCGGTACGTGAGTCGCGCAGCGTGACGCACAGGAGGTACGATACGCCATCATTTCAGAAAAAGGGCGCACGTGATCGCTACGTTCCAGTCGGCACTGATTGAACATCTGCAGGCCACCGGTCTTAATGTCAAAGAGTACTTCGGAGAATTCGACCGTCCCGAACAGGCCAAGATATTCAAAACGTTCCTGCCCGGAGTCATGGTCGATTTCGTCGAGGCCAAACCCGATGAGCTTTACCGCGAAAACGTCACTTTTTCTTTATATATAGCGCACGTCACCTATTCGGCGCAGGAGCAGCTGCGCAGCGAAACGAACGTCTCGCTCCTGGACTACATCTTCGGGATCCGCCAGTCGCTGATGCGCGTGTCGGTAGGGGGCTCCGATCCCATTAACGTGATCAAGTACAAAAAAATATTCGATGCCGCCAAAGATTCCGCCTACCTGAACGTCTACCTCATGACGATCACCGCCACCCTGTACAACCAAACCATAAACGAGGAGATTGCATGAACACCCCCGTGCTGATCGTACTGTCGGGTCCGACCGAAAACCTGGTCGTCCTGAAAAAATCACTGGAAATTACCTCCGATTCGCCGTGGATTAAAATCGGCGTGACCGGAAAATGGGACGGCCACAGCAGCGGAACGTTCGAGATGAACCAGAACATTTTCGAGCAGATGGTCTCCAACTACGAACGTGCGGCGATCGATATCGTCGTCGACTACGAACACCAGACCCTCTGTGGCGTTACCGCTCCGGCATCCGGATGGGTCAAAAAAGACCCCGTATCGCTCAAGGCCGAGAACGGAGAGCTCTGGGCAAAGATCGAGTGGACCGAAAAAGCGGCCGCACACATCGCGGCCAAGGAATACCGCTACCTCTCCCCGGTGTTCGCTCCGAACACGCTCGCGCAGACGGACGGCAGCAACATCGGGTGGACGCTCCATTCGATCGCGCTGACGAACAAGCCGTTTCTCGAAGAGCTCGGAGAGGTGCGGCTCAACAAACTCACACAGACCAACCACGAAAAGGAGGAAGGGACCATGACAAAAGAAGAAGAGGAGGCGCTCAAGGCGGAGAACGAAAAGCTCAAGGCCGACAACGAAGCGCTCAAAGCCGAAAACGAAAAACATGCTGACGCTCAGGCGGAAGGAAAAGTGGAAGCGGCGATCGCCGCCAAAAAACTGCACCCGGATCAAAAGGATCACGCGCTGAAAATGTGCAAAAGCGACCCGGAGGGGTTTGACGCGTTTATCGCTTCGGCAAAGCCGATGATCCAGAAGCCCGAAGACGACATGTTCGATAACAAGCAGCACGGTTCAAACGGAAACGATACCTATATCGATCCGACAAAATTCTAAAAAAAGGATAGGAGATGTTCAAAGCAAATCTCGGTACCAACACTTTCGACGACAAACCGATCATCGACCGCACCCATCCGGGTGTCGTCGTGGCGGGATCGTTTGCCGCAGCTCAGGGCCTACTTCCCAAGGGGCTAATCGTAGCGCTTGACGGCGCGGGGGCGTATGTTCCATATGATCCAGCCGCAACGGATACGACCAAAGTTCCCAAAGGGGTTCTGGTTGAGGAGATCGATACCGCCGAAACCACCGTCGCCGGTGTCGTTCGGCATGGAACCGTCGTGGCCGAAAACCTTCTCGTAGGTGATGCCACTGCCACTGCTGCGGCCGCCGCTGCAGATATCTCGGCGCTTGCCGACATCACGATCTATGCCATTTAAGGGGGCAACATGCTGAAAAAACTTTTTACCCAGACGGCGATCGCCCATGCGATCAAAACATTGCCGGAGATCAAGTCCCCGGTCATGGACACATTCTATCCGGCGGCGTCGCGCACGACGCACCCGTTTTCGATGATCGGGATCGACGAGATCTCCGAGACGGTCAAAGCGGTGCCGGTCGTCCGACGCGGAACGGCCAGTATCAGCGTCGGGGGCGGATCACGCTCCCAAAGCTATATCGAGCCGCAGCCGATCGACGTCAACAGTTTCGCAGGGGCCAAAGACCTGAACGATCTCAAGCTGCTCGACAGTGCTGGGCAACAGGCCTATGTCAATGCAAAAATCGACTTCATCCGCAAAACGGTCCGCGCTACAAGCGAAGCGCTCTGTGCCCAGTCGCTCAGCGGAAAGATCAGCTACGCGATGAAAACCGAAGCGGGGATGGACACCTATGAGGTCGATTTCGGAGCCGTCGCAACCGCAACGATTACGGAGAAGTGGGATGCCAGTACGACAAAACTTGATCACATTTTGACCCACCTGATGGATATGGCCGAAACGATCGAGACGGCAGGATTCGGCAGCAACGTCGAGTTCTATGCGGGTAAAACGGCGTTTTCCAAAGTAGCTGCGCTGGTAATTGCCCTGGGCAACGACACCCGAATCGAGGCCAAAGTCGACGGCAACGTCATCAAGCTGGGAGGATACACCATCACCCGCATGGCAGCGACGTACTACGATCCGAAAACGAAAACCTACAAAAAAGCGATCGACGACAAGTTCGTCCAGGCGGTGGGCAAAGACGCCGCGTTCGGGTTCAAATATCTTGCGATCGACGATCTCGATGCCGGCCTTCAGGCGATGCCGATTTTCATCAATCCCAAAAAGGTGGACGATCCATCCGGTTGGAAGATCATGGGGCAATCCAAGCCGCTTCCGATCCCAGTTGTCAAAGCGATGGTCAAGGCTCAGGCTATCGCCTGATTCCGCTCCCCTTTTCGGGGACGGCACGAAAACAGCTCTAAAAACGATTTAAGACTTAATCCTACTCATTTATCGCGGAAAAGTTTTAAATCGTTTTTACGCGATTTTAAACACCAATTAAACACTATCACAGGACGGTCAATGATTACAATCGCAGATATCGAAAACGAACTCAGCGTCGCGGAGCTCAGACAGCTAAGCGATCTGAACGCCACAGGAGCGATCGATAACGTCATCGTCCAGGACGCGATCGACGACGCGCTGGCATTCGTCTCCTCATTCATCCCTATCCCGATCAATCCGACTCCCTACCTCAAAAGCATCGCCGTGGAGATCGCGGTATACGAGCTGCGAAAATTGCACGATCTCCACGATCGGGAGGTGATGAAGGAGCTGGAAGCCAAACTGGTACGCATGGCCAAGGGTTCGATCCCGACCACGACCGATACGTCCCAAAAACAAAATGCCTCGGCCGCATCGTTCCGGCACGGAAGACGCCGCATCAGCTTCGAAGGATTCAGCGATGGCCACTAAAGAACAAAAAGTCGAGATCGCCCGCGCCCTCTATATCGCCGGACGTAACGAGGAGGAGATCGCCGCGATCATGGAGGTCTCCAAACGGACCGTCCAGAATTACAAATCCGCCGACGGCGGGGCCGGGTACGACTGGGACGTTCTGCGCGCCGAAAAGCATATCGCCGCCGATTCGCCGCGCCGGGAGCACCTTTACAGCGACTTCGTAGGCTATATGCATGACACCCTCAAAGAAGTGCGCGATTCCGAATCGCTCAAACCGGAGGAGAAGGCAGACAAGATCGTCAAGCTCGCCGATGCGTTCGCCAAGATGAAAGCGATCGTCCGGCACGAGGACCCTATCGCCTACAAGCACGGTATCATCAAACATGTTATCCACACCATTGCCGAAGAGGTAAAGGCGTCGGGGGATAAAGCGATGCTGGAGCGTTTCATCGAGATTATCGAGCGGATAGGGGAGCGCCTCGATGTCGCTATTTGACAAAGAAGAACTCCGCCGCCTCTTAGCCGATACCAAGGCGGAGCTGTTGGATGATGGCCACAGCGAGCGGATGGCGCAGCGCCTTACTCGCCGTGAATACATCAAATGGCTAAACGGTTTTACCGAGGATCTGCGCGATACGATACGATCCAACTCGACTCTCCCGGTCGAGCAGCGCGATGAGCGGATCCAGCGTCAGCGCTGCGACTTCCACTATTTCCGGACGACCTACTTTCCGCATTATTACTACCTTCCGGGCAAATCCGAGCTCCAGGAGCAGCTCGAATCAGTCTACCACCGTATTTGTGACAAACGGCTCACCGCTTCGGTCGACATTCCGCTTGCAAACGGAGGCGGTACGCTGGTCGGAGAAAAGTTCGCCATTGCCGCACCGCGCGGTCACGGTAAATCGACCGATGTCTCCGTTGTATTCGTTATCTGGTGTATCGTCAACGACCTCAAGCACTTCATCACGATCTTCTCCGATGCGATCGAGCTGACCGAGACGTTGATCGAAGCGATCAAGGCCGAGCTCACCGAAAACGACAACCTCAAAGCCGACTTCCCGCACGCGACCGGAATAGGGCGGGTATGGCGCGTCGGAGATATCGTTACCTGTAACGGAATCCGGGTCAAGGGTTTCGGATCCGGTAAACGGGTGCGGGGTATCAAGCACGGCGTATGGCGTCCGGATCTATCGATCATCGACGATCTCGAAAACGATGAAAACGTCCGAAGCCGGGATCAGCGGGACAAGCTCGAAGCGTGGCTGGACGAGGCGGTCGCCAACCTGGGCGCGGTCGACGGTAGCCTTGATATCCTCTACATCGGCACCGTTCTCCATCGCGATTCGGTTCTCGCGCGCAAACTGAAAATGGGGTTCTGGAACCCCAAAACGTTCCGGGCGATCGTCACATTCCCAGAGCGGATGGATCTATGGGATCAGTACGCTGTGATCTACAAGCGCCACGGCCTCGAAGCGGCGCACGACCACTATCTGGCCAACAAGCCCGATATGGACGCCGGAGCACGCGTACTGTGGCCCGATGCGGTGCCGATCGAGACGCTGATGCGCAAGCGCTCCGAAGCGCCGAGATCGTTTTCCAAAGAATTCCAAAACAACCCCAGTTCGGAAACCCAGAAATTCAAACGCGAGTCCATCCACTTTTACCGGTCGCTGCCATCGCATAGAAAGCTGCGTATTTTCGGATGGTGCGATCCGGCCGGAAACGGCAAAAAAAGCGATTTCACGAATATCACGATCTTCGGCGTCGACGAGCAAGCGATGAAAGGGTACGTCATCGAGTCGTATAACGAGGTGATCGGATCGCTCGATATCGTCCGTAAAATCGTCGAGTACCAGCAGCGCTACCGATGTGCCGTGTTCGGCGTGGAAACCAACGGAGGACAGTTCCACCTCAAGGCGTTCATTCTCAAGGAGGCGTTCGAGCAGGGGGTCCACATGCCGCTGCGCGGTATTCACAACAGCGACAACAAGGAGCTTCGCATCGAGGAGTTGGAACTCCCGATCGAAAACGGACAGATCCTGCTGCACGAGGATCAGGTGACGCTGATTGACCAGCTCGAGGAGTTCCCGGAAGGGAATAACGATGACGCGCCAGATGGACTGATCGGAGCCTACCGTCTCAGCAAACTCGCCAAAAAACAGAAAGTGTCCGCGCCTCGAACCAACCGGCGCAACCATGCGGCACGGCACGCACCCCGAAGGAGATGATAATGAAACGACTATTTAAGAACCTCTTTGCAGCAAAACAGACAAAGCCCAGAGCCTCCGCCGCCGCTCCGGCCGTGGACCTACTCCAAAGCGTCATGGATGATCTTCCGGTTCGCAAGGAGTGGCTGGAGCGCGAAGAGCTTGACCGGATCGAACGCGATGCCACCGTGATAAGTGCGCTCGGAAGCCGTAAGGCGGCTACTCTGAAGAAGGAGATTTTTTTCACAGGCAAGGATCAGGGGAAAGCCGATCTGCTTTACGATACGTTCGACCACGGTACGATGAGAAAGATCCTCGATGCCCCGTTCCAGGGTGCAAGCGTTTTCGAGATCAACTGGATCGAGAAGGACTCGCTACTGTTGCCACGGCTCATTGAACGCCCTTACGAGCAGTTCGTTGTTAAGAATCAGATCCTTTACTTCGCCCCACACGGAGCCCCGGAGAATATTCCACCGTATAAAGCAGTCGCGGCGCTCTACGAGGACAAATACCATCGACCGATGGGGAAACCTTTGGCCGAATCGCTCTTCTGGTACGTCAAGTTCAAAAACGCTTCGCTGGAGTTCTGGGTCAAATTTCTCGAAAAATACGGCGTCCCCTGGGCGATCGGTAAGACCGACGGTGACAAGGACACGATGGCGGACGAGATCTACGCGATGCTTTCCGGAGACGCTGCGGTGATCGATCATGACGAAGAGATCGAGATAAAGACTGCGGATAAAACGGGGGATTTCGACAAGATCACGGCATACCTCGATGACCAGATCCGCGAAGCGGTCCTCGGCGGGAATCTGACCGGCAACGTCAAAGGCGGGAGCTACGCCGCCGCAGAGGTGCATAACGATGTGCGCGAGGACATTGCGATGGCGGACGAAAACATGACCATCTCCCTGATCGAAAAAGTCGTTCAGATGTTCGTCGAGATAAACCACCTCCCTGACACCGTAGAGGTATCGCTCAAGGACAAGGACGACCCGAATTACAAGCTGGCCGAGCGCGACGAGAAGATAGCGAACATGGGATACCGCCCGACCAAAGAGTACATCGAAAAGACCTACAACATCACTGTCGAAGAGGCTTCGTCTCCTGCACCGCTCGCCAACCGGTCATTCGCGCAAAAGCTGATCTCGCTCAGTGCTACCCGGCCGATCTCCGATACCGATACGCTTTCCGGTCTGATCGATCTCAAAACGATCGCACTGTCATTTCAAACTCAAATCGCCGAAATCATAGACGGCGCGGAAAGTTTCGAAGAGGCTATCGACCGCCTCCATGCCGCCTATCCGCAGATGGATATCTCCGAGCTCCAGGAGACGATGGACATTGCGCTCCAAAGCTCCTATATCCTCGGCACCGCCGAAGCGGAGTTTGAAGAGGAAGAGGAATGAGCCTCCCCAAACCATCGTTCGCATTCGGCCTGAAACCGCGCGAAGCGATCGAGTACCTCCGTTCCAAAGGGTACAAGCTCTCGTTCGATTATAACGAGATGATGCATGACGCGCACCACAAAGCCTTCACAGTGGCCAAAGTCACCCGTCTCGATCTGCTCAGCGACATCCACTCATCGATCACCGAAGCGATGGCGAACGGGACCCGCTTTGAGGACTGGAAGAAGCAGATCATCCCGACACTGGAGAAAAAAGGGTGGTGGGGACGTCAGGAGATCGTCAATCCGAAAACCGGAGAGGTCAAGGAGACGATCATCGACGGCAACCGGCTCCGAACGATCTTCAAAACCAATACCCGTGTCGCCCATGCTACCGCCCGTTATGAGCAGCAGACGCGCAGCGGTCTGGAATATCTGCAGTACGTCGGAGGACTGTCGGAACACCCGCGCATGAACCATCTGGCCAAAAACGGCACCGTATTGCCCCGTACCGATCCGTGGTGGCAGACCAACTACCCGCCGAACGCATGGGGGTGTCAATGCCAGGCACGGGCCTGGAGCCGCGCCCAGATCGAGCGTCGGGGCTGGAAAGTCTCCGAACCTCCGGGCGACAACATCGCGACCCCGGACTGGTCCTACAATCCCGGAGCCGGGAATCGCGTCTCCAAACTCTCGAAGATCGATCTGAACGCAAGCCTGTCGTCGCTTCCGAAACTCTCCGATGCCCGGCGCAAAGAATTCGCCGGTCTCAGCGAAGAGCAGCTCAAAAAACGGTTCTACGGAGCGCTGGGGGTTAAAGCCGGTGATACCTACGTGGACAGGGTGGGCGACCCGATGGTCGTCGATGACAGCCTCTTCACCGCCGGAAGCGGTCACAGCAAGCTGACCAAACGAGATCGGCATTACTATATCGACGAAATCGCCGCTACCGTATCCGATCCGGACGAAATCTATCTCGAATTCGACGACAAGGCCAAGCGCCTCGTTAAAAAAATGCTGCGGTATTTCAAGGGGGACGGGGGGTCTAAGCGTGCGATCATCGTGCTGTTCGAGTATCTGCCGGATAAAACTCAGGGGGTCAGTGCCCATGTGATCGATAGTTCGGGGGGAGTTGAGAAAAAGCGGATCGAAAAACTGATTTACAAGAAGGGGCAGGAGTGAAGCCTTCTTTTTACCGGGGTGGAGCCTGCTCACCTTATTATGTCGGCCAATCCCTTCTTTCCAAAATCATACCATAAAACGGAGCGAATGATGATACAAATCGAGATTCAGAGCGCCGACGTCCTCGGTGCGATCGAGCAGCTGCACCGAAAGATCGGCGATATGTCCCAGCCGATGGAACGGATAGGGATATATCTGACCAACATCACCGAGGAGAGT
Organism: Campylobacterota bacterium; assembly: GCA_040752835.1. Taxonomy (NCBI): domain Bacteria; kingdom Pseudomonadati; phylum Campylobacterota; species Campylobacterota bacterium. The sequence continues at coordinate 641,680 of JBFMGG010000007.1, read as the reverse complement.
TTCGATAACGAGCGATCTCCAGAGGGCGACGCATGGCATCCGCTGGCCGAGTCCACACGGGCATATAAGGCCAAATACGGAGGCCATAAAATCCTCCAGTCAAAAGACCGGAATCTGCGGGAGAGCATCACGCACGATGCTACCGATGCGAGCGTTATCGTGGGAGTAAACGCCTACAGTGCAAAGGGGTACCCGTACCCGATCGCACATCAGTTTGGAACCGAAGATGGAAGATTGAAGGCGCGACCGTTCTTTCCGATCACGCATGATGGCGAGTTGATTGATGGGGCGAGGGAGGAAGTGCTGGAGATTATTATGGAGTTTTTAGGAGAATAGGGAGGGGTTGCGCACGTCGCCGATGATCTCGTAGATCCGGCTCAGGCTGAGGGAGTACTTCATCGCCAGCTCTTTGGGCGAGAGTCCTTTTTCGGTGTAGTCGTGGATGATGACGTCGTTGCGTCCGTTGAGCTGCCACGACGGGACATATATCGGCATCCCGCCGTACTCTTGCATCAGCTCTTCGTTGGTGGCTCCGTCTTCGCGAATGCGTCGGCAGAACTCGGTAAAAATATCAAAATTGGTAACAGCCATTGCAAACCCCTCTGCGATGATGTATAATTCGGTTGCTTAGGTCGAATTATGCGTCTCTCTCTCGCAGGGGGCGCGACTCTCACTTCATGTTCTCCAGCGCCAAAATCACCTTCTGAGCTTCGTTAAACGTCATCTGATCCGGAGATTCGTACTCTTTTTTGATGATCCGCCTGCAAAAATTCAGCAGCGCCGTATCGCTTTTGTCCCGCGCTTTGGCGTCCCACGTTTGCATGATCTTCCATACCTGCGCGGGCGTCGCCTGTCTGGGCTTGAACGTCGGGAGCCAGTCCCTGCGCATATTCAGATAATCGACCAGGGCGATCAGGTCCGACACGCTCAGGTCGCGCGATGATTTTTTGCCGAACGCATCCTCGATCATCCTCACGTACTCTTCCCGGTTGTCGCGGTAGTAGTTCTGGTATCGGATCGACGTATGCACCTGTTTGACGAGCGAAGCGTGTGCTTCTCGTTGTTTTTTGGTCATGGTATGGTCCTTTTTTCAGGTATGTACCACATAAACCACTTAACCACTCGACCACACACATACATCTCATAAAGTTCGCATTCATGGGCTTTTTAAGTGGTAAGTGGTCGTGTGGTGCGTGTGGTAGGTTATAGGAGAAAGTAGAGCTTTAGTTTACCTTTCCCATCTTTGATCTCCCAAAACCGCCCCGTATATTTGGCGAGGTTATTGCGGGCGAGCTTATCGTCCTTGGCTTTGCCGATCTCGGAGAGCAGCTGGCTTTGCCCGATCCCGTCCGGGTTCTTCTTGAGCACTTCCTTGATCGCATCGATGAAACTCTGCTCTTCCGGTCGGATCACCGCCTGATCGTAGGCGACGATCTGAAGGTCGTAGCTGATCTTGTCCAGGCGGAACGCTGTGTTATCCACATGGAACCGTCCAGCTTCAACGTCGAGCAAAAAGATATCGTGCTGTTCAGTACCGTTTCCGGAGCGCATGAAGTAGATATTGTCTGCTGCGCTCTTGAACACCCCTGACCCCTGATAGTTCTTCTCGTTCTTATTGGTGTGATGCAGTAGTATGATCGTCGCTCCGGCGTTACGCAGCCGCTTCATGACGTTCATGAAACCTTTGGCCATCGCCTCGTTCTGAACGTCGCGCACAAAGTCGGTGATCGAGTCGAAGATCATGACGTAATCGCGATAAGCATTGCCTACCGCACCGTCTGCGAGCAGTTTGAGCGCTTCGTGCGACATCATGGCCACCGTCTCCGGGTGAACGTAATCGAGCCGATCGATCAGTTGCTCGATCACGTCCGATGCCCCGCGCTCTTTCAGGGCAGAGAGTGGGTTGTCGAAGTCGAAATACTGGACGATCTTGTCGGTGTTATCATGCAAGTACTTTGTGAGACCGAGACTGAACCGGCTCTTTCCGTGTTTTGGAGGCGCAAAGTAGATTGTGATCGCCTGCTCGACCAGAAAGTTGTCGATGATGTAGCGGACGTCATGGTTGAAGTGTTCGGGTTTGAGCCCTTTGCCTCTGAACGGATTCATAGTAATCACCTTTTTGAAAATAAAATGTAAGTTGATTCAATCGCCCCCAGCTCACTGGAGGCTGTTAAATCCACGTCATCTTTGGCTCATCGCACAGATCAGCCGTTCCGGTTTCCCACAGTACTGTGTCATGACGACGATCACGGTTCGTCCGTTTTCATCGCGGGTGGCATCGACGAGTACCTCTTGGCCGTTATGCTCTTTTAGGTTCGGATGACTTTGCTTTGCTCCGAACATTCGAATCGCTCCGGCAGATACGGTTCTTGGGTCAAATCCCATGTTTTTCTCCTTATGTCTCACGCGCAGTGTTGGTTCTGTAATTTTCATAGCGCGAGCACTCCTTTCATCTTCTCTTCAATGATCGCTCTTGCTTCGCGAAGTTTCCGGATGTTCTCGTCCGACTTCACCCGCTCCAGCCTCATCATGCATCTGCCCTCATGCCGTTTCTGACGCACGATCGCGTCGATACGTTCAAAGGTACTCATGCCCCGATCCCCAGCAGCTCATCGAGCGACAGCTCTACCGTTTCGACGTTGTTACGCTCGTACTCCCGACCGCGCTCGAACGCTTCGGTTGCGATTCGTTTCAGATAATCGAGTGTTACCGTAACTGGCGGTCGTGAAGGTACCACCACGGTACCCTCTACTGCTTCCGATTTTGGAACTGTATCAGGCTCCGGAGCAGGGGGGGCGTCCTTTTTGAACTGAGGCATCTGCTCTTTGGCCTTCGCTTCGCATTCGATGCAGGTGCTTTTCCGCAGCACTCCGCGACCCGGTTTTTTCTTGAACGCCTCCATCGGCTTGTTTTCGCCGCACGTATCACAGACCTGGTACGTCGCCTCATGGAGCATGTCTTTGATCTCTTGCCCGACCGTATCTACAGGAGCTGGTTCTTCATCCGGGTCACCCTCATCAGGAGCAATCTCGAACAACGCCCGGATCGATGACGGAAACTCGTTCGGTTTCATGAAGCGAGGATTATGCTGGTCACCGTTTGGAAGGATCAGATAGCACAGCGCGCTGATCTCACAACCGGCATTTTCGAGTGCGGTTTTCGACGGGGTCGTCTCGATCGCTTCGTTGGGCATGCATCCCTTGAGGAACCCGTTGTAATAGTTGTCTGGTATCCAGATTTTCTCATCCTTTGCCATTGGACGCCTCCCCGATAGTTTCGACATGATCCAGCTCGATCACGCAGATTTCGTTTTCCCATGCATCATAAATGCGATAGCAGCTCTTTTCTGTATCGACATCCACCTCCATATCGCAGAACACATCACTTCCGCTGTATCGATCCAGTGATTCATGGGTATAGCGTTGTCCATTGAACTCGATGCCGCCATCTTTTACCCGCCGGATGATCGGCGCATAGGCTGGTACGGCACTCATGCCGCACTCCCTTCGAGATCGTTCTCTTTCGTCTCGATCCAGAATTTGTCCTCGACCACCAACGTCGCATCGACCAGTGCGAGACGTTCAGCGCTCCAGCTTCGCATGATCTCTTTGTTGACCGTCGGTTTGATCGATATCGCTTCATCGAATCCATGTTTCTGCAGCAGCTCGAGCGTCGTTTTCTTCACCGATACGCTCGTGCTTTGGCGATACCCGAATAGTCCGAACTGAAGCTCGATCGTCTTCTTGTCTCCGAAGAGCTCGGAGCGGTTGTACTCGCTGTAGACGTTGAGCGATTTTTCGAGCGATTCGATCTGCTCCAGCATCGGACGGACCTGATCGGCAAGCTTCTCCTTGACCGCATTGACCTCGATATCGGCATCGGCCTGGGCTTTCCGGACATTTGCTTTGAGGTCGGCGATCTGGTGCAGTACGCTGTCCGCGTCTGAAAGCGACGTGATTTTCTGGATTTCGGTTTGAGGTTTGCTTCGTTTTGCCATGCATTTCTCCCAATATACAAAGCCGTACCGCGTAGCTACCGCGACACGCGCTTTTTTCTTGATTCTAAGTCCCATCGGAACCACCTAAAAGTTATTGGAGTCCTCCATCAGACCGCCCGTCGGCGATCTTGAGAAACACTCACTCCGGTTCGAATTCGCAGATTTCTAATTCGCACCTCCTGTATGGGTTGATCACTCCGGATATTTCGACGTCGTACCACGTCTCCCCCTGAAATTCCCGCACCCTTACCACACGTCCTTTGAACAGCCCCACATATACCCAGCTGTCCTCCTTTATGGGTTCTGATTTCATATTGATCGGCTTCACATTTCCTCCTTTGTCATGTTGTTTCCATCGCGGGATCACGCTCCAGGCACGTCCCACTTTCGGTCAGGTCCCGATAGCGTCCTTCCCAGTATTTGGCCTTGGCCTCTTTGGTGTCTGCCTGTTTTTCCAGATCACGGTTCGCATTCGTCGTATAGACGTTGTTCGTCCCGATGATCACGACCAGAACCGTTTCGGCGATCAGCGCCGTATTCGGAAATTCGATGGAGCCGTTCGTCAGTAATGGCGAAACGGTTATCCTGGAACGGACCGACGACGCCCGCAACGGTGAGACGGTCATCGCAAACATCAACGGCGATATTTATATAAAGAGGATCAAAAAAGACCCCCTCAACCGATGGGTAAAATTCCTCAGCGACAACAACGAATACGACGAGATCGAGCTAAAAGGAAAAGACCTGGAACACGTCACGATCATCGGGATCGTCCGGGCGAAGATCAGGCCGTTTTGATTTAAATTTAAAGTAAAGGGGTTTCAGATGGTTGCATTGTTTTTCATTCTTGGGTTAGTAGGAGCTTTTTTTGCATGGAAAAAGCTTTCAAAAAACTATATTGAAAAGGGTCATAATAAATACGTATCCCATGGGGCAGGGATTATAGCTGGATTCGCTGTTTGGTTTTTTGCTATGCTGATTGGTGTAGCGATATTTGAGCCTAATCAAAATACTGCTTCATCTGCTGAAATAACCACAGAAGCAGAAGTGAATCCAGCCCAGCAATTTGAAGCTGATCGTAATGCATTAAAAACTTATCTCAACGCGGTAAACAGAGAAACCGGATATGTTGATTCTATTATCCAGGATTTGGGACGCCATTTGACGAACGGTGATGTATATTTGGCTTCAAGCTCTGCGTCAAAATGTATTGATGCCGCCAATGTTGTTCAGCTTGATCTATCAAGTAAAGATCAGCTAAAACCAATCGAGCTTAACAATGAGGAAAATACTGATAAATTGGAAAAGGCTATTCAAGATTTATCTCTTGGTTACTATATTAAAAAAGGGTATTGTGAAACCGTACAAGAATTCATAGATACTCAAAAGCCATCATTAGTAGTAGAAGCGGAAGAAAAATCGAATAACGCCCAATCGACGATTATTGGAGCCGTAGGTCAAATAATGGCAGTTGCATCAGCATACAAACTCTCTTTTAAAGATGGAGAATGGAAAGCAGATGAAACAAACGGCACAAAATAGATTTTTGATTTTAAAATAAAAGTTTGTCCTTTTATTTTGTCCCTTTGTCTGTGTCCCTAAGTGTCCCTTTGTCGTGTCCCTAAGTCGCACTTTTACCACACTTTCGACCACACGTGATGAGGTCGGGTGCGGCATCGCGCTTTCGCGTAAATTTTCATGGCGTTATTCAGGCCATAAACGCCTATACCGTCGAGTTTTAGTCATTGGAATACCGTGTATCGTTTCGGCGGTTTTTTCGTTAAATAGACGGCAGTTTTCGCAAAAAAGCGCAATAGTGCAGAATGAGCGAGTGGTTTTGATAATGAAACATCAGTGATTCGCGCTTAAAACTCCCTATTTTAGGGATTCGCGCTCTTTTTGGATCACTGTCATTTCATCCTACCCCTCACACGGGCGTTCACAGCTCAATGAGATGCTCCGCACCTATATGTCTCCTCATGTCGATACAACGGCGGGATCTGCGGTGCATAAGGTAGCAGATGGGGCAAAGGCGCTCTATCAGGCCGAAGATGACGTGATGCGGTTCGCGGCGGTGAAACAGCTCATGAACGACGGGATATGGGAGAGTGCTGAGGGCAAGATACTAAAACGTCGGATGGAGATCGAAGAGGCGATGAAGCATGTGAACGACACCATCGTACCCGATTACTCCAAGCCGATGTCACAGCTCGCCCTCACGCTGCGCGATAGCGGGGTGGTGCCGTTTATGTCATGGACGTATTACTCCACTCCGATCCTCATCAAACAGCTATCTGAGCACCCGACGCGGGTCATGGCTATCGCGGCTGCGTGGTATGGGCTGGATCGGTTGTTCGGGGTCGATCCGTATGATGATGAGAGTATGCCAAAAGGATTCGCGGAGCAACGGGTAGCGGTAGGCAGAGAGGGGGACAAGGTGACTGGGCTGCGGGTCAGTTCTATGATCCCGCATATCCAGCTCGTAAACCCTGCCAATACGTTTCTCGAACCGCTCACGAGCGGGATCCCTCAGACGATGCTGGGGGAGGCGACAAACTATAACTTCTACTTCCGCAAACCGATCACGACGAAAGAGGGGGGAGAGGGCGCGTATCATCGGGTGAAAGATGCGGTGCAAAATGCCCTCCCATCCCCCGACGTGATCGACAAGGCGTACAACCTCGCGGAGAGCAAGCTCCTCGACAAAGAGACGCGTAGACGGGATCGTGTGTTTGAGCCGCGCACTCCCGCTCAGGAGGCGGCATCGTTTTTCGTCAATCTGCAAACGTATGACGTGAGCAATAATCGGGAGCGGATGCGAAAGGATAAGGCCACCTCTAAGCGCAACGATAAAAAATGGGACAAAAAGACGGATGAAGCAATGAGAAAAATGGAAAGGATCTTTCAATGAAAACACCCCACGAATTACGGCTGATGCTCCAAGAGAGCTATGAGCTATCAATCCAAGCCCGACGCGAAGCCGCAGAGCATCGCCGATACTATGAGGGGGATCAGCTCCCACCCGATGTGCTCGCGGTACTGCAATCGCGATCTCAGCCGATCCAGTGGGAGAACACCTACAAAGAGATCGGGAATAAGATCCTCGGATACAAGGCGACGGCGCGCAAACAGCTCAAAGTGGGAGGCCGTCAGCGCAACGATGCGGACATCGCCCGCCTCCTCACCGATATCTGTCTGAGTATCCCTGACAGTACCGAATACGATTCGCACAAAAAGCTGTGTGATGAGGACCTGATGATCACGGGGCAGGGGGTGATGGAGATCACTCTCAACGTCCTCGAAGGTAGAGATTTGGAGGGGAGAGCCGAGAAAGAGATCCTCGGCTATCATGTACCGTTTGAAGAGTCGTTCACCGATCCGTATGCCAAAGCACCCGATTATAGCGATGCACGGTATTTTCACCGTCCGCGCTGGATGGATCGGGAGGATCTGTATCAGTATTTTGATGCGGCATTAGTCGATCGGCTCACCGCGAATTACAACTACACGAATGCGTGGAATCTCAACGAGTACCGTCAAAAAGCGGGGATGAAAGATCCCGGACGCGATCGGGTGCTTGTCACCGTCTCATGGGTGCGTGAGTGGGACAAAGAGAAGCGGGAGATGAAGATCCGATGGTACATTTGGAGCGGCGATACGATCCTCAGTCACGGGGACAGTCCGTACAGTTTCAAGCGGATCCCGTTTGTCGTGCGACGGCTCTACTACAAAGACGGGGTACTTCGCGGGCTGTTCCATGACATCAAGCCGATCCAAGACAGTATCAATTTTAAACTGCTCCGTATCGCGAATCTCCTCGGTTCGGTCAAGATCCTCTATGAATCTGATGCGGTGGATGATCCCGATGCGTTTGCGGATGAGTACAGCAAAGATGACGCGGTCGTGGGTGTACGCCCCGGAGCGATCAGCGGGGGCAAGATCAAAGAGATCAAACACGGTGCGGAGATCCAGTATCTGATGCAGCAGATCGTCGATGCGCGCCGTCGTGCCAAAGAGATCGCCGGGCTGAATGATGAGGCGATGGGTGCGGCGGTCAACCGTCTCAGCGGCTATGCGATCGAGCAGCGTCAAAACGTCGGGATGATCGGGTTGGCTCAGTATCTCGATGCGTCGATGGACGGGGAGAAAGATTTTTACAAGATGGCGATCTCTATCGCTCAGGATTTTTTCGATGCGGAACAGGTGCTGCGGATCGTGGAGCCGAACGAGAAAGACCGGCTCGTGACGATCAACGAGATCGAGCGGGACGAGTATACGGCGGCGGTGCGAAATAGCGATGGGTCGATGAAGCGCAAGAACATCCTCCAAACGGGGCGCTATGATATCACGCTCACGATGGTTCCGCGCAATCAGGGTGCAATCGCCGAGCGGTACAAACAAAACGTCGAGCTGATGAAAGAGGTGCGTGCTCTCGATCCGACTGGGCGTATCGGGCTGGAGTTTCTCCCTGAGCTGCTCGCCGATGTGGATGCTCCGAGTGCCGAGAAGATGCGGGAGCTGGTGGCGAAGCATCTGGAAGGGATGGGGGATAGCCCTCAGGCGCAGATGCAAGAGCAGACGGTACAGCTACAGATGCAGCAGATGCAAGCGAAGATCAAAGAGCTGGAGTCCAAAGCGATGATCAACGCAGCTAAGACTCAGAACATCCTAGGGCAGTATGGGAATGCTGTGGAGCAAGGGGATGAGATGGGGCAGGCGGTGCAGGGGGAGGTCGTAGCATGAAGGCAATACCTCTTAAAAAAAATCCCAATGATATCGGGTTTATTCAATGCGAAGTCCATGATGCAACCCATGTGCGATTAAAATTTCCATTGGAATTTAAGGCGTTACAAGATCGGTATATCCCTGTTCAATTATCAGGATCACGACAAAACACGAATAATTGGTCATGGAATGGAGATACAGAAAAACCGACTCTTAAACCAAGCATACTAACCGAGTTTCCATGGGGGGAGGATCGAACCATACATAGATGCCATTCATTTGTAAATGATGGCAAAGTAGAATTTTTGCATGATTGTTCTCATGAGCTTGTAGGGCAAAGTGTTGAATTGTTAGACATATAATTAAAGTCGTAGCGTATAGGCTACGACAGCATGGCAAAAAAATTGGGGGACTTGCTCAGGATCGTCTGGGTGAGCCCCAAGAATAAAATCCAAAACATCGAGATATCAGCCCATGCCTGCATATAGTCGGTAAGACTATTTCGGGATCTCATTTCTGATGAAATAATAGCGGTTATGATAAACGGGATAAAAAAAACTCCGCCAATCATAAATGTTTTCATTACCCCTGTAACCGTATCAATGTCGATAGGGAATAGACCATAGTAGGCGGATGTGCTTACAGCCGTAATCATCGATACAATATAGGCCACAACAAGCTCGTTATGATAGCGTATGGTTCTGATGACTCTGCTCATGCCGGTTCCTATGATTTTGGTTTTTCTCCGGAATGGTTTTGATTTCCGGATTGGTTTGATTTGGTTACTCCGCTCATACCGCGTTCGAGGTTGGCTTTAGTGATTCCACTCATCCCGTCATTGGTATTTGTGCCTTTTTTGCTGTTATCATTTGCCATCTTTAGATCCTGATTGATTAGTCGTTTGTTGGCCTGATCCGCCTTTGTTAGCACTTCCAACGCCGCTAAACCCTGTTTGCGGATCAGGGCGGTTGGATTTACCGATACCGCTTACTCCTTCATTTATATTGGTCGGTTTATTACTGTTGTCACTTGCCATCGGTTTCTCCTGATTTATTTGAGTCTGTTGGTGGAGGAGGCGTTTTGTTCGCTTCTTGAAGGCCGCTTATGCCGGCGCTGCTATTGTTTTCCTGTGCTTTTGATATCACACGTTCAACTTTTGGAGAAGGTCTCTCTATCTTTTCTTTTGCCATGGGGGTCTCTTTTGTGCTGATTTTTCCATATATCAATGATAGCGTAAAAATTATACTGCATATAATTCCTATGATAAACGGCAAGTATTTCCATTTATCCAAGAAGTCAAGAAAAAGATCTTCTTTGAGCCCTCCTGTGGTTTCTATGATATGTAGAATCTGCTTTTTATTTCGGATAAAAATCAACATAATCATGGAAGAAACGGCAAGGAAAGAGATGAGTGCTATGATGATAGTGATGAACATGATTTCTGTGATCTGAAAATCTTTATTAAGAAAGAGTGCCATAAAGAATCCGATGGCCGCAACCGATAGTCCAAGGATCGTTTTGTCTGCTTCCAGTTCATTATTGAAAAAAGCTTCCAGTGATGCTTTGTAGAGTTCTTCGTCTTTTTGATCTTGGGTCATTTTGTCTCCGATCCGCCGGCGGATTTTATCTACCGGCTATTTTAACGTATTTTCATCTTTTCGGCGGATAACCACCGATTTGTCATGTCGAATTACCCGTGGTGTATGGTTATCAAGAAGATAGAAAAACTCATCTCCATCGTCATACGAATGGATGATATAACCATAGTACCAAAGGTAAGGGAGTTCTTTTTTAACTCCGTCAACGTATGCTTCAAACAGTATGATCCGTTTGCCTTCTATCTCTACAATACCGAGATAGCAAAGATCAGATGGTGCATATATCTTGTACCCAAAAGAGTACATAGCCGATGTATTTATAGAGCGTATTTCTAAAAGAAAATCACCCGGACACATCACCGCTCCGCAATCAAAATGATATGGGATCTCCTGAATCTCCGGAGGTGATGCAAAGGTAAACCCTAAAATATCACCGGCACATGCGTAATCGAATTTAGGGTGGGTTTTTAGCGGGACGGATACCGTGACGCACCATAAGATCAAGGAGGTCTTTCTCAAAAGCATTAACGGTTTTTTTGGGCAGTTTACCGCATTCGATATGGTAGCCCTCATCGTCGCGCTTGAATGGCATGATCGGTTTTTGGGATTGCTCCCGCGCCTCTTTATCCCGCTGTATTTTATTCCACTGCGAAAGTGTAGAACGCAGATCGGAGCGGTTTTTCTCCCCACGTAATACCTCATGGTACACTTCGAGCTGGAACCGCTCAGGGTACTTTTGGAGTTCGACGAGGAGATCCACTCCGATCTTTGGGCGGTTGGCGATCAGGTGCTCACGTACCTCCGGAATGAGTCGGCTGATGGAGCGGATATTCCGCACCTTTGTTACGTTGGAGTATCCGAGGATCTGCGCGATCTCTTCGTCACTCATCGATGTGAACGGTTCGCGCGATATAGCGATCTGGATCTCGATAGGGTGAAGATCGGTACGCTGTACGTTCTCGATCATGGCAAGGATGGCGAGATCATCGTCGGAGGCTTCGATGATGTTGGCGCGGATCGTATCGCGTCCGAGGAGCTTGTGCGCCTCAAAGCGGGTATGACCGGCGATGATGGTGTATCGATCACCGTTTCGTCGCAGAGCAATAGGCTGGAGCAGCCCATGCTGTTCGATAGAGTCGGCCAGTGCTCTGAGCTTTTCAGGATCGTAATCCATGCGGGGCTGATGCGGGTTGGGATCAATGATATCTAAAGAGATATCAGAAGATCCGGACTGAGTACCGGATGTTTTCAGTGCCGCTCCTGATGCTATGGAAGCGAGGAGGTCGGGGTTGATGGGTGGTTTTTTCATGACATCGCCTCCTCTATCACGTAATCAAAGGTATATTCGTTGATAACTTTGTCCCGTGTAAATAAACTTTTACGTTTGCAGAGTACATTTTCCTCTTCAATGACAAAATATTTATCAGGATCTACCAATTTCAATACCTTGTTATTATTCGCCACGAGGATCTCTACGACCTCTCTTTTAGTGAATACTCTTTGCTCTGTTGCCGTATCGATAATGGAATCGACGTTCTCTAAAATTCGGGTAATCGATTCGCGATCGTTTTCGCTGAGATCCTCGATGTCATTGAGAGATTGAATATCCATTTTTAGATAGTTAAGCGTTGATAGCATTTTTTTGTTTGCGTTGTTTAGATTTAGGTTCATGGTTGTGGCTCCTTATGCTCTAACGCGAGAGTATTATGGTTTGATCCGGTAACGCCTTTATTGATGCTGATCTCACTTGCATCGATCACCCCTTTTAATAGAGCTGGAGAATCCATATCCCTTTTGATCGTGCGGGGTTTCATATTTGACTCTTCAAAATATTCTCGTGCCTCTTCATGTTTTGTGTCAACAGGCACAAGACTTTTACCCATTGTTTCAGAGTGATGTTTGAAAAATTCGTCCTGACTCTTTTTGATTAGATGTGATATGCCAATACCAAGCCCTTGCTTGTATTCATTATAGACGGATGGTTTTAGCCGCTTATACTGCTTTTTGAACTCTTCGCTTTTTTTGTATATTTCATCCTCGAAGTACTCGCCCATGTATCGCATAATCTCCACATCTGCTTTTCTTCCGGCAACGGTTACGGATGCTTTTTTGCCCCGACATTTGGCTCCGTGCTGATATACAACGAAACATCCACTCGCCCATCCTAACTGCCCCCAAAGAGTCGATACCCATACGGGGAGTTTATAGTAGTGTCGTGAGCAGAATGTCTCGCTGACAAACGGGTTATTATCGAGATCCGTTTCAGAGATACCGTATGATGCCATCAACTCTACCGCTTTTTGTGCTGCTAATTTAGCCTCATAGGGGTTATCGCTCAGGCTGAGAGCCAGTAACTTTTTTATCCGTTCGATGATTTTGGGATCGCTCATGATTGTGGCTCCTCAGTGTTGATATTTAATAAAGTTTTAATGGCTATCTCATGGAAAATATCGAAAAACTTAGGCGCTAAGGTGTCGTAATCGGGACGACCTTTAAGCGGAAATCCGATTTGCTCATCAAGGCTATCTGTTAGCTCCTGAGTAGCGTCATGCACCGCCTCAAAAATTTCGTATTCCTCAACTTTGTCGATCCCGAAACAAGATAAATAAAATTCACATAGTGCGATATGTTTTTCCGCTTTCTCTGATCCATCCCATCTGCCCTCTGCATTAGACATTAGATACCGATGCACCCAAAACTCTGTATGTATTTTGCAAGCTTCGTAAAAAAGCTTTTTATAATCGGGTGAAGATGTTTTCATCTCTCCACCTCCCCACCCACAATCTCCCGTGCGAGTCGATACATCTCATCTGCTGCATCCGGATGTCGTTCGGAGAGTTCGGTCACTCCGAATCCGTGCCCCATCGATGCGGAGTACACCGCGCGCCGTCTCATAACCGTATCGGCGATAATCGCTGATGGCCAAAGTGATGCTACCTGTCGGATCCCGATAAACGATTTCGACCGAGCATGAGCGCGGGTAATCACGATCATCACCGGAGGGATAGGGGCGTATTCGGATACGTCGCGCAATGCACCGAGAAACGATGCGAATCCGAGCAGCTCCGTGGGATCTTCGGAGATTGGTACAACGACGCGATCGGCGATGCTGATCGCAACCCGTCCGAGGTCGTAGTCATACCCTCCCGCATCGATGATGGTGATGTCATGATCGGTGCTCTGCGTGATCGCGGTGAGTTCCTCGATGGTAACAGCGGTATAAACATGGATCGGAGCGTACCCCGAAGCGATACGCGCCTGAGCTGTTTTGCTGATCGTGAGCTGTTGGCCGTCGATGTCGGCAAGGGCTACGCGCAACCCGCTCATCTGCAATGCGATGGCGAGATTCCATGCAAGGGTGGATTTGGATACTCCGCCTTTGGAGTGGGCGATGGTGATGGTTTTCACTTCACACCCCCCGCAACTTTTTTCAATGTCGCCAACGATCCGGTTCGGATCACTCCGTTGTTGTTTGCCGCTACGATATGATCGTGTTTGATCTCTACGGTGTAGCCGTGACGTTTTGCGTATGCTGCCAGTGTTTTCAGGTCGGTTTGCTGTTTCATGCTACTTCCTCTTCTTTCGGTAGGTATGGTGCTGCGATGATCTCCATCGCTGTGACATAGGGGCGTTTTACCTCTTCGCTGCCGCCGTAGTGCCGTTCCCGGATATACATGAGTACGGTATTTTTGGCCTTGTCGATCTGTTCTGAGATCAGAACGGCCAAGCGGTGTTCGCTCATGTGTTCGGTGAGCAGATCATATAGCTCCTCAAAGCGTTGCTGGGTCTTTGCGGTCACCGGTGATCCTTTGGAACCTCTCATGCGAATACTCCGGTAGAGAGCATCGCTCCAATCGCACCGAGTGAGAGTATCGCCCCGACGTATGCCAATAGCACTGCCATGACTGCACCGGTGACCTTCATAATCGCCCAAAAATAAGCACTTCGATCTCTGAATACGGTAGAATACGCAATCGCCGCGAGGACAAGGTATAAGGCTCCTGCAATCTTCGATGCGAATATACCGATGATGAGCGGGAGGATGATACTGTGGACTACGGATTTTACGATGTCGTTACGTGTGTATGTGTGATAGCGTTTTTTTACGGGGTGGTGAGAGACCCCGTAAGTGTCCGCAACTGGTTCTAGTGTCATAACTTCTCCTTTATGCTGTTTTGTTCAGCGGTGTGAAGACGGGCTTCTCTACAAGTCCGTCCATTGCCTCGTTGATCTCTGTGATCACTTCTTCCAATACCGTGTACATCCCATCGGTACACAACAAATCCCCCCGACGATAATTCGCTAGAGATGTCGCTACGAATTCGACGAGCGTGAGAGAGCGTTCGATACGTTTGCGTGAGTCTGCCATTTGAACTCCTTTTGGTGTATTTAGTACACTTCAAAAGCAATTTTAGTTTATTTTATATGCATTTGTCAATAGTAAAAGTGTATAAAATACATAAGAGTTAAAAAATAGGTGTAGATATTGCACTTTAGTATGAGTAGAGGTGTAGGATTTATGAAGTATGAGGATCCTCTACGGAGAGGACAGGGGAAGAGTTAGTGCTGTTTTTTGAAAATGAAGTCTTTGAGAAGTTGGCGGAGCTGATCATCGCTGTTTTCCCGCGATTTTAGCTCCACATTTTCTCTGAGTAGGGAGATGGCCACTTCCATCTGTCGGCTGATCTCTCCGGATGCCGCTGACTTTTTGATCGCGTCGATACCGTATCCGATCAGCTCGGAGAG
The DNA here is from genome assembly GCA_040752835.1 of Campylobacterota bacterium. Lineage (NCBI taxonomy): Bacteria > Pseudomonadati > Campylobacterota > Campylobacterota bacterium. The sequence goes on along the minus strand of JBFMGG010000007.1, from coordinate 626,614 downwards.
CTCTTCGTACCCGATGCCGAGATCTTTGCAAATCTTTTTGATTGGGTTGGTGCCGATAAAGTCGGCGTATACGTGACCGTTTGGCCCACCCTCGATGCGGTCTACTCGATACCCAAGATTTAGACATGCTTGGATAAATGCTCCGTTGGTGACATAGGTGTGCAGATCCGCTTCTGCGTCGTGTTTAAGCTTGTAGGATGAGTGTTTATATTTGCGCTTCGAGGGGACTGCGTTCTCTTTTAGCCACTCTTCGACCATCTCTACCATCTCCAAGTTGCGGATGGGTACGGCCTCTGCTTTTGTGTTCACGAACCCGTTGTCGCTTAGGTATAATTCATTGGTTGGCATGGGTGGTAGCTCCATTTAGCGATAAGCATAGCGATATTTTCAGCAATATAAATAAAAATATCATTTTCGATAAAAAGAATTATAGCGTTATAGAGCGATTTAACTGATTATATCTATGATCTACGTGTCTGGAGGTGTATGATATGCACTACAGAATTTTTATGGATTCGATGGAAGAGAAGAAAGTAGGAGTTACTTTTGGTATCTCCTATTGATCCGAGCGTATTGATCGCATCCCTCTTGCATGCCGTAGTCGCATGATTTTCCGTAGAGTTCCCATGCTTCGGCGATGTCTTGGCGGACTCCGTAGCCGTTTTCATATAGGTACCCTGCGTGCAGGCATGAGATCGGGAGTTTTAGGGTGCATCCTTGCGAGAAGTATTTGAGAGCTTCATGGTAGTCTTTGGGCTGATCGGAGACGGAGAACGATTCGCCTACGAGTTGGCAGCTCATGGCGTGACCTTTGAAGCAGGCCTTTTTTGCATGATCGACAAACTCTCGGAGTGCTGCATCGCTCGGTGCTTTTTCATCGATCTCCCATCCGGTCGTATCGACGTAGGTTTTGTCGGATGCTGATGCCGATAGAGTGAGGATGAGGATACAGATCGCTATGCGGGTCATTTGTCGTATACGATCCCCTTTTCACCGAATCCCGCCATTTTATCCCCGAAGATCGATGTGGTATCGAGGACTTTTTGAACCTTTGCGTGACCAGCGGTATCGTCAACGATCGACAGCGAAGAGGTAGGCGCCGCGATAGGGATCAGGAGAGAGCTAAGTGATGCCTCGAATGCGTGGGATATGAAAATGCGCTTATCTGGCACGGCTTCAAATACAACGGAGAGCGGATCGGTGCCGGTGATAGCGATGGTGTTGACCACGCCTTCGGGGGCAAGCTTGACCCAGAGAGTATGTTTGCCGGCGGCAGGGGAGATCGTGATGTACTGGAGCATGTGCATGCGCCCGATTTTGCAGCGCTCATCCGGGCAGTCGAGGAAGTATTCGTAATCGGTGAACGTAGAGAATGCTTGAGCCGGGAGATACTGCTCCTGCGGGGCGATGATCGTTACCGAGGTGTCGCCGGTGCGTATCGGGATCGTTTGTTCGATCGGGGTAGTTGGCTTTGTTGCAGCGCATCCGGCCAACAGCACAGCAGCGGACATTACGGCGAGCGTATGTAGGTATTGCATCATTCCCTCACGCAGTTGTTTGATATATTTTACCACACTTTCCCATGCTCATCCCGCCGCCCCATTTGTGCAAAATTGCCCACATGCCCCTCTCGTCCTCCTCCGAAACGCGCCCCATTTGCGATTTTTTTTCCTGATTTTAGTACCTTTTAGGGCGTTATTTTTCTCTTTGAATGAGAGCCTCCGGCGATTTTTGGCTTTTTTTGGACGAAAATGCACTACGGTCACCAAAAATTCGACTCGTCCAAAATTCCAAAACGTACCGATCACCATCATCGGAGCAAATCCGCCGGCGGATCGGATCAGACCAAGTGTGCCAAAATCGGTACTGCACGGGTATACAGCCCGACGAGATAGACAATGTAACCGTGCAATATAGGGCTTTTGGTGTTGAGTGTGTGCCAAGTGTGCCAAAATGTGTCAATTTTCACGGGGGTTTACTACCGATTCGAGTCGGTTTGGCTCTCGGCAGGGGGGTGGGTTTTTTCGAGATTCGAGGGGGGTCAATCCCCCAGCCCCGACCCGCCCCAGCATCCCATCAGTGCAAATGCACTATACCCACAAAAAATTTCTAAAAATTTTTAGGGTGGTTCCACTGCTCTGATCGAAGAGGTTGGATGGGGTAATGATATGGGAAAATTTTGCGCAAATGGGGCGCGGAGCGAAACCGACAAAATGGCGGTAACTGAAAAATCGAAACCGACAAAATGGCGGATTCAATCGGACAAAATGGCGGTAACTGAAAAATCGAAACCGACAAAATGGCGGATTCAATCGGACAAAATGGCGGT
>JBFMGG010000006.1 GCA_040752835.1 Campylobacterota bacterium | reverse complement strand
GCTCTGGTGGCTATAGAGAGGGGGAAACGCCCGGCCCCATTCCGAACCCGGAAGCTAAGACCCTCTTCGCTCATAATACTGCACCTTTCAGGTGTGGAAACGTAGGTCGCCGCCAGGCCGCAAGATTCTAACTCTAACTACAATTTATAATATCCCGTCCTAAAAATTACAATCACAACTTCTCTTTACTGATCATCTCCGTCATTCTTTTCCCTATCCTGATATAATGCCGCTTATGAATACTAGCTTATATTTTCTCAGATCATCCGAACAAAAAATTGTCACTGACATGCTTTATTACGCCATGAGGCTGGATGAAGTCAAGAAGTCATTAGCCGATCTTCCGAAACTGGCTATTTATGAAGCGTTTTACGGCTTTACAAGCAAAGATTTGGGGTTATATGCCCTAGTCGACAATCAGCTTGCAGGAGCTGTCTGGATACGTCGTCTGAATGCCGATCACGGTTCAAACGGATACATAGATGATACAACTCTCCCATCCTCATGATTGCCGTCCTTCCAGAGTTCAGAGGGCGCGGTATCGGTTCGGAAATGATGTCCCAACTGCTGATCGAAGCGGGTGCTTTATATGAGCGGATAAGCGTGTCTGTGGTTTCTGATTCGCCCGCAATACGCTTTTATGAGCGGCATGGATTCGTTAGGTATCAGAACGGTTCGAATGAGAAAAGTTTTGTAGACGGAGCCGATGTTGTTACGATGATAAAGCAATTGAACAAAGCCGAAGTCAAACGTCCTACTGACGGGTACGATCCCAGACGTTGGATGGATTGATCATTGTTGATTAAAAAGGTTTGACGAGTAGAGAGGGAGAAGTTTATACCGGCTGCATGCCGGTATAAGAAGAGGGCTTAACGAATTTCTTCGAATGGAGCGCCCGCTACCACTTTGCGTGATACGGTATACGGAACGAGGGCAGCCGCACGCGCTTGTTTGATCGCGATGGTTACCATGTCCTGGTGGCGTTTGCAGTTGCCTGTCAAACGGCGTGGCATGATTTTATAGCGCTCGGAGAGCGAGTATTTCAAAGACGCGACGTCTTTGTAATCGATGTAATCAACTTTGGCTTCGCAGTATTTGCAATAGCGTTTTTTGTATTTTCTTTTTTCTGACATGGTTCTATCCTTGTACTTTCGTTAAAACGGAATTTCGTCTTCGTTGATATCAATCTCGGGGAGATTGTTTTCAGGCATTCGTGCCGGAGCGGGTTTCGAATACGCCGGAGGCGGATTGTAGGCTTTCGGAGCCGGAGCTTCATAGCCCCCCCCGTAGCTTGCGCCGTTGTCGGAGTATTCGTTATACCCGCCCTGAGAACCGCCTTCGCCGCGCGAGTCGAGCATTTGCATCGTCTCGACGATGACGGAGTGCTTGGAGCGCTTCTGGCCGCTTTGCTGGTCAACCCACTGTTCGAACTGGAGCCGTCCCTCGACGAGGATTTTGGAGCCTTTGCGAAGGTATTGGTTGGCTACTTCACCCGAGCGGCCGAAAAAAGTGATGTCGACAAAACATGTCTCCTCTTTTTTCTCGCCGTTCATCGTAAATTTACGACTGGTTGCGATGGCGGTTTTTGCAATCGCCGAACCGTTCTGCGAATATCGTAGTTCGACATCGCGGGTGAGGTTTCCGACCAAAATGACTTTGTTGTACATGGGGTTTCCTTAAAGGGCTTAAGAAGCGGCTTCTTCTTTTTTCTCGGCTACAGCAGGCTTTTTGGTTTTTTCAACCATATCGTTCCATGCTTTGACTTCACGTTTGCTATCGTATTTCATCGTTACGAAACGCAAAATCTCCTCGTTGATACGGAAGCGACGTTCGATTTCACTAATTGCAGAAGGTGCTGCTTTGTAATACATCACGTAGAAATAACCGCGAGCGTTTTTCTCGATCGGGTAAGCCAGTTTTTTCATTCCCATCGCGTCGCGTGCAATAATTTCCGCACCGTTTGCAGTGAGGATATCTTCGACTTGAGCGATAGTGCTTTTGATCTCTTCTTCAGTAAGAGTAGGTTTGACGATTACTAGGTTTTCGTAATGTCTCATAACGTATGTCTCCTTTTGGTGTTCGCCCCTTATGGTATTCGTACAGCACGATTGGCTCGTGTTGCAAAGAGCAAGGAACGTCGCGATTATACTAAAATTTTGCTTAATTTAAGTTTGGGTTATAAAACACTCTGGAGTTTCAGTAAAGCCGAAAGAAGCAGCGATTCCTGGTCCGGTGAACCGGTCGACTTCATTTTCAGTTCGGTGTCGAGGAGGAGGTTGATCCCTTTTTTGTAACTTTCGGGTGAAATTTTGATCGAGAGGGAAGCCCGTTCTTTTTCGACGAATCCGGGAAGTTTGTATCCCAAAACCAGTGCCGAATCGGCGACGCCGTGAAGCTTGATCGCGGAGTTGAACAGGTACAGCTGCGTCAGGAAGCCGCTGATCGCGGTAAGGATTTGGATCTCGTTTTCCCCCGATTCAAGGAGGTGGCGCAGGGTGGGAAGGAACTCTTTTTTTTCAATCACCTGCGCGATGAAACGGTCGAGTTTGATCTCGCTGAGGCCGTGAACGTGCTCCTCGATGTCGCGGACGGAGAGGGGTTTGTCCAATACGGCCAGTTTGGGGAGCTCGTTGCACGCGAGGGCCAGATCCCCGGTATGGATCTCAAGGAGGTGAAAGGCCGCCTGGTTGTCGAGCGTGATCCCCTGCCGCTGCGCTTCTTGCAGCAGGATTGAGCGGGCTTCGTTGGGGTAGGGGTGGAAAAAACGGACCGACCCCGCATCGGGGCCTTTGAAAGCGGTATCGGCCCCTTTGACGTCCTCGCCGTAATAGCAATAGAGGAAAAAGTTGTCGCCGTTTTTGCCCACCAGTTCGACGAGTGTGTCCAGATCGCTTTTGGGAAGTTTTTTCTCCGATTTGACAAGCAAAAGATTACGGTCACCGAACAAAGACCCCTGCGAGAGGTGGGCTTTTGCGACGTTGAAATCGTATTCGTCGTAATAAAGGCTCAATACCGAAGCCCCTTCGATCGTGCGGAGGCGCTGCGCGTAGCGGTCGATCAGGAAATGGCTCTCTCCGAACAGCGCCATTGCACGGGGCGCGCTGCCGTTTTGGAGATGGCGGTCTAACTCCTGTCTATTCATCCGTATCCTTATCGAGTTTTTTGACGAACGAGGCGGTGATCTTGGCGGTGGCGAGATCGGCTTTTTCGATCCGTACGACGATATCGTCAAAGAGCATCAGTCCGAAATGCCCCGTCACGGCGACGCTCGCCCCCGTGACGACGTCGTGGATTTCGGCGTAGACGTCGTCTTCGGCCTTCATAACGCGGGCTTTGAACTCCTCTCCGATCACCGTAGCGGCCCATCGGGCAAATTTACGCTCGTGGAAACGGATTTCGATGTCACTGGCTTCGCGCTCTTTTTCACTGATGGAGGTGCAGAGCGATTCGATGTTGCGCAGGACGTAGGAGCCTTCTTCGGTATCGCCTGCCTGGATCGCCTTGAGGAGGCGGTGGACGACGAGATCGCTGTAGCGCCGGATCGGCGAGGTAAAATGGGTATAGCGCTCGAACCCCAGACCGAAATGCCCGAGATTGTAGGGGGCGTAGCGCGCCTGCATCTGGGCGCGGATAATGAGGGTGTCGACTTCGCTCACCAGCCCCCGGCGTTCGGCTTCGGCCTGAATGGCGGTGATCGTCTCTTTGACCGAGGCCTGGAATTCGACGAATATCCCGATCGAAGCGAGTTCGGTGTAAAGGCTTTGAATCTTCATCGGCGAAGGGGGTTCGTGAATCCGGAAAACGCCCCGTTCATACATCGACGCGGCCGCTTTGTTGGCCAGCAGCATGCAGTCTTCGATCAGGGCGTGGGATGGGGTTTCTACGGCAAACTCGGTCGAGACGATGTTCTGCTCTTCGTCGATGGACATCTCCAGCTCGCTGGAGCGGAAGTTGTACCCTTTTTTCATCCTCTCCTGACGCAGTTTCGCGGTGAGGTCGTTAAGAGGGCGGATGTAGGCCAGGGCGAGCCGCTCTTTTTCGCTTTCGACGGTAAAATTGCCTTCCAAATAGGCATCGATCTCCTCGTACGTGAAACGGCGGTGGGAATGGATGATCGATTCGTAGAGGTCAAAGGAGGCGACTTCGTAGGTAACCGGATCAAGGCGCATTTCGAACGTGTAGGCCAACCGGTCGACGTTCCCCTGCAGCGAACAGAGCGTTTCGCTGAGCTCGCGCGGCAGCATCGGGATGGAGCGGTGGGGGAGATAGATCGAGAAGCTCCGGTAAATGGCCTCGGCGTCAATGGCTCCGAAAGGTTTGACGTATTCGCTGACGTCGGCGATGGCGACGTAGAGGGTGGACGTTTCGGGAAGGTAGCAGATCGCGTCGTCGTAGTCTTTGGCCGTGACCGGGTCGATCGTGCAAAAGGGAAGATGACGGAGGTCGCGCCGATGGGGGTAGAGGGATGCATCCACTTCTTTGGGAAATTCGCGGGCCTGTCGCAATACCTCCTCATCGAACGCATCGTGCTTGTTGTAGAGGGCGAGGACGATCTTTTCATCGACGCTCGGGTCCGAGAGGTTTCCGAGGTACGCTTCGATCTTTCCGCTTTGGTTGTTGATCTGATAGAGCGATCCCTCTTCCGCGTTCGGCAGCTCGGCGAGGGTGAAGCCGGCGGGGTGCAGCGTGCGGATGTCCTGCAGCACGAGGCCGCCGAATCCCTGCCCCACGACCGCGACGCTGAACGTTTCGCTCCGTCCGGCGATCAGGACGACTTTGGCCTGCGGTCCGCCCCGCCGCCCCATCAGCCGCTGGGCGATGACGAGATCGCCGTTTTTGGCCCCCATGAGGTTGGCCGCATCGATAAAATGGTCGCGGATGCTCTCTCCGATGCTCTGGAGATACGCCCCCCGTTCCTGGACGAGGCCGACGGTTCCGGCACGGTACTGGGAAGCGAAAGTGTATTTTCCCTCTTCGTGGACGAGGAGTTTCATCGCATGCCATTGCGCGACGGTTTCGCGTTCTTCGCTGGCGATATCCTGGTCGTAAAGACCGTGGGTGAGGCGGATAAGGAGTGATTTCATGAAGCCCATTATATCTTCTGTGTTAGAATAAGCTCTTTAATTTTGCAAAGGAATAAAGAGAATGACACACGAAGCGATTTTGAACCAGCTCGGATACACCCCCAACGAGGCGCTCAGCCTCCAGCTTGCCCGCATCGAAGCGAACACGCACGGATATGAGAAAATCATCAAGCACATCCTTGATCTGCACGAGGCGCTGAAAACCGACGAATCGTACGTCGCCCTCTCCAACAGCAACGACTGTTTCAAAATCAAGATCGACGCGACGAACGAAAGCAGTGCCGCCGATGCGCTGGAAAAAATCAACCATTTCGCCGACAAATACAAAGTCGAACTCCAAAAGGTCGAGGGAAAACCGACCTATTACATCCTCGGATTCGCCAGATAACGATGAAAACCGAACCGATGATTCAAGAAAAAATCATCGTATAAAATGCGTTAAGCGCCTATTTTAGGCGCTTGGAGAGAATTCTTGGTGAAGTTTTCACAAAGAAAGCGAAAATTTTTAAAAAGTCGAAGAATGCGGTGTTTTGTGGGCTTCGTAGGTTTTCGCTTTTCGAACTTATTGGCACGTTTTTGTCACGCATCGTGACGCTTTTTTACCGTCAAATGGTGCTCTTTCTCTCAACTGTCAAACGTGCTGAAACTATCCGAAGAGGAAAACGAATCGCTTTCCAAAAAATCGCAGATCCCGTTGCCGTTGAGATCGATCCCACAACCAACTGGATCGTCTGAAAACATACTCGTCGAAGACTCCGTGCGCTCTGTTGCACTGGAACAATAGATTTTGCGCTGCACCGGATCAGTGCAATCGATTCCGCCAATTCCCAACCACTTCTTGAAAACATCAAACATGCGAACTCCTTGCTGTTTATTCTATACTCATTCAAAACATTCCCAAATAGCGAAAGCTATTTAATTGCATTGACTTTAATAACTTATTTAACTATAATAACATTAATATCTTATTTAATACAGAGGACGACAATGCAGATCTCAGTCATGAATTTCAAGGGCGGCCAGGGGAAAACCTCGATCGCCCTCAATCTCGCGTACACGCTCGATTTCGGGATCGTGGCGAATGAAACCTATACGGTTTTGAAAAACCATCTCGATGACGATCATCTTCTGATTGCGACCGGTGCGGTTCCCAAGGATCTCGATGATGTTATCTACGATTTCGGGGGAGGAATCACGGCGCACATGGCCGACGTGCTCAAGCGTTCCAACGTCGTCGTCATTCCGTTCATCGTCGAGCAGGCGAACGTAGAAGTGACGATCGAGGCGATCAACTCCGTTTTGGCACTGAACGAGAATATCATCCTCGTTCCGAATAAGATCAAGGAAGACGACAAAGATTATGTGGCGATGCTCGATACGCTCAAAGAGTTTGGATTCGATCATCTGCCGATCGTTCCGCTGCGCTCCTCGACGGCGATGCAAAATATTTTCGTGGAGCACAAGACAATCGCGCAGATGCAGTCAGAAGGCGGGCTGTTCGGGTTCAGTTACCGGAAAGTCTCAGATGATTTTAATAACTTACTTAACATAATCAACACATACAAGTAAGGGGGATCGAATGGCATTCAAAGGATTCAAAAAGACTGAAACAGTCGCGGCCGTGAACCATTTCGAGGAAGTTTCAAAGAATACCGAGGGGACCGGATCGGCTACGATCGGCCGTCCGGTGGTGGACGACTACCAAAAGCAAAATAAGCGGATCCAGTTCTATGTCTCGCAAGAGCTGCTGGACGTGTTGCAGCCAATCGCGTTTTCCAACGGCTGCAAAGATGTCACCGCATATGCAAAGAAGCTGCTGGTTGAGGAGTTTGAAAAGGTTAAATAAGTTATTTAACTATATTTGTTTTTATTGACATTCCTTCCCAGCTCCCCGGCTCGCGGGGAAATCCGGCCTCGATCCCTCGGCCTCCAAAATCGTGCGATCCTCTACGAGGCCGCGTTTAAAACCATTTTTATTTTCTCCCAAAACTCCTTTTCCGCTTTATCTTGATCGGGCCGAAATCCTCACCTCCTAATCTCTTAACCCGTATCACCCCTTCGCTTCCTTAACAGGCTATCAAACCGCCCGGGGAAAGCTCAAGGGGTGAGCATAATTCGCTTCGCTCGCGGCTTTGCCGCCCGTCGTCTCTTCGTTCCTCGGTTATCCCTCCCCTGATCCTTGACTTTCCCCTTTCCGCGGTTTGATGGACGCCAGTCAAGCGAAGGATGATACGGGAGAAAGATCTTAGGAGGATCGGGCATCTCTTCCCTCTCAAGGCTCCAAAGGAGTTTTGGGAGGGGGAAAAGCTTCAGGAATCCACAAGAGAAAGGGTTTTTCCTTCGAAGATCTAACATCAAACAAGAAAAGGATTCATCATGACAAAAGAACTCGAAAACAAAATCACTGAGATCGTCGCAAAAGTCGAAAACATGAGCACCGGCGAATATCTCAACATCATCAACAACATGGCCCGTTTCCACAATTACAGCTTCAATAACAAAATGCTTCTTGCCTTCCAGGGATGCAACCAGGTCGCAAGCTTCAACAAATGGAAAGAGCTCGGCCGCAGCGTCAAAAAAGGGGAAAAAGCAAAAACGATCCTTGCACCACAAACAAAGAAATTTAAAGACAAAGACGAAGAAACAGGGGAAGAGGTAGAGCGCATTGCGATCGTCGGTTTTAGACCCGTTCCCGTGTTCGATATCGCCCAAACCGAAGGGGAAGAGATCGAAAGAGGCATGACTACAAAAGCCGAAATTTCACTCGATCACGTTTTAAAGGCAGCTCAAACGCTTGGCACGATCGTTGAATTTCGCCCGATGCAGTTCTCAATCGGTGGTTATGTCTCTTCAAACGAAATCGTACTCAATAGCAACCTGAGCGAAGCCGAAAACGTGGGGACCCTCATTCATGAGCTTGCACACTTCATGCTTGGCCACACAACGACCGAAGAACACCTTTCCAGCTCGATCGTCGAACAAGAGGCCGAAACCGTTACAGCTCTGATTTGCGCCGAATTCGGGGTTGATCGTAAAAGCGAATTTTACTTGAAGTCATGGGGGACCGGAAACATCGTCGCCGCGATGCAAAAAATGTCTAAAGCTTACGCTGAGATCCGCAAGGCTCTCGAAGCGTAAGGGGAGTTGAAATAATGAGAAAGTACACACATAGAATGAGCGAATTTTTCCATGTTGATTTCGTAGAGCTAAAAACAGTGGGGGGTAAAATAACTGCCGCTTCCTTATACAATCGCGCCGGGATCCTGCTGCTGCAAGAGCGGTTCGAGTGGTGGATATCCGAAGAAGATATCGGGCTCGATGAGATTTCATTCGGGATGTTGCAATACTACCACGACGCAGTAATTTGATGGGAAAGATTGCGCCCCTCTTCCGGGGCGCTTGCCTCACCGACTCCCAGGGTCGCCGGTTCAGAGCGGATCGATATCGTATCGGGAAGGGAGCGACTTTTTCAGCACAATCCATCCCGGACGACACCCGCTCTGGTTTCTATGTTTTTATCCCTATCACGATGCCAGGCTGCTCGTCGGTGTCAAGGGGTGAGCATATCCTCGCTTCGCTCCGGTATCCCTCCCCTGATCCTTGACACTCTCCTCCCCGCCCGGCTTATCGCGGGTATAAAAACACAGAACCATCGCTCTCTAAGCCTCCGGGCAGGAGTTAAGCCTTCAAAAAAGAGGGTGAGGGTTTGAAAGGGAGCTTGTATGTTTGAGATTGTCTTTGGAAATGTGTTGGAATTTGGTGCCATCCTTGGCGGGATCGCTTTCAAGGGAGCAATGGCTTTTGTGGCGGCAAAGTTTGTTGAATTGCAGTTACTCAAGATTTGAAAATTCTATTTTTTGAATAGAAATACAAATCATCAATGAACCGTTTGTAAAACGCGAACCACAAATAAAAGGGGAAAGTATGAAAAAATCAATGTTGGCGGCGACTGCTGCGATTGTGTTGTTGAGCGAAATGGCGCACGCTCAACAGTTTGTAACAGATGGGACTAACGGATATAGTGTCATATACGTTCCGAGTGATTTTGAAAAAGATCCAGGAAAAATTTCAAGTGATTCTGGTTGCTATGTGGGCGCAGCTTATATTGCTACACCGGATACAATGAAAGGGCCATCCGGGGAATTCGAAGCCGCGGAAGCTACTTCGAGGGCGATGATGGAACAGGCCAATGAAACAGCTCGAAAAAACATTTGTCCGATCGTCACAACAAACGGTGTAACGATTCAGGTCAAAAATAGCAAACGCTATGAAATGTTCCCTTTGTCGTTTTCTGGTTGGGTTTTTGATTTGTCAAAAGCAGCAAATACTGATTTTTTGAAACGTATTGAAAAGGTTTCCCAAACGGCTAAAATCGATAAAAATGTTTTGTTCCTCAAATGGTTCATTGAACGATCAACGGTTAATATCGCATCTGATAGCATTGGTGAATACATTGTTGATAATCAGCAGTTGGATATGGGAGCGATAGCCATTGCTGGAGCGTATTGGCTTCAGAAGCTGGCGATGGACGGGGATCGACGGTTTGAAGAACTGACAAAAGCTTTCGAACGTGATGTGACGAAAGGGTGGACGCCGGATCAAAAAACAAAAAACCTCACAGAAAGGTTTCGATCTCAAGCTTCGTGGTTTGAATGTCGCCAGCAGGGACAAAAGATCAAAGCTGTTGCCGATGTATCAGCTGAACAGATGCTCAAACATGTGCGCTCTCAACGTCGAGAGAAACAGCGACTGTATTTGTCGCTGCGAATTCACGAAGGCAAAAACAAGCCAATTACACGAAATGATCGTATCGGAGGATTGCCGATCGACGAACGTTATTTCAATGACCAGGTTGAAAAAAAATATGATTACAAAGCAGATAAATGGATCGCGCAGGAGCGTTCTTTGGCTTGGAATTATTATACGACGGTGCCGCATGATCCGACTCTGCTTTGGATAGCAGATCGTACTTTTGCGGATGATCCTTCCCGTTGTGAGCAGCTTGTACCGGTCGAGAAGGCTGCGTATTTTGTCAATCCAAATAAAATCTCTACACAAGATGCTCCAGCCGGGGAATGGGTATCAAACCCTGGCAACGGATGCACAAGCGTAATGGAAATTGGCCGCGTCGCTCATTTTGAAAATCAAAACTTCGGGTATAAAAAGATGAATGTCGTGCGCGGTGAAAACATTGCAAGGCGCGGGATTATCGCTTACGGGGATGGCTTGTCGCCAAAAGTGTTCTATGCCATAGATAACGACGTTTGTCATCAGTTGAAAAACGACGGTGGTTTAAAGATTGGAAAGTGGTTTTTTCCGAATAGAACACCCGAGTCTGAAAAAGCGGATTTGGAGCAACGGAATAACGAGTTCGTGGACAAATATTTTCCAACTGGTCTATGGATATCAAATGCGGATGGCACTTGTATCGAAGCGGACAAGAACGATCTCGTTGCGGCCGCTATCAAACTCAATGAAATAGAGAAAAAAGAAAAAGACTCAATCGACGTCTGCAACCAATCGATTGATCTTGGTGGAAAATACGCGTCGCCAAAACAGACCGTCTCTGAAATCTCCGGAGCAAAGATTTTTGCCGGTGCACTTGCTGCTGTTGCAACCAGTGGTGTGTCCTTGCTTGCTTCCGATAAAAATTCATTCAAGGATGAAAATGGTTTCAATTTCAGAGATTGTGCAAAAGCGATCCGCAATGACTCCGAAGGTGATGGTGTTGAAATTACGAAGCGCAATTTGACTTTTGTAACCCCTTCAAAATCACAATGTGAGGAGATTGCAAAAGCGCACAAGTCGCTTAATGAAGATGATTTCAAAGAGAAATATTTACGCAAGATTATGACAGGGGGGAAAAGATGATTAAAACGCTTTTCATCATGGCGGGAACTCTTCTTTTGATCGGTTGTTCGGCTTCAAAAGGGCCGAACCTGCACTACGATCGTTACAAGACCCCGAGTGATCTATTCCGTGAGCTTGGGCTGATGCGTACCGCCTCCGGGGGAGGTGAATACGTCGGGAAAAATATACGGGCTTTCGATGACGATTTTAAAGGTTTTTGCGCTTCGCAAAACGGTGTTTGGTCATCATCCGAAAAAGTTGTAGCTGTGCCTATTATGTGGTACTCGGGCTTTTTGCGTCCCGGTGCATCAAAGAATTCAACAGTCAAAGTTTCTTTTGGAAAATGTACTGTTGAAGGGGAGCCGTATTTTGATTACAAGGAAACGTGGGGAGACTCAAGAAGCTACGCTATTGATCGTGTCGCGGAAAAAGAATATCTCAATAAAGCAAAAGAACGGAGACAGCCATGGTAAAAACACTTTCTATCTTGTGCTCGACCGCATTGGTTGTCAATCTTTTTGCAGTTGACGCTTCGGTCGAAACCGGCAATGAAAGAAACATCAAACAGGATGCTTCTATCTCGATCAAAAAAGCAAAAGAGAAAAAGCAGAGTAAACGCGAATCTTCAAATGCGTCGTTGCAAAAATCGGTATCGCAGGAAATCACTTTCGATACCTATCCGATCTATTTTTCGCTTGCTTCCGAATGCGTCAAAAATCCAAAAACCGTTTTGAGTTTTGATCTTACAACCGAAACGGCAGACGGGATGATCAACCTTACGCTTCAGGAATACTATGACGCAATTGCGCGGAATAATGCACCGATTAAACGCGCCGAAATGGATGAAACAGAATTCAAAAGATACGTCGGGTGCCTGGCCTACAACGGTGCGCGGATGGCTCAAGCCAACATCGATTTTTCAAAAATCGTGAAGCGGCAAAAAAGTTTTTCGACGCAACAGTTGCAGCAGTCGGCGGTTTTGGCATTTAGAAATGCGGAAAACATTACCGATCCGATTTTAAAAAGTCAACTTGCTCAGGTGAGCAGATCGCTTAAAGCTGAATGTCAGTTTTTTGGCTCGACGAATCAGATCAAATGCGGAGGTTTGTTTTTTGATTTTCCCCAGAATCAGTTGAAGCTGGGAAACAATCTTTTGTATGGCTACAACACGATGTTTGGAACGACTTCAAACTTCAAAGTTGCAATCAATGATTCGGATACAACCTCTATCGAACTGGCGAAAGAAGAAGAGTCAACCACTTCTAAAGATTTGTCAATCAACAAATCCTCAAGTGTCTCCGAATCGTCTTCAACGAAAGATACTGCCAACCTTCAAGGGTTGATTCCCTCTGTTCAATAACTAATTTCCCTTTTTAGGTGGATCGTCGTTATAGACGACGATCTTCTTTTTTATTTTGTTATTTTGCACTATTTCATAGTGCTTCAATTCACAAAATGCCCCCCGCCCCAGAGGGGAGAATTGATTATATACAGACATCACGCCCACCGTGCGGTTTGTCTTGCCCGTCGTTCCGTCGGGTATGTGCCTTTACAAAATCCCTTTTTACCATACCCGACATACCTCTCAAAATTACCCGTCGATTGTCATTTTTTGAATAGAGATTGAAAACCAATAAAAAGGAGAACAATGAAGCGTGTAGAAGCTCGTCTTGATGATGCGGTAGCTGCAAAAATCACGGAGTCAGGTAAGAGTGTTTACCAGTTTGTCCGTGAAGCGGTGGAAGAGAAAATTCAAAACGACAAACACATCCAAGAGCTTAACGAATTCGAAGCGTTGCTTGAACATCGTCTAAAGAAATTCGAAAAGGCGGTAGAAGAAAAGATGCTGCGTGTTCTTGAAATCCATATTGATGAGAGGCGAAGCGTTGAGCGGAAATTTGATGAGCTCGTTCAGAAAAATGAGGTGGCTCGGGATCAGACAAAAGCGATCCTCGACAAGATTGGAGCGACGCTTCTGGCGCTCCAACAAAAACTATAGAGAGAAGGAAAGATGAAACAAAAACAGACAGGTTGGTTCGTATGGTTTGAGACAACCATGAACCAAGTAAATATGGCACTGAAGAGTTTGATTTTTTTGCTTTTGGCTGCGCTGATTCTACAGAGTGCTGCGATTTATCTGATTGTAAAAATGGGTATCTACAAGATTGCAAGTCTCAGTGATAAGGTCGAATTTATCAAACTGTATTTCGAGCAATTTCCCGGAATACTTTTCGCGGAAACGGCATACAGCGAACTTGTTTCAAAAGCGGCGAGTATGGCTTCTTCGCAGCTTGCGGATGATCTTTGGAATCTATTTTTGATAACATCACCCATCCTCATAGGCACGATGGCGATTGGATATAAATTGATCGCGAAGCAAAGCGTTAAGATGGGCAAATCGGTTTATGAACGTGGTGCGATTTTTGTTAGCGAAGAAGAACAAATCCGAAAAACGAAAAACGTTGAGCACAACTTCAAGTTGGGGAAAATTCCTCTTCCAAAAACGGTTGAAACTTCTCATGTAATGATTATCGGTTCAGCCGGATCTGGAAAAACCCAAACGCTGAAAGCAACGATGCTGAAAGCTACAAGCAACCCCAATTGTAAAAACCTTGTTCATGACATCAAAGGGGACTGGATTTCAGAGTTTTACAAAGAGGGACGGGATTTGATCTTCAATCCCATGGACGCGAGATCGCTTAAATGGACCGTTTGGAACGATATTCATGACATTATGGATCTGAAGAATTTTTGTAACTGGCTGATTCCCGATATTCCTGCAAAAGATCCGTTTTGGCAGAACTCGGCTCGGATGATTCTTGAATCGATCATGCTTTACCTTTGGGACAATGAGCTTACCACAAATGCTTCCATTCGGCACTTGCTGAACAAGAGCGGGGAAGAGTTGGCGGAAGTAATTGCAGACTATGGCAAGGGTGCAGAATTCGCAGCGAAAAAAGACTCGTACATGACGCTTCAGGCTCAGATGGCCTTTATCGATTTTCTCGATGATGGAGACTTTTCAATCCGAAATTGGATCAAAGAGGGAAACGGTACGTTGTTTCTTTCCAACACCGAAAAAACGGAGGCAATATTTAAACCGGTGCTTTCACTTTTCATCAACTTTTTCGGTTCGGAAATTCTCAATCTTCCGGACAACCTGGATCGGAGAATTTATTCCTTCCTCGATGAATTTACGGCTCTGCAAAAACTTCCAAAAGTGATTGATCTCTTGAAGTTGGGACGATCAAAAGGAGCAAGCGTTTGGCTCGCGTTCCAGGATTTCCAGCAGCTCGAAAAAATCTATTCAAGAGAAGATATGCGTACCGTCATCAACAATACGGCGTCGATTGCAGTGCTTCAACTGAAAGAGCCGGATGCGGCGGCGTATTTCGCGAAGCGTTTTGGTAAGCAGGAGTTTATTGAACGTAATCAAACGATCTCGATGGGTGTCGCTGCAAACCGTGATGGTTTGAGCTTTTCGGAACAGCGACGGGATGATTTTGTCGTCAAAGACTCCGAGATCCTGACTCTTCCGGAATTGACGGCTTTCGTCATGATCAAAAATATCGAAGGGGTTACCAAAACCAAAATCGATGTTGTCAAAGTGCCGGTCATCAATGAACCGTTTGTAAAACGCGAATTTGACAAGCAGGCGCAGATCGCGGTGATGAAAAAGATCCAGGGAAAACCAAGTGGAAGTGGTCTGGAACTCGAAAATGAAGAAACAATCGAAGCTGAACAAAAGAACCCTGAAGAGAAAAAAGAAGATTTGGGAAATCTCAAAGGTTTTTTTGATGAAGAGATCAATTTTTGAATAGTAAGTGAAAATCAAAACAAAGGACTGAATATGAAAAAATCGATGGTAGCGGCAGCGGCCGCAATGGTGCTCGCAAGCGGAGCAGCCGCGGGGGGACTTGAAGGAGTCTCCTGCTGCAACAACAAAGGTCTTGCATTCCAGGATATGAATGCCAACGCAGGCTTCACTCAAAAGTCTTTCAGCAAGGAAATGACCGTAACCGCCGGAATCGGCGCTGCGACCATGGACGGCGAAAAGACGGCCGGGGTAGTGGAAATCATGGTGCCCATGGGCGTTTCCGTAATCGCCGAAAAAGACAGCGGCAATTTTGAAAAATACGGTGCCGTCTGGGAAAACAATGTGGGAATCGGGTCGGCTTATATCGCCGGGGGATACCTGAAAGCAAACGACAAATGGCGCGAGGAAGAGGGTGTTTTCGGAGAAATCGGATTCGGTGAAGCGTTACCCCTTTACCGGCTCGGCACCGCGAACATGAAAGCAAGCGTCGGCTATCGCTTCGGAGAGGGCAAAGGTGCAACCGCGTCGCTGGGAGTCACCAACATTCTTCCTTCGACCGGTCTTCTCTTCAAGTACGACAATCTCAACGGGTTTGACCGCGGAGCGGCATACCTCACATATACTTTTTAAAGGGGGATTCATGGCAAAAAAATCAATTCAAGAACTTCGTGAACAGGCGAAAAAGCTACTCGAACAGGCGAAACGTGAAGAGGAAAAAGCCTTTACGGATCTGGGAAAAGATGCGGTCGAATATCTAAACGGAAAAATCGACCTCGACTCACTCAAACTCAAGGCCCTCGAATACGGCCTTATCGAAAAGGGGCTTCTATGAGATCAATCATGATTGCGGCTTTGGCCGCGTGTATTTTTTCCGGGGAGCTGATGGCACAATGCGACGGAATTATGGAACCTATCAAACGCGGTGATGACAAGCTGGTTTATTTATGCTTTTCCAATTCGGGAAATGATTATGTCTATACCGACGGAAGGATCATCACGAAGCCGGAAGTGATCGCGGCTGCTTTCGAAGTTGCAAATGCCTACGAGCAGCCAAAGATAAAAGCAGCTATCGAAACGATCGAGAAGGAGCTTAAATGAACTTTGGTGCTTTTTTCAAAGTAATTGCTTTCGTCGCTCCGACGCTCGCATTTGTTTTTTACTACGTAGCACAGCAACAGGAGAAGCAGGAAGTGAAAATCGAAGAGCGTAACGTTAATTTCGATCGTGATTTCGCGCAGATGAACGCTGAGTTTGAGGGTGAAACCTCAAACGGATACTGGAGCGAACAAAAGCAGGAAGCCGAAAACAAAATCGAAGAGAAGCAGAAGAAGGTAAAAGTAGCAGAAGAAAAATCGGCGAAGATGCTCGAAGAGATGGAACAGGGGATGAATGAACTATCCGCTAATGATCTTCGAGAGTTGCAAGGAATGGCCAATGATCCAGTTGAATGAAACTGATTTACAGATTCTCAAAGCGCTTGGGGCAGAGGTCGTAAATCCAGAAATGATGGATGAAATCGATACGATTTGCAACTCAAGAAAAATCATGGAATTTTTGATTTGGACAGATGGGGTCAAGTGCTTTTTGAATACTTTAGGAACTCCCGGAAAAATCAACGGTGAAGCGCTCGGAGAACTCGAAAAATGGATCGAGCAGGGGCGGTTTTTTTATGACGCGGAATACCGCAATATATTCTGATATAGGAGTAAAAAATGGACAAAAACGACGCTGAAAATAGAAAAAGAGTGGCCGAAGCATTGAACTATCGTCCGACTGATGAAGACTATGCGAAGGCTCATTCACATATCGTTTATTACGGCTTCAGTATGGCCGGGATTGTCGTGACATTGATGTTGTCAAACTTGATTGCCGAATCAATGGATTCAATTTTGCCTGCATTGATTACGGCGATGGTAGGTGCGATCTTTTCAGTTGAACTTGCGTCTTTCATAAAGGATCTTGCATATGGTAAATTCCTTGATTGTGAATAATCTCCGACCAAAAATTGGTGATTTGGAAACATACCAAATAAAAGATCTCAAAGAGATGGAAGGCGAATATCTTTGCCCTCACTGCTGTGGAACCATACTTTGCGTCGATGAAACAAAGGCCGGTGATGCGGTTTATGAATGTCAGAAGTGTCTTTCTGAAATCTTAGTCATCTCATGATCTATTTTCGGCCATGGGATGGCCGAAATCTTTCTTTTTTTCTTCTACCTCCTACGACAAATCTTCAAGTTTCTCCAATTTTTGAATAGTAAGTGAAAATCAAAACAAAGGACTGAATATGAAAAAATCGATGGTAGCGGCAGCGGCCGCAATGGTGCTCGCAAGCGGAGCAGCCGCGAATGTGGAAGGAGGGATTGATTCCGGAATCGCTTCAGGTACGGCAAGCCGTGCTTCCGTCAATTGGTCGTGGTGAGAAAAATGAGCATCATCATCGTTGAATCACCCAATAAAATCAAGAAAATCCGATCCATTACCGGATCGCAGGTATTTGCGACAGTCGGTCATTTCGCCGATATGCCGCAGAACAGCATGGGACTCGATATGCAAACCTACGAGCCCGAATTCATCATCAACCCGGACAAAGTCGATAACATCGAAAAGATCGTTGCCGCATGCGAAGGCGAGACGGTCTATATTGCGTCCGACGCCGACCGGGAAGGGTACGCGATAGGAATGCTGCTTTATGAGCGCATCAAGGACGTGGCGGATCAATGCTGGCGTCTGGAGATCCGGGAGATCACCGAAAAGGGGATCGCCGAAGCGATGGAAGCGGCTGTCAAATGGGAAGAGACGAACTTCAAATTCTACGATTCGTTCCTCGGCCGCCGCGTCGCGGATCGTCTGGCCGGATATATCCTCTCCCCGCTTGCGTCTTCTTCTTTGAAGGGAAAATTCTCCGTCGGCCGGGTCCAGTCACCTGCGGTTCGTCTGGTTGTTGATCGAGAGCGGGAAATCCGCAATTTTAAACCGACGTCATATTTTACCGTCTCGGCCAAACTCGTTCATGAGGGGAAATCTTTTTCGGCGCAATTCACGGGATACCCAGCTGAAGCGAAGTCATTCGCTACCAAAGAGGAAGCCGAAGAGGCCATCGATGCGGCAAAGCTTGCCAGATATGCGAGTATCGAATCGGTCGAAAAGAAGATTGCGAACCGGGGACCGAAAGCCCCGTTTACGACCGTGGACATGCAGGCGGCCGCTTCAATCTCGCTTTCGATCGCGCCGGAAAAAGCGATGCAGCTTGCCCAGGGACTTTTCGAAGCGGGTTTGATCACCTATCATCGAACCGATTCCGTCCGTCTCTCGGATGAATTCCTGGCCGAAGCGGCGGAATTTGTAAGAAGCAATTTTGGAGGTGAATACGTCCCTGAAAAACCTAAAAAGCACTCGTCGAATTCACAGGCCGAAGCCCATGAAGCGATCCGCCCGACCCATCTTCATCCGCTCGATGAGATCGAGGCGAAAATCAAAGCAGCCGATCTTACGGCCGATCACGCGAAGCTCTATGAGTTGATCTTCAAACGTGCCGTTGCGTCCATGATGAGCGACGCCACCGCCGACGCGACAAGCTATCAGTTCGATATCGGCAGCTTGCCTTTCAAGGCTTCCGGATCCGTGCCGAAATTCCCCGGCTGGACGGCGCTTTACATCGAAGAAAGCGAGGACGAGAAAGAGGCGGAGCAATCTCTTCCGGAGCTTGCCCAGGGTGATCATTGCGAGAAGCAATCAATCGACATTGATTCCAAAATGACAAAAGCCCCCGGACGCTTCACCGAAGCGAGCCTTGTCAAGCAGCTGGAAAAAATGGGAATCGGGCGGCCATCAACTTATGCTTCGATCATCGGCCGGATCAAATCGGCCGGTTACGTCGAGATCGAGAAGAAAAAGCTCAAGGCGACAGAAAACGGCGAACGCCTCATCGACTATCTCAACGAGAACGGCCACGCCTGGGTGATCGATTACGCCACAACCGCGAAAATGGAAGCATACCTCGACAAAGTGGCCGAAGGGATTGCAGGGGCGACGTGGCAAGACTTCGCTAAACGGACTCATGAAAAAATGGGATTCTTTATCCCCGAAGCACGAGAACCCCGCGAAGATCGTGCCCCTTCCAAAAAACAGATCGATCTTGCAAAATCGATCTCGGAGAAAAAGGGGATCAAGCTTCCCGATTCCGTGTTTCAAAGCGGGTTCGAGATGTCAAAGTGGCTGAAAAAAAACATGAGTAAACCAGCGGAGCCGGTGGGGAACTGTAAATGCGGTGGAGCCGTCAAAGAATGGGACAAATCTTTTCAGTGCTCTGGATGCAAAGCAACCGTTTGGAAAGAATTCATGGGTAAAAAACTCACGAAGACTCAGGCGGTCAATCTGCTCAATGGGAAAACAATTACTCTCTCCGGACTAAAGAGTAAAGCCGGTAAAGAGTTCGATGCAAAGGGGAAATTGGCTGAGGGGAAGATTGAGTTGCTTTTTGACAAGAAGAAATAGGGATGATAGCTTCGTGAAAATCAATATCCAACAAGCTTTTTGCCAAGACGCCCACTGCCTGTTTCGATTGAAAAGGAGCCGTCCCATTTAGTAATTGTAACTGCGCTTTTTCCTTTTCCTTTTTTTGTTTCAGAAAAATTATGCATAGTAACTGCAGGTGGCATAGCATCATACTCATATGTCACCAGAATATAGTTGTTGATTTGGCATGAAAGTTTTGAAGCCTTCATAGTTATCTTGTTACCTGTACGATTTGCGCAGTTTGGTATATTTTGATCTGCAGCAGAAGCAAGACACCTGCCGACAGCAAGGATTCCATCAAAATTTTCAGGCTCATTATACGAATTTAAGGAACGGATATTCGAATATTGTTCATTTTCATAATTCCTTAGTTTAACAAAGCAGGAAGTATCATCATTTGCACTCAGAAATTCTCCTACAAATAAAGATGAAACTACTATTAAAACCATCCTTTTGATATTCATGATAGCTCCTTTTATTTTTGAACAGATATTTTATCAACTTATGTAAACTAAATCAATTGCCTTAATGACATCTGATTAGTGTTGGTTGATTGTTCAGTATTCTTAAATTTTTTGAATATAAATGAAATTCAATCAAAAGAGGGTTAAATGGTATCAATGTCAGGTGCAATGGGAGCGGGCTCGGCCAGCTCCTACTTCGAAAAAGACAACTACTACATCAAAGACGGCGAAACGGAAAAAGGGAAGTGGTACGGAGAAGGTGCCGAACGTCTCGGCTTGAAAGGTGAAGTTTCGATGGATCAATTCAAAGCCCTGGAAAACGGCTACGATCCTTCGAAGTTAAACGCTGATCAGATCAAAACACTCGATCAATTCGCAAAAACGGAAGCTTCTCTTCGAGGCCAGCTTGAAAAAGCCATCGATGCGAAAGATACTTCCAAAATTACCGAACTTGCTGCAAAAACTGCCGAACTGAATTCGCTTCGAAAAGAGTTTGATAAAGAAGTCGGACCCGATGCAAAGCTTGTCAAAGACGGTAAAGACGAATACGGCTTCACTACGCACCGGGCGGGGTTCGACATCACCTTTTCGGCCCCAAAGTCCGTAACGATTGCGGGACTTGTCGGAGGGGATGAGCGTGTTATCAAAGCACATGAGGAAGCGGTTAAAACCGCAATGGGATACATACAGGAGAATTTTGCCCAAACGCGTGTAAGAGACGGGGAGGGGGGAAGAGAACGGGTTAACACCGAAAACCTCACGGTCGCCCAATTCAACCACTACACTTCCCGATCCGCCGAAGGGCAAACTCCGGATCCGCAGCTACATACCCATAACTTCGTTTTCAATGCCACCCAAACCGCGGATGGAAAATGGCAAAGTCTCGAACCGCAGCAAATCTACGCAGCTCAAAAATTTGCCGATCAGATATATCAGAACGAGCTGGCCAATAAAATGGAAAAACTCGGATATGCAGTCGAGTGGGAAAAACATGGCCAAAACCACACGATGGAGATCAAGGGAATCTCCCAAGAACTCAAGGATATGTATTCGAAGAGAACGGAGCAGATTGAAAACCATTTAGAGAAAATGGCCGAAGAAAAAGGGCGGGACCTTACAACGGCCGAAAAACAGATCGGGAAGCTCGAAACACGTTCCGCGAAAGAGGCCCAGGACATCAACAAACTTCGGGAAGACTGGAATATCCAGGCAGCCGAACGAGGCTATACGCAAGAGTCTTTGAAAGAGGGCATGAGGGGGCACGAGAGCGATAAGCGGATCGTTGAAAGCGTGAATGGCGCAATCAGCGAAGCGATCAAAACAACGACTGACCAGAAGGCCGTATTTTCCAACCACGACGTGACGTTTGAGGCTCTAAAAGCATCCAGAGGACAGTTTTCTTTGGCAGAGCTCAAAGAAGCGGCGCAAAACTCCAAAGAGCTTGTTTCCTTGAATGCCGCTGACGCGAAAAATGCAAAAACGGAGAAGTTCACGTCAAAAGAAATGGCCGCAGCGGAAGCCCGGATCATCAACGCCGTTGAAAACGGAAAGGATGCTTCTATCCGCCTGCTGAATGCAAACGAATTCAAAGAAGCAGTGCAGGGGAGGGAAAGTTTTTCGGGCCTTACCCAGGGGCAAAAAAAGAGCGTCGAGATGATTGCCACTTCTTCGGATCGTTTTATGGGGATTCAGGGGGATGCCGGAACGGGTAAAACCACAATGTTAAAAGAACTCAAGTCACTCGTTGATGAAAAAATGCCTGGCAAAGTGGAGCTCGTCGGTTTGGCAGCGACAGGGAAAGCGGCCTCAGAGATCGAAGCGGCTTCCGGTGTCAAGTCCCAAACAATTGACTCTTTTTTAGGCAAAGAGACGATCAAAGCCGAAGAGGGGAAGCAACAGATTTGGGTTGTGGATGAAGCCTCGATGCTCGGAACCAAAAAAATGGACGCGATCATGGACCGGGCGGAAAAAGCAGGGGCGCGGGTCGTATTTGTCGGGGATGATAAGCAGCTCAAGGCGGTGGATGCAGGGGATATGTTTGGAAAACTCCAGGAAGAGGGAAAGATGCAGTTTTCGGTTATGGATGAATCCCTTCGCCAAAAAACGGATACGACCAAAGAAGTCGTCCAGGCATTTAAAGACGTTGCCCAACTCGAAAAAGGGATGGAGCGTCTGCAAAGCGAAGGGCGGATCGTCGAAGCAAAAGCAGAGACGAACGAGAAGGGAATCGAAGTTCGGGACATGCAGCCGGTGAAAGAGCAGCTTGTGACAAACGCCGTCAACGATTACACTGAAAAGGGACTCAATTCAACCATCGTATTGACCTCGACCAACAAAGAAAAAAGTGAATTCAATGACGCGATCCGCTCAAAGCTTCAAGAGAATGGCAAGATTGGCAAAGACGATCGTCAGATTAAAACCCTTGAACAAAAATCTCTCAATCAACACGATGCAAAACTGGCGATGAGTTACGAGAAAGGAGATATTCTTGTCAGCAAGGGAATGCAGGGGGATATCAAAGCCGGAATGCAAACTCGGATCGTTGACACTTCAAAAGATGCGAATCAACTGAAAGTTGAGTACACGCGTCAAGACGGCGTTACGGTCCAGAAATGGATCGATGCCGAAAAGGCAGCCAAATTTACCGCATACACCGAAAAAGAGAAAAGTTTTTCGACCGGAGAAAAAATCAGCTTTACGAAAAACGATAAAGATCTCGGAGTCAAAAACGGCGAAACGGCTATCATCACGTCAATCGCGGAAGACGGTAAAATCACCGCGACGATGGAAGGGGGTAAAGCCGTAACATTCGACTCAAAAACCTACCAGAACATCGATCATGCTTACGCCATGACGACGTACAAATCCCAGGGGCAATCGGTCGATAACGTTCACGTTTACGCCCACAGCAAAGAAGGGATCAACAACCACAATGCCGGTTACGTCCAAATGTCACGGGCAAAACAGGAGTTGACCCTTTACACCGACAACGCGCAGGCATTGACCGAAAAATACAAGGAAACCCAGCTCAAAGAAAACGCCAGCGACTACAAAGACGTCAAAGAGTACCTCGAAGAAAGACCCCAGGAACAAAAACCCGAAAACGTCTCCCTTGAAGGCAAAGAAGAAGTTGTCAAGATCGATTTTGAGAAGCTGAATGAAAACCGAATCATCGAAGGGGCGAAAGAGCTGCAACAGCAGTCCAAAGATCAAATCGCGTCTCTTCGCGAACAAAGGGATAATCTTTACAAGGGCCTTCAAGGCTTCAACGAGAAACAAGCAGCAATGGCAGCCTCTTTGAATTCTCAACTTTCCGCCTTGCCAAAAGCGAAACGGGAAGCGGTTATTTCACAACGTTTGGGGGGGCAATACAAAGCGCAGGTTTACGCGAAAGTCCGTAAGGAGCAAGCAAGTATCAAAACCCAGATTAACACCGAAAAGCTTCGGCAGGCCGAAGGCAAACTCCTCGAAAAGGGGGAACTCAATCCCAAAGAGGCAATTGTCCGGGCGATCGAGGGGAAATATTATTCGAAGGAATTTCGAAATTCGATCTCTATGATCGAAAAACGGATGGGGCAGCTCGAAAAGCAGGGACTCGTCACAAAAGAGGGGGATACCTACAAGCTCGCCGTATCCCGTGAAGATTTCAGCCGGTCGATGACCAGCGGAAAGATGCAAGCAGATCGCGCAAAGCTTGCAGAAGTCAAATTTAAGGATGGCGAAGGGTTTGCCAAAGAGTTTGACCGCTTTATGGATCATCAAACGAATCTTTCGTTCAAACAGATCTCCAGAGATGCAAAGGGGATCTATTACAGCATGCTCAAAGGGACCTCTACCGCCGGATTTTATGGCAAGAACAATTGGGAGATGGCAGCGCTTGATAAACTGACTCGTCAGGTTGTGGCTGCTGGGATGGCTGTCGCCGGAGCTGCGGCGATGTTTGCCACTCGTGCCGGGATACGTGTCGCTTACGGTATTGCAAAAGCGACTGTCGGCGGTACAGTTAAAGCGATCGGGGCCATGAGCGAAAAAGTGGGCGAAGCCATTAAAGAGCAGCACGACAAGAATCTTCACCGGGAATACAAAGAGAACAATTTTAAAGACCCGCATCGTTCCGAAAAGCATGAACACAAAAATCATCATGATGACAAACACAAGTCCTTTGAGGAAAGGGTTGAGACTTTGAAAGCGACGAAAGAACCTGAAAAAGCGGGCGACAAGAGTTTTTCTGAAAAGGTGGACTCGCTTAGAACCGAAAAAGAAGCAACCAGAGAAAATAGTGAACCAAAAATGACCCTCGTTAAAGCCGATAAGCTCGATAAGGAATCAGCACAGCAAATCGACGAGAAAGGGTTAAAGAACGATCAAGAGGCTGTCAAATCATCGACCGATGAGAAAACCAAAGACGGTATGGAAACAGCGGCAAAAACCGACGATACCGGCAAAACGGAAAGCAAAACCGTGGAATCTAAAGGGAAAACCTTCGATGAAAAAGTTGATGAGCTTCGCGGATCGAAAGATGAATCAAAAGGGCAGGAAACATCTCAAAATGATAAAGAGCTCGAAAAAACATCCGAGATCAGCGCAAGCGGGGAAGATCGCCATGATCGTGACGATCGATCGGGTTCAGAAGGCATGGAACACGAAAGGGAAGAGGAGAGATCGAGATAGTTATTATTGTTGGCAACTCTTTGAAATTATTCGACCAATTTCAAAGATGGCCGCGATTTCAACGTTAGGTACTTTCGCAATTTTTTTCTTGTTGTCAATACGGTAAAAATATACCCCATCAGTATCAACGTATTTGTATATTTCGGATATATCGAACGCAGCATATTCTTTGATTTCTCCATGGCATTTGATGATACCGTTTGTGATTGAATGGTTGCCTTGATTAGTCCATCCGATGTGAACCGGATACCAATATTCCACTATGTGATTTGAGTCTTGTTGCCATTGACCAAGTTGAATGCCGGTAAAGATACGGCTCATAGAATCATCATTCCATGGCTGTGTAAAAATAATGTCTGAGCCGAGGCGGAGAGGTGTTGAAGAGGGCAAGGGCTTTTTAAGATCAAACAAACGTTCATTGAAGGTATTAATCGGAATGAATTGATCAAAGAACAGATCGTTAAAATCAAAAAAATTGTCAAGACGTTGGCGTGTTGTAACTTTAAGCATTATTTTTGATTGATATTGACGAGCAAGAAGTTTGATGTAATCTTCAAGGCCACGTGGATCATGGTCATTGATCTTGTAGGCCAGGTTCATAATAGCTTCAAATCGCTTGATTTGTTGCTTATTGGGGAAAAAACAATTGGTGAATCGTGTTTTTAATCTCGTTAGGAACATAGATGTATTTTACTTTATAGTTGACATTTTTTGAATAGTGATCATAAATCCAAAATTTATACAAAAAGGTACAAGATGACATTTTTAAAAGATACAGAAGTGGCTGAGATGATCAATGTGAGCGTGCATACTTTACGTACATGGAGAGAACGGGGCAGAGGCCCAAAATATATCAAGGCTGAGGGAAAGCGGGGGGCCGTTCGGTATGAGCTTGATGATGTCTTGAAATGGATTGAAGAATCGAGAGATCGAGCACGAACTTAATTGTCCGTTTTGGAAAATCCTCTTCGTACAAATGCAAGTATTTTTTCATTAGTCGAAATCGTTTCGCTTGCTTTTGGCGTTAGTTGCTTTAGGGCTTCAATAAAAGTGTCACTGTGCTCCAGGATAAAAGTACAAGATTCATCTGGCCAACTTTCAACGAATTTGGCGATGAAATCTCTTTCGCCTTGTGTAATTAGCCATTTTGTGAGAGAAAATCCTTTTTTAGCGGCGGTGATGAGTTTTTCTTTCGGGCTGCTATCTGAAGTATCACGGGCAGCTTTTTCAACGATACTCCAAATACGTATAGTCGCCCCAAGATCATTGATGATTATGAGATTTTTAGCTTTCTCAAAAAGTGGCAGATCTTTCACTTCTTTTAATAAACTACTCACTAAGTATTTTGCTATTTTGGTGTTTATTGATTTAATCATTTCTTCAAGGATTTCAGTTTCAACTTCTGCGTGTTCATCTTCTG
Source organism: Campylobacterota bacterium (assembly GCA_040752835.1). Lineage (NCBI taxonomy): Bacteria > Pseudomonadati > Campylobacterota > Campylobacterota bacterium. Next base: position 272,849 of record JBFMGG010000006.1, on the reverse strand, counting down.
GGCATATATTTTTTAAGATATCAAAATAGGGTGAAAAAATTGTATCAAGTCCGATTCGACTACCGGTGCCAGCTATAAGCCAGTCTAAACTTACATCGAATTTTTTATGAATCTCTAGTAAAACATTTAAGTCTGGTTGACGTTCTTCTTTTTCGTATCTAGTATATGTTCGCAACCCTATTCCAATAATATTGGCAAATTCAGATTGGGACATGCTTCCACGAGTTATTTTTAGGCGTTCAGCAAAAGACAAATAATCTCCAATTGAGCCCTGTTGGGCTTGACAAATATGCCCGATCGGGCTAAAATACTTTTATTACTCAAACAAACGCCCCTCAGCTTTGGTCGGTCGGGGGGCGAACGGAGGAACCATGTTAACTAGCCCTCACAGGGTGAATTCTACCCAAAAAACCCTTCAAAGTGCGATTGACGATTTAATCGTCGCTCGTTTCCCCTCAGCGAAAGAGCTTCGCGAAAACGCGGATGTCGTCGCGGAGCTGCTGCGCGACTCGATCGAAGAGTTCGCGCTACGGATCGGACTATCCGGCTACCGTTTTCACGAGGCCTATAGTTCGGCTGTACGGATTACTCTCGTAACGCTCGATAAACCGCAGCTGCGCGGCGTCTGCCGCTTCAAAACAATGCCTGTACGGATCGCCCTGCGGTGGCTAAAATCACGGCTGTTAAATAACGTTAAGACCGTTCTCACGGACCCGAATTCGGCGGAATGGCTCGGCCACCTTGACCACGAGGATTGGGAGACTGTTACTTTGGGTAACGCCGAGATCGAAGCGGAATTCGCGGGGATCACCCGCGAGCAGGCCATTTTCGGTCTTTTCGAGCGCTTCAAGGACGGTGCCGACATCGGCGAGCTCGAATACCTCGCCGAACGGCTTGGGATTGACCTCAAAAAGGTGATCGGCCGGCACGAAGTGCCCGTGGTTTGTGAAAAAACGCAAAATGGGAACGCTCAAATGGCGTTCGATCTTGATTGAGGGGGACGCGATGAAATACACCCTGAACATAAATCAACAACAAGCCATTGCGCTTGGGCTCAAAAACGCAACTGAGGCGATCATTTTTGGGATGATTTGCGATTGTGCAACGTGGGCGGAGCCAGTTATCATCGATAGCGAGGTCTTTTATTGGACTTCAAGAAGTAAGTTTGTCAGCGATCTCCCCTTGCTCGATCTTAAGGTTGATACCGTTTATCGATATTTAAAATCTCTTGAGAAATTAGGACTTATATCCTATAAAAAACAGGGGGTTAAGGATTGCGTAAAATTAACCAAACTCGGCAAAAGTTACTATGTCGGAAAAAAATCCGAATCCGAAGATTTTGCTATGTCGGAAAAAAATCCGACCAAACTCGGAAAAAAATCCGAAAATGACTCGGAAAAAAATCCGACATATTCTTCAATTAGTTCTTATTCATCAATTAATCATTCCTCCTCTACTCCTCCACCGATTGAGGAAGAAGAGGGGGTAGTATCGGCAGAGGTTGTCCCCCACGATCCGTACTTGGAGATCCCTGAAGAGGGGATGCAGGGGTTGACGCGCGAGCAGATCGTTTTCGGGGTCGAGCACCTCGTTGCGCTGCATGCGGGAGATGAGGAATCCTATCGGAAAAGCCTCCTCTGGGAGATCCTCTCCGGGAGAGGCCGCACCCTCCGGAACATCCGCCGTCAGCTCGCCCCTCGCCCCGGCCGCCGGACCGGTTCAAACCGCGCCCCGGTGCTCCCGGCGGGGATCGACGTTTTTGAACTGTACGAAGCCCGCTCGGGCGAGCTTCCAGGGGGTGAAACATGATGTTCGAAGCCCAGCTCCTCGCGGCTCTTTCGGAGATCCGGGGCAAGCTCGATCAGGCGCTTTCGGAAATCGAGGGCTTGAAGGCCGAACGGGATCGGGATTTCGCAACTCTTGGCGAGGTCGCAGGGATTTTCGGAGTCTCCGAAACCGCAATCCGAAAGAAGATCAACTCAGGTGAGCTCGATCCTATGCTCGACATTCGTCGCTCCGGGAATCGAACCTACATCAAGCGGTCTGCGCTCTCGAAGCTCCATTTTCGGAAGAAGGCCTCTTAGTATCTGCCTTATTGTTTTTTTGGTCTTCCTCGACCTTTTTTAGGCTCTGCCGGTTGTCCTTCTTCTGCGATTGGGAAAAGATCAGGAAAAATATAAGATGCCATGTGCATCGTGATGCGTAAGGAAATAGGCCCTTTGACCGAATCCGAAGCGATAACCCCTGCGTCGGAAAGTTCGCGAAAGAGGGTAGTCCCGGTTCTTTCACTGATCCCAAGCGCAGATATGATAGCCTTTTTTTGGCTGGAGCCGTACAGCAAAAGATGTTTGAAAACCCCTTCTGTGTATTTTGGCAAAGGTTGAATGCCAAACATTCCGGATCTGGAGAGAATCACGTAGTTTTCAATTCTATGGCTGAGTTTGTCCATCTTCAAACATCCGCCCATGAATTGCACTTGATCAAGGGCAATATCAAGCATATATTCGACAAAATGCGTCAATGCCATGAGTGACAGAGGCCCCCGGCCATCGGTTGCTCCTTGACGTTCCATATCGGCATACTGCAATGCTTTCTTGTAGTCATCAACACTTCTGGCAAGACCTCGTGACATATTCCATAACCCATATCCTTGGAGTCCAGATGACAGAATGGCAGCATCCAATGCGAGTCGAGAGGTTCTACCATTCCCGTCCAAAAAAGGGTGAATCCATACGAGGCGGTGATGTGAAGAGAGTGCATATAGCAATTTGGCAGAGTGCGGTAGATGTTTGGCAGCTCTTTCGTAAAGATGCTGGAATTCTCTCATCAATCCCGGGACGGCATCTGCTTTCGGTGCAACATGCTTCCCGATATAAACGTCGTGTTCCCGAAGTTCGCCCGGCGTCATTCGAATGGTTTGCTGTTCCATCTCATTCATTACATCAAGGAACGAATCCAACTGAGGATCGGCATAGAAGTTTCGATGGATACTTTTGACGAATTCTACATCAAACGGAGATATCCCACTTGTAATCAGTGTCTCTATCTCTTTTTGGGTGCGGATATGGGAGAGCGAAAGAAGCTGAAGATTCTTTTCTTTTGCATCCTCCCTGAATTCTTTTTTCATGGCTTTTTCGATGTTGATTGGATGGGTTCCCTCTGATTCGATTCGATTGGAATAATAGCTATTGGTGATACGAAGCAACTCTCGAACTTCATCAAGAAGGTTTTGATTGTGGCCGCCGGTCAGAATAGCACTTTGTTCGCAAACAGCTTCGGCTCTCTCGATTAGATGTGGGGGAAGAGTACCTTTTAAATCTGTGGGTGCAATCGGCGTGAAATGCATGGCATACTCCAGCGTGAAATGCTAAATTATACAATAATATTGCGGGTTTTGTTGCGTGTAATATTCTGCGTTTTATAGGATTTTGTAGATATGTTTGTAAAAAAATAATGCGGGTTTGGTTGCGGGAATAAAGCAATAAAAAAATGTATTCAAGTAAGAGGTGGTATGTCAATACGATTTTTGCGAAATTTGAATAGGGATAAGAAACCTAATACAAAGGCTTAATATGACATCTGTTACAATCTCTCGCCCACAAAGCATCGCCCCACAAGGAGGCGAAATGAAATATCGAAATTGCCGGGAACGAGACGGGATCGTCCATCTGGACGTCACCGTGGATGGAAAGCGGATTCGGCGAAGCACCGGGCGCCCGGCGACCCCCGCCAATCTCAAGTTTGTGGAGAAAAATTGGCAGGCAGAGTTGGAAAGGCTTCTTGGGAAAAAGTCTCTGGATGTCCAGCCGGACGTGACGGTCAAAGCGTATGGGAGACGTTCGATAGAAGCGAACAAAGGCTTTAGAAAAGCGCTCACTACTCGAGATTACCAAAGAACTTTTGAAAAGCACGTCGTTCCTACTTTTGGCTCGCTTTCGCTGGATGCTATCTCGCCCAGCGACCTCAAGGCGTGGCTCTCGCGGTTGCAAGAATCAGGGCTCTCCGGAAAGCGGATCCACACTATCCGAATCGTTTTTCAGGGGATTTTGAAAGATGCCGTCAACGATGGACTCATTCCAAAAAACCCGTTTACCGGAATCAAGGGATTTTCGCGAAAAGCGCTGAATGATATCCACCCTTTCACGCTTCCGGAAATTGAATATATTCTTCAGAATGCCCAGGGAAAGTTCAAAGCGTTCTTGACCGTCGCTTTTTTTACCGGTATGCGAACTGGGGAACTTATCGCGTTAAAGTGGCCGGACATCAATTTCAAGAGCATGAAAATCACCGTGCGTCATTCGATTCGGGGTAATATTGAAACTGACACGAAAACGGGAGTTGTGAGAACAATTGATATGCTCCCTCCGGTTGCCGAAGCGCTGAAGGAGCAATTCAAACGCACGGGGCTGGCCGGAGGCTATGTTTTCCTCAACCGATTCGGAAAACATTACGCCGGATCATTGACGCTCGGGCAAGAGCATTGGAAACCTCTCTTGAAACGATTGATGCTTGATCATCGAGCCCTTTATCAAACCCGTCACTCGTTTGCGACGATGATGATCTCAAAGGGGGAAGATGTGATCTGGGTTTCGAGAATGATGGGGCACGCCAACCCCTCCATTACGTTGTCTATCTATTCCAGATATCGCGAAGAGCCGGTCGTGAAACGTGCCGCTTTCCTGGATGAAATTGATGTCTTTGGGGAAAAAGACGCACGAAACGAGCGTCACGTTCTTGTCACGCAGTCAAATTCTGCACAAAAAAAGAATTACGCTTAATGCTGTCAAATCCCTGTTTTCAGGGGTTTGAAAAGCCTAATCGGAAAGGAGAAAAATTAATGCACAAGGAACCGATGACGCCGCGCGGATACGATGAACTGCTGCGGGAGTTCAAGTATCTCAAAGAGGTGGAAAAGCCCCGTGTCAACCGGGAAAAACAGCGTGCCGCGGAACTCGGGGACCGGAGTGAAAACGCCGAATACCATGCGGCCAAAGAGAAGCTCCGCCATATCGACAAGCGTCTTTTCTATCTCAATGCAATGATCGAAAAAGCCCAGATTATCGATCCTCTTTCCCTCGATCATGCCCGGGTCCATTTCGGTGCGACGGTCGACATCTGCGACGTCGAGAGCGACGAAGAGTTCGCGTACACGATTTGCGGAACGCTCGAAAGCGAGCCGGAAAACGGCCTGATTTCGGTCCATTCGCCTCTGGCGCGGGCATTGCTTGGAAAAGAGGAGGGGGATGAATTGAGTGTTCGGCTTCCCGCGGGACAAAAAAGTTACGAAGTGCTTCGTATTCGCTGCACCGATCTGTTCGAACTGAAAAAAAACCATCGGACCGAAGACGATTTCGGATTTCGTTAAGGAAAGGGGAAGCGGATGAGTCTGATCGGCCGGCAGAGCATCAGCGATAAGCATTACCGGATGTTCGGATACGACATCATGTTCCGCGACGATTCGGCGGATGCGAGCCGACCGACCGATGTATCGGTCTCGGCGTCGGTACTGGACCGGGTCATGAACGAAATCGGACCCGAGAACGCCGTCGGCGGATACCGCGGACTGCTGAAAATCGACCGGGAATTTCTCGAAAACGACATCGTCGAAACGATTCCCTCCCAAAAATTCGTACTGATGGTGCTCGAATCGTCACTGGGCGACCCGCATCTGATGGAAGTTCTTAAGCGGCGCTATGTACAGGGTTTCCGTTTCGGCATCAACGATACCGCGATCAACGAAGCCAATCTCGAACGGATCGAAGCGCTTTCCCCCTGGATCGACATCGTCAAAATCGATACGCTGCGAACCGTGAAACGGTGGGCCCAAGAGGGGATCGATCGGCTTCATCGCAAGGGAAAAAAAGTGATCGCTTCGAAAGTCGAAACCCACGCGATGTTCGAATTTTACAAATCGCTCGGCTGCGATTATTTCCAGGGGTATTACCTCAAACGCCCCCACGTCGTGCAGGGGGAATCGCTGAGCCCTTCAAGGGAACAGGCGCTGATGATCTGGAATCTTCTTCAAAACGATGCCGACATTGCCGAAATCGTTTCGGCCCTGGAAAAAAACCATGTCCTATCGCTCCAGCTGATGCGGTTTCTGAACTCCTCGTATTTTTCGTTTCGCGCGCCGATTACGTCGATTCGGCAGATCATTTCGCTCATCGGGCGCAAAGCGCTGGCCAATTGGCTGATGCTTCTCATCGCGGCTTTCCGGACCGTCGGGGGAGCCAATCACCCGCTGTTGCTGATGGTGATCAACCGTACCGAGATCATGACGGGGTTGCTGAAACTGAGTCGGCCCGACGCGTCGCAGGAAAAAATTGATACGGCGTATCTGGTGGGGATGCTTTCGCTGATCCATCTGCTGTTGAACATGTCGCATCGGGAGTTTTTGCACAAAATCAACGTGTCCCCCGAAATCGAGGAGGCGATGTTCGAAGCGCAGGGGGAATGGGGGGAGTTGCTGACGGTAACGCGGCACATCGAAAACACCGATTACGAGGCGATCCGACCGTTTATGGAACGATACCGGATCGATCCGAAAAAAATGGATCGCCTGATGGCGGATGCGATGGAAAAAGTCAATCGGTTCGACGAACTGCTGAACCAGGAATTCTAGCGGTTATTTGACCTCGATTCGTTTCGATACCTTTTTCCCCGTTTTGGGTACGGTAACGGTCAGAACGCCGTTTTTCGAACTTGCTTCGATCGCGTCGAGATTGGCATCGGGGGGGAGGAGGAAGCTTTGCTGGAATCGGGCATAGCTACGCTCGGACGACTCTTTGCCGGTACTCTCCTCTTTACGCTCTCCCGACACGCTCAGACGGTTGCCCGACGTTTCGACTTTGATCTCTTTTTTGTCGATCCCCGGAAGGTCGATCGTGATGAGGTAGCGTTTGTCGTCTTCCTGCATCGTCGATGCGTAGCCGTTCGCCCTCGGGTAGGAACGGTTGAAAAAATTTTCCATCTCTTCGATTCCCCAAAACGGGCAACCCGCAGTACACGGTTTGGTCGGGGCTGCCGCCAGCAAGAGGGGCGCAGCGGCCAAAGCGATGACAAGACGTTTGGATACATGCATGGGTACAAACCTCCGATAATGATTTTAGAGTGATAATGTAAATCGGTTTGGTAAATCGACAGCAAATTAAGGGGGCGCTTGATTACCCTTTGGTATAATCGCGCCACTATTTATTTCTATAAGGAATTTGCCGTGAGCACTCCACTTCCAGATATCGAAAAAGTTCTCAAGCAGCACAAGCTGTCGACGGGTGACTACGAACACATCAAAAAAATTCTCGGACGCGAACCGAATCTCGTCGAAATCGGTATTTTTTCGGCAATGTGGAGCGAACACTGCAGCTACAAATCTTCCAAAAAACACCTGAGCGGCTTTCCGACGAAAGCGCCGTGGGTCATCCAGGGACCGGGTGAAAACGCCGGGGTAATCGATATCGGCGGCGGCTATGCCGCGGTCTTTAAAATGGAAAGCCACAACCACCCCAGCTTTATCGAACCGTATCAGGGAGCCGCGACGGGCGTGGGTGGAATCATGCGCGACGTCTTTACGATGGGGGCCCGCCCGATCGCGAACCTGAATGCACTCCGTTTCGGAAACGTCCTGAACAACGATGATGTGAGCAAGCACCAGCGTTTCCTCGTGCGCGGCGTCGTCTCGGGGATCGGCGGATACGGCAACTGCATGGGGGTTCCGACCATCGGCGGCGAGACGAGCTTCGATGAGTGCTACAACGGCAACATCCTCGTCAATGCGTTTACCCTCGGTCTGGCGAAAAGCGACGAGATTTTCTACGGACGTGCCGAAGGGATCGGAAACCCCGTCATCTACGTCGGCTCCAAAACGGGGCGCGACGGCCTGGGCGGCGCGGTGATGAGTAGCGACAGCTTCACCGAAGCGTCCAAAAGCCTCCGCCCGACAGTACAGGTGGGGGATCCGTTCACCGAAAAACTGCTTCTCGAAGCGTGTCTGGAACTCTTCAAAACCGATTACGTCGTCGGGATTCAGGACATGGGTGCCGCAGGCCTCACCTCCAGCTCGTTCGAGATGGCCGGACGCGCCGGAAGCGGTATGATCATGCACCTGGACAAAGTTCCGGCGCGCGAAGAGGGAATGCAGCCCTATGAATTCATGCTCTCCGAATCGCAGGAGCGGATGCTCATCTGTGCGAAAAAAGGGTCCGAGCAGGCGATTATCGATATTTTCGAAAAATGGGACCTCGACTGCGCCGTGATCGGTGAAGTCACCGCGACGGGGAAAATGGAGCTGTTCTGGCACGGCGAAAAATGCGCCGAAGTCCCCGTCGATCCGGTGAGCGAGGAAGCCCCGGTACTCGATCGTCCGATGTCTGAGCCCAAGTACCTCTCCGAGATCAAAAATGTCAAACTCTCTGATTTTGAAGCGGTCGGCAACCAAGCCGCGTTCGAAAAACTGATTTCTTCGATGGAGGTCGTCGACAAAGGGTGGATCTATCAGCAGTACGACTCGATGGTACAAACCAACACGATCAAAAAAGGGGGCGAACTCGACGCTTCCGTGATCCGTGTTAAGGAAAACGGCGTTGCATTGGCGATGAGTGCCGATTGTAACGTCCGCTACTGCTACATTGATCCTAAAGCCGGAGCCGCGGCTGCCGTCATCGAGAGCGGCCGTAACGTCGCGATGAGCGGTGCGACCCCCAAAGCGATCACCGACTGTCTGAACTACGGAAACCCCGAAAACCCCGAAGTGATGTGGCAGTTTGCGCAAGGGTGTCTGGGGATTAAGGAAGCGTGTGCCGAACTCAACACCCCCGTCATCGGCGGTAACGTGTCGCTCTACAACGAAACGAACGGCAAATCGGTCTTCCCGACCCCTTCCATCGCGATGGTGGGCGTTAACGAAGACCAGAATAAAGTATTGCTCTCTTCGTTCCAGAAAGAGGGGAACGTCCTCTATCTCGTCGGCGAAAGCAAAAGCGAGTTCGGCGGATCGCTGTACATGAAAGAACTTTACAACGTCGTTGCCGGAACGATCCCCGAGATTGACTACGACAAAGAGCGTGCTTTGTGGAACCTCGTGATCGAAGCGAATAAAAAAGGGCTGCTCGCTTCGGCCAAAGACTGCAGCGCCGGCGGGGCCGCGATCGCACTGGCGAAAATGGCCTGCGTCAGCGCCAAAGGGGTCAAAGCCTCCATCAACGTCGCCGATAGCCGCGACATTTTCGCCGAGAGCATGAGTCGCGCGATCATCGAAGTCGCGCCGGAAAACTGCGCCGCGTTCGAAGCGATGGTCGGGACTCTGGCCTGCCAGAAAATCGGAACGGTCGGCGGCGATACGTTTGCCCTCAACGACGTGGCGATGAATCTTGCCGCAATGCGCGATGTCTACTACAACACCTTCAAAAAAGTGATCGAAGGGGATCTGTAACCCTTCGCCTCTCTCTTCCCCGGGATGGGGAAAAATTCTTCTTTCGATACCTTTGCTTTGGCATACTTTTTGCATGCATCCGGATATGAAAAAGCTATTGAGAAAAATTTTTCGCAAACGCTCAAAACGTTATTGCGAGTACTACATTACGAATCTGGCATATCGCTGCGGAGAGTAAAAGAAGGGGAAGTTTCCCGCAAACGCGGGAAAGCGGTCGATTCTATTCTTTGAGGCGGTCGATCGTCGCGCCGAGTGCGCGAAGTTTTTGTTCGAGGTTTTCGTATCCGCGGTCGAGGTGGTAGATGCGGTGGACGTTGGTCGTCCCTTCCGCAGCCATTCCGGCCAGGACGAGGGCACTGGAGGCGCGAAGGTCGGTGGCCATCACGTCAGCCCCGAAGAGTTCGGACGGACCGATAACCGTGGCCGTATGGCCGCTGAGTTTGATTTCGGAACCCAGACGCTGCAATTCACTGACGTGCATAAAACGGTTTTCAAACAGGCGCTCTTCGATAGTGCTCGCTCCATTGGCACGGACGGCGAGGGCCATGAACTGCGCTTGCATATCGGTCGGGAACGCAGGGTATTCCTGGGTGATGATATCAACGGGTTTGAGTTTTTCGGCAGGATGGATCGTCATCGTCGTTTCGCCGATGTCGAACGTGCATCCCATCTGCTCAAGTTTTGCGGTGACGGCGTCGAGATGGTCGGGGCGTACTTTTTCAAGGGTGATCGACGAATCGGTGATGGCGGCGGCACACAGATAGGTCCCCGCTTCGATCCGGTCGGGGATCACTTCGAAATCGATCATGTCGATCGTTTTCCCCCCGGTTCCCATGATCACCAGTTCGGAAGTACCGATACCGCGAATGTCGATTCCGCTGTCGCGGAGGATTTCGCACAGCTGGACGACTTCGGGTTCGCGCGCGGCGTTTTGTATCACCGTTTTGCCGTGAGCGAGTGCTGCGGCCATGACGATGTTGGCCGTTCCGGTCACGGTGATTTTATCGAATACGATGTGCGCCCCTTTGAGCCCTTCGGGCGCCACGGCATGGACGTATCCCGCGTGGATCGTGATTTGCGCTCCCATCTGTTCGAGCGCTTTGAGGTGCAGGTCGATGGGGCGCTGCCCGATGGCGCATCCGCCCGGAAGCGAAACTTCGCAATGGCCGAAGCGAGCCAGCAGGGGGCCCAGGACAAGGATTGACGCGCGCATCGTTTTGACGATGTCGTAATTGGCCATAGTATGGTTGACCGTCGAGGTGTCGATCGTGAGGGTATGGTTTTCCAGGTTGCAAGAAGCGCCCAGATTCTGGAGCAGTTTGAGCAGCGTTTTGATGTCCGCGACTTCGGGCATGTTGGTCATCGTGACTTTATTGTGTGCCAGCAATGCCAGCGTGATAAGGGGCAGTGCGGCATTTTTCGCGCCGGAGATCACAACGGTGCCCTGGAGCTTTGTGGGGCCTTGAATGCGTAAATAGTCCATGAAAATCCCATATAAAAAAAGTTTGATATTATAAGTCAATGTTCGTTAAAATTATCCAAATTTACGGTGTTCCAAGGAGAATATGTGAGTTCAGCCCTCGACCGTCTCAAAAACCTGACCGCACAGATCTCCAGTTACGAGTTGGAACGCAAAAAAAACCTCAAAGAACTCGATCGGCTCTATGCCGTTTTGGGAATCGACGCAAAAGTTCTCCGTTTCGACGAGCTTTTCGATTTTAAAGCGATCAATCTCTCGGGGATCTCGCTTGCCGATGAGGACCTCGGAACGCTCAAAGAGGGGAAATACGCCCAGATCATCGGGATCGTCTACGACAAAGAGGCGAAAGTCAAAAACAAAAATATTTCGCTCGCCTACTACGGGCGGGTCGAAAAACTTTCCGAAGAACGGAAAAAAGAGATCATTGCGTTCGTGCTGGGATGGCGTTTCGAGAAAAGCTTCCGTACGCTTGAACACTATTATAAGCTGATGGGGCGGATCGGCGAAATTTCCGGCTCTGAAACATGCTGATCTTTTTCGACACCGAAACCACCGGGACCGATGTTCAAGACCGCATCTGCGCCGTCGGGATCGTGTGGGAAGAGCAGCTGCATGAAGAGTTCATCCACCCGGGGAAAAAGATACCGCCCTCGGCCTCGGCGGTGCATCAGATCACGAATGAGATGGTTGCGGATGCCCCCCCGTTTTCCCGTTCGCAAAGCTGCGCAATCCTCAAACGGCTCAACCTCGCTGCCAACACGCTCGTGTCGCACAATGCGCCGTTTGATCTTGCCATGCTCTCCAAAGAGGGGATCGAATGGCAAGGCGAGGTGGTCGATACCCTCAAATGCGCCAAAGCGCTGATGGACGATCTGGAGGGATATGCTTTGCAGTTTCTGCGATACGAATTACGGCTCTATCGGGAGGAAGAGGCGTTTTTTGCCGCCGAGGGCGTTACGGTATCTCCCCACCGACCTTTGAGCGATGCGCTTCACGTTCGGATGCTCTACACGTATCTGCTGGACCTCGCCGACCCTCAAAAGCTGATCGACATTTCACGCTCTCATGTCCTGCTCAACCGTCTCCCTTTCGGAAAATACGCCAAAAAACGGATCGAGGAAATCGCCCTCAAAGATCCCGGCTATCTCAAATGGATGCTCGATTCCCTCCACGATATGGATGAAGATCTTCGCTACAGCATCGAGCACTATTTGCGAAACGACTGAACGTATTTTTGTTCGAATTCCGCTGCGGGGATCGGCTTTTCGTAGTAGTACCCCTGTACCTCGTCGCATCCGGCACTTCGTAAAATCTCCAGTTGTTCGGCCGTTTCGACCCCTTCGGCAATTGTTTTCATGTTGAGGCTGTGGGCCATTTTGATGATCGTGTTGACGATGGTACGGTCTTCGGGATTCCGGGCGACGTCGTGAATAAATGACTGGTCGATTTTGAGTTTATAGGCTTTGAACTGTTTCAGGTAGCTCAGTGACGAGTAGCCGGTTCCGAAATCGTCGATCGACATCCGGATCCCGTTATCGTAGAGGGTATTCATGATGTTGATCGCTTCGAGCGGATTTTCCGAGGCGATCCGTTCGGTCAGCTCAAGTTCGAGATGTTCGGGGGGGAGGACCAGCTCTTCGAGAATCTCCAAAACCCTTTGGGTGAGCTGGGGGTTGCGAAACTGGATGGCGGAAAGGTTGACGGCCATAATGAACGGTTCGGCACCCGCGTCGATCCAGGCTCTGAGCTGTCCAAGCGCATGGCGCAATACCCAGTCTCCGATGGCGACGATCTGTCCGCTCTCTTCGGCGACGGGGATGAATTCATCGGGAGAAACGGCCCCGAGTTCGGGATGGGTCCATCGCAGCAGCGCTTCGGTGCCGATCAGTTTTCCGTCGCTCAAAGAGATTTGCGGCTGGTAGTGGATATGGAGTTGACCGCGCGCGATCGCGTGCCGAAGAGCGTTTTCGATTTCGAGGTTGCGGGCCGAACGGGCCTGCATCTCGGGGGCAAAAAAGCAATAGCGGTTTCGGCCGTTATGCTTGGCCCGGAACATCGCCGCATCCGCCGCCTGTGAGAGAGTGGTGAAGTTCGTACCGTCACCGGGGTAGAGGGCGATTCCGATGGAGGGCGTGATCGTAAGTTCGTAATTCTGGATCTGGTAGGGCTGCGAAATGCTTTCGATCAGCTTTTCGGCGACATTCGCGGTCCCCTCGGCATCGATGCCCGAGAGGAGGATCATAAACTCGTCCCCTCCCTGACGTGAGAGGGTATCGGATTCGCGGATCATCGACTGGATCCGCAAGGCCACCTGGACGAGCAGTTCGTCGCCGATGTGGTGGCCGAGGTTTTCGTTGATGTTTTTGAAATGGTCGAGATCGAGATAGAGGAGTGCAACCGACGTGTGGTTGCGGTAGGCGATCCGGATGGCGTAATTGAGGCGGTCGTTGAGCAGGGTTCGGTTCGGAAGCCCTGTAAGAGAGTCGAAATGGGCGAGCCAGTGGACTTTTTCTTCCGTCGTTTTTTGCGCCGTGATGTCCTGCATCGATCCTCTGAGGCGGACCACCTCACCGTTTTCGATCACGGGGATACCGATCGCACGGACCCATTTTTTGTTCCCCGCGGGGGTGGTCATATGGAGTATCACATCATAAGGGAGGGCTCGGGTTATCGCGGTATGAATGGCATTTTGTATTTTTTCGAGCCATTCGCCCTCGTAAACGCTCAAGCCGACCGTTTCGGTGGCCGGGGCATCGGGGTCCATGTCGTGGATACGTGCGGTCACTTTGGTCCAAGCCCCTTTGCCCGTTTTGACGTCGTACTCCCATCCACCGATCAATGCCGCTTCGCTCATCTCTTCGAGCAGCCTTTCGGTACGGATCAGATCTTCTTCGGCCGCTTTGCGTTTGGCTTCCCTGTCGAAATTTTCCATCGCAAACCCGATGTCCATCGCCATTTCGACCAGAAGTTCGCGGCTGGGTTCGTCGAACGCATCGAGATGGTTCGAATAGACCATGAACGCACCTGCGGGCTTGCCGTAAAGATGAATCGGCAGCGCGGCGGAGGATTTCCATCCGACCGCTTCGCCGCGCTCATGCCACGGAGCCGTCGCGGGATCATTCATGAAATCGGCACACCAGTAAGGGCGGTTTTCCCGGATGGCGATGCCGGTAGGGCCTTTGCCCGAAGGGGCATCTTCCCGGATCGAAATTTCGATCCCTTGCAGATATCCCAGCGTATCGCCATAGGACGCTGCAGGGCGGACAAATCCCGTTTCCGGGTCGATAAGGCCGATCCAGGCCATGCTGATGCCGCTTTCGGAAACAATCCCTTGGCACACTTCGGCAAACACCTCCTCGGGTGACGAGGCATGGACGATCGTTTTGTTGCAGTGGCTGAGGGCCGCATACAGATGACTGAGTTGCGTGATTCGCGTTTCGGCGTTTTTTCGCTCCGTAATGTCGCGCGCGACCCCCAGAATACCGATGAGGTTCCCCGTTTCGTCGAGCATCGGGGTTTTGATCGTCTCCATCAGGGCATGATGGCCGTCGTCGGCAAAAGTGAGCCACTCTTCGTTGACGCTGGGGGCGTGTTTCTCCATCGCCAGGCGGTCTTTGGCCCGGAAAAAGTCGGCCAGTTCCCGATCGACGAAATCGTAATCGCTTTTGCCGACGATTTCCGATTCTTTGGCACCGAAAAAACGTTCAAACATCGGATTGCACAGCAGATAAGTCCCCTCCGCGTCTTTGAGCCATACCGGATCGGGGATGGTACGCAGCAGCAGTTCAAGCCGCTTACGGGTGAGCGAAATTTCGGCTATTCGCTCGGCAACGTGGTGTTCGAGGGTGTCGCGCCGATTGCGCAGTTCGATGAATTGTTTCGCGATATAACCCAGCAACAGGCTGATGAACAATCCAAGGGCGCTTTGAAAAAGGATCGTTCCCCGATCGTGCCATCCCGCAGCGGGTGCTACGCTGAGTGTCCATTCGGCGTTGGGAAACGCGATGCGTTGACGTATGGGGTGATCAAGAGGGGCGGAACCTGATGCCGCGATGATCTGCACCCGGTCTGAACCCGGTGGAATGCGCGAGAGCCGATAGTGGTACCCGCTGCGGGAAAGGTCATCCATTTCGACGACGTCCAGCAGATCGGGCAGGCTGATAACGGTCAGGACGAATCCCCAGAACTTTTGATCTTCTCCGAGAAAAACGGGAAGTCTCCCGACAACCCCTTCGCCTCCTTGCATCAGGCGAATCGGCCCTGCAAGGGTGAGTTTGCCGCTTTGGAGCGCCAGCAGCGCTTCGGCTTTTTGTTCGGGGTGCCTGAGCAAATCGAGCCCGAGCGCTTGTTCGTTCCCTTTTATCGGAACGATATGGGTAATCGTACCCCCCGGAGCCAGGGCGATTTCATGGATCAGGGGATGGTGTTCGATCAGTTTATCGGCAATGAACGTAAAATTTTTGATGTCCATTCCGGTTTCGATCGCCGCCGCGATCGGATACGCGAGCACCATGCTCTGGTCGATGTGTTTGTGCAGGCGGGAAGCATGTTCGTGTGTGATGGACTGAAGAGAGTGGAGCTTGTCGTGTACTCTCATCCGGTCGAGATGGACGACGACGAATGCCGATACGACGGCACTGAGAAGAAAAATAATCGTTCCGACGCTCCACTCTTTGCATCGGGCGCCGCAAGAGATGTTCACAGGAAAAATGCGCAATAAAATACTCCCAACTCTCTCTGTCTTTATAATCCTATGATAGCAGAAATCGGTGAAAATAGCGATGAGAAGCATCCGAACTATGTTAATATACGGGGAATGGAACAAGGCAGAGCGGAAAGAACCTCTGCGCAACGATTATGAAGAGGGGAAGGGGAAACGTGAAAGTAGCCGTACAATGCGATTCGCCGCTTTTGCAGCGTTCGTTGGAACTTTTTTTGGAAGGGCAGCTCAGTTCGGTCCGCCAGTGCGATATTCTGATCCGCGACAAAGAGATTCGCGACGAGAACCGCCCCACTTTTATCATCGGTGCGACCGAATCGGCCGATTTGATCAAACCCTTTTCGAAAGCGCAGCTTCTCCACGCGCTGGGGCGCAAACTTGAATCGCTCCACCGCTCTTCCGCGGAACCCGCTGTCCCGGAACCCTCAGCCTCTTGCGAAGAAGAAGCGATCAGTTTCGAAGTGCTCGAACGCCACATCGAAAAACTGACCCGCGAATACCAGGCGAATATCCTCAAGGCGATACGGGCGTTTTATGAAAAATAATCCCCCGCTGACCAAAAAAATCATCGCGGGGAGATTTAAGGGCAAAACGCTTCGTCTCCCTTCCAAAGAGACGACCCGCAGTTCCAAAGCGATCGTCCTGGAATCGTTTTTCAATACGATCCAGTTCGACGTGATCGACGCCGTACTCGTCGAAGTATTTTCCGGAAGCGGTTCGGTGGGGCTTGAAGCGCTCAGCCGCGGGGCGAAAAAGATCCTGTTCATGGAAAAAGACCGCGATGCGATCAAAACTCTCCGCCACAATATCGCCCAGACCGACCCTGCCGCCTGCGAAGTATTCGAGGGAGACAGCTTTTCGAATATCGCGCAGGTGAAAAAAAGGCTCGAAAGCCTCGGCGAAAGCGCTTTTGTGTATGTCGATCCCCCTTTTGCCTACCGCGAAGGGATGGAAGAGATTTACGATAAAACCCTTGACCTGATCGCCGGGGTTCCCCCGCATCTGGCAAAACTCTTTATCATCGAGCACATGAGTACGCTGGAACTTCCCGATACGATCGGGGAATATCGGCGTCTCAAGAGCAAAAAATTTGGGAAAACGTCACTGACTTATTACGCCTGAGTGAGCTTTTCCCTCCGTTTCCGAAGAACTGGAATGAACTTTGCTTTTTCTTTGCACGTTTCAAAGGATAAGCATGAGAGTCATCGTAGCGTTTTTTTTACTCCTTTCATCACTGCAGGCCGCCCGGGTCGGTGAACTCGCCAATGTCGTAGGGGTGCGTGACAACCAGATTATCGGATACTCGCTTGTCGTCGGTCTGAAAAAAACGGGAGACGGAACCACCTCGAAATTTACCCTCCAGTCGATCGCCAACATGCTCAAAGCGATGAACATCGACATGAACCCGGTCGACATTAAATCCAAAAACGTCGCCGCCGTCGTCGTCACGGCCAAATTTGCTCCGTTCGCCCGCCAGGGGGATACATTCGACGTGGTTGTCTCTTCGATCGGGGACGCGAAATCCCTGGAGGGGGGGACGCTTTTGATGACGCCGCTCAAAGGGGTGGACGGGAAAATCTACGCACTTGCGCAGGGACCGGTGAGCATCGGCGGAAAAAACGAGCGGGGTGCGGGTTCCGAATCGCATCCGACCGCCGGCATGGTGTACGGCGGCGGGCTTGTCGAACGTGAAATCCAGCAGGACCTTTACCATCAGCAAAACGCGACGCTCTCACTCAAAACATCGAATTTTACGAATGCGGTTGCGATCCAAAACGCGATCAACGACCGTTATCGGGGTGAAGTCGCGACAGCCCTCGATTCCCGCACGATCAAACTGCAGCTCCCCAAAAACCGTTCGATGGTCGAGTTCCTGGCCGAAGTGCAGAATCTGGACGTCAACTACGCCCAGGAGCAGAAAATCATCATCAACGAGCGGACGGGGACGATCGTCGCGGGAGTCGACGTCGAAGTCAAACCCGTCGTCATCACGCAAGGCGACATGACGGTCAAAGTGCTTTCGCAGGACAATGTGGCCAAGCCTGCCGGAAGCGTCGCGATGGATAAAAGCCTTGTCATCGGGCTGAACGAAAACGAAATCTATACCGAAAAAGGGACGACGACGGTCGCGAATATCGCCCGTTCGCTCCAGAAACTCGGGGCAACCCCCAAAGAGATGATCGCCATTTTACAGGCGATGAAAAGCGCCGGTGCCATTACCGTAGACCTGGAGGTGATCTGATGGACGTTTCACACGTACAGTATCAAAAGCCCGTCCCGACCGTGGGGACGAAAGAAGGGGACGCAATCCTCAAGGAAAAAACGGACCAGTTCGAAGCGATCATTGTGAAGATGTTGCTCGATGAAGCGATGAAGGATGAAAAAAACCTTTTCAGCGCTAACGATCCGGGAGACAAAATCTTCAAATCGATGTACCGTGAGGAACTTTCCAACGCCAGTGCGGGAGGGTTCGGATTTTCGCAAATGCTGTTTGAACATTTGAGTCAAAAAGGGGTGAAAAACTAAATTTTTCGGAGTGTTTGCCGATATGGTAGATAGACATCATAAACGGACAAACCAGAAGGATTCACCATGATCTCAAGTGTGAACAGCTCAATCATGAAAGGCGTTTACCAAGAAACGTCGCTTAAGCCGAAAGAACAGGAAAAATCCTCTCAGTCGGTTTCCAAACAAGGTGACACCAGCCGGATCGAAGAGATCAAGTCTTCGATCGAAAAAGGCGAATACCGTGTCGATATCGAAGCGTTGGCGAAGCGCATCGCGCAAGAGCTGACTTAAACAAACAGGAGTTTATGATGTTGTCGTATCAGTTGAAAAGCGCTATCAAAGAACTGGAAGCCCTTATCGCATTGTCAGAAGAAGACATTGCCGATATCAAAGAGGCCAAGCATAATACACAGTTTGAACGTTTGGCGATCAAAGAAGAAAAAATCAAAAGTTTCGAAAACAAAAAAGCGATGATCGATCGTGAAATTTCGAAATTGATGACCGCCCAACCTTCCAAAGCGCTTTTCGAACTCCTCGATGACGAACAACATCAGCTTCTTGATCTTCTGAAAGAGAATCTCGCGAAACTTCGCGAGGTCAATCACCGCTACGCGAAAATGGTTTTAAGCGTCGGGGCTTTTTACAATACCCTTCTTGAACGTGTCGTACCGACACAGATGGATGGGTATCAGAAAGTCGCGTCCGCCGACGCGTCATTTTTGGAAGTGAGAGCGTAAAATGGCTTCCATCTTCAATGCCCTTCATATCGGTTACAGCGGTCTTAATGCCGCCCAGATCGGGATCGATACGACTGGTCACAATATTTCCAACGCCGAAACCGAAGGGTATTCCCGCCAGCGGGTGGTGACGTCGACCGCGTTTCCCGTCAGCGTCGATCCGGGACAGCGCGGGAACGGGACTCAAATCACCGAAATCGTCCGTATCTTCGATTCGTTTGTGTATAACCGTTATTCCAATACGGCACAATCCAAAGCCTATTCGGATACGATGAAAAAGCATCTCGAAGAACTCTCCACCTATTTTCCCGACATTGACAACATCGGGATCAAAGCGGACCTTCAGAACTATTTCAACGGATGGCAGGCATTGGCCAACAACCCCGGCAACAGTGCGTTGAAAGTGGCATTGGCGCAGCAGGCGCAAACGATGACGCAACATATCAGTCAGACACGCGATCAAATTGCCGCACTGCAGAGTTCGGTGAACGATCAGATCAAAATCAATGTGGAAGAGGTCAACCGCATTGCCGAAAAAATTGCGGGACTGAACAAATCGATCAACGAAGCCGAAGCCGGCGGGATCAACAACGCCAACGACCTTAGAGACCAGCGCAGTCAGTTGGAGATGACCCTCTCTGAACTGATGGGGGCGAAAACGGTCGTGCAAGGTGCCAAGACCAACAACGCCGTAGATAGCGATATCGCGGTAGAAGAGGGGAATTACACGATCCTTGTGGGCGGTTTCAACATCGTCGACGGTTCGAACTTCCATCCGATCGGTATTGAAAGCGCCAGCAGCGCCAAAGGGTTCAATACGCTCTATTATGAACGTCAAGACGGAGTGCAGATGCCTTTTGCCCAGGATGTCCGGGGCGGAAAAATCGGTGCTCTACTCGAGCTGCGCGGCTCCATCATCGGAGATGACGGCGAGTTTGAAAACGGCTTTTTACAAGAGACGATCGACAATCTCGATACTCTTGCCGCAGGATTGATTGAAGCGACGAACAACCTGTACGCGCAGAGTGCAACTTCGTCGATGCAGTCGACACCGCAGCCGTATACGGATACGCACACGCTGTTGACGACGGGAAAAAATTTCAGTGCCGGTACTTTCGACATCGTCGTATACGATATTAACGGAAATGTTGCGGCCCGTCGTACGATCACGATCGACGATGCGACGGTGATGGGTTCGATGCCGGCTCCTCCGGCAAACAGTATCGTAGGGCAGCTCAATGCGGTTCAGGACGATACGGGTGATGGAAATGCGCTGAACGACATCGATGATATGCTCTTGACACAGTTCGGGACGGCAGACAACATTCTGCGGATCGATTTTATATCGGGTAGCGGTCTGGCGGAGCAGGGGTATACATTTGCGATCGAAGACAACGGCACCAATTTTGCCGGGGTATTGGGGCTGAGCCGTTTCTTCGACGGCGACAGTGCCAAAAATATCGATCTGAACATGGACATTAAAACTGACGTTAGCAATATACGGGGATTTAAGGCTCCTGTAGACGGGAATGCCGGAACCGCACTGGGGATGGTCGAATTGCAGTTTACCAAAGTCAGCTTTTTGCACCGTTCGAACGCAACCATCGACACGATATACGGGTTTTACGATTCGACCGCAACGACAGTCGGCACCATGACGAATTCCGTTATTCTTGGCAATGATACGATTACGGCGCAATTCAATGCGATTAAACAAGAACACGACTCGATCTCCAAAGTGAGCATCGACGAAGAGATGGCCAATCTCATCCGCTACCAGACCTCTTACGGCGCCGCCGCGAAAGTCATTACGACGATCGATCAGATGATGCAGACGCTTCTGGGGCTGAAGCAGTAATGCCCCTCTTTAGCATGGTCTCCCTCGCGGGGGTCATCCTTTTTTCTTTTCTCGGCCCTTTTTTCTATACGGTCGATCCGCAGTATTTCAATCCGAATGCCATTCTCCTTCCCCCCTCGTCGGCCTACTGGTTCGGCACCGACCGTTTGGGGCGGGACATGCTCGCGCGCTTGATGGAGGGTGGGCAGGTCTCGCTGCTGATCGGCCTGGGGAGCGCTCTTTTTTCGACTTTTATCGGGCTGATGTACGGGGTAAGCGCCGCACTGTTGCGGGGCGGGTTCGACAAGCTTTTTATTGTCGTCGTCGATTTGTTCCTGACGTTTCCGACCCTGTTTTTGCTGCTGACACTGGTCAGCTACGTCAACGCGTCGATCTGGGTGCTGATCGTGATCATTTCGGTAACGGGATGGATGAGCACCGCGCGACTGATCCGTTCGGAGAGTTTCGCGATCTCCTCAAAACCGTTTATCCGCATTTTACGCATCGCGGGGGTCAACCCGCTCAGGATCATATTGAAATATTATGCCCCGCTGCTTTCACCGATCGTTCTGGTCAGTTTTACGTTCGGGGTAGGGGGGGCGATCCTGGCCGAATCGGGATTGTCGTTTCTGGGACTGGGGATCACGCCGCCGCAGATGAGCTGGGGGAGTATCCTCAGTACGGGCAAAGAGGTGATCGACATCGCGTGGTGGGTGAGTTTCTTTCCGGGGCTGATGATCTTTATCGTGACGTTTGCGCTGATGAATATTTCAAACGACGTGCAGGCGCGCATGAACCGCAAAGAGGTTCGATAGGGGTCAGGACCTTTTCAGGATTGCTTCGGCGTTCAGGAGCGCATAGGGGAAAGGGAGATCGACGTCGCTGCAGGCGGGGTCGAGGCATTCGGTGCATCCCTGCCCGACGCAGGTGATGCTTTGGATCGTTTCTGCGTCGTTGCCGTGGCGTTCCATCGCTTCGATGATCTCTTCGAGCGTGACGCTTCGGCAGGCGCAGACGATCATCGCAGGACGTGTCCCACGAATTTGGAGAGGTTGTCCAGAATGTCTCCCCCTCGGCGGAACCCGAGGCCGCACGCCTCGTACGCGAAGAACACTCCCGCCTGGTAGGCGTTCCCCCGCGTATCGCGGGGGAATTCGACGTATTCTTGGTAGATCGGTTTGAAATTGGCGTAGGGACCGTCATGGGAAGCGGTAACGTTTCCGGAGATATCAAGGATTTTGACGTTCGCTCCCTCGCGCCCGAACATCCGTTTCTCGACGTACGGAACTCCCTTGAGCGGTTCGAAGGAAGTTTTGAGAAGGTACGGCGAATCGGGGAAGAGGTCGCACAGGATTTTCATCATCCCTTTCGATTGGAACAGCAGGGTATAGGCGGGATTGAGGATAATCGCCTTTTGGTTGAGCATGATTGTCTGAAGCTGGGTCGCGAGTTCGGGCTCTTCGATGGCGATGTCTTCCCACGGAAACAGTTTGAACCAATACTCATAAGGGGTTTCGGTGCTGTCGTAGATTCCCTCGTCGTCGAATTTGACGCCGCCGAGCGGTTCGAATCCGGTTGCGAATCCCGCATCGATCGCCATCTGCTGCAGTAGCCTGACCGTCTGCTCTTCCTCGATATTGCCGCTCATCGCGCTAAAGAGGATTTGCCACCCTTCGTAATGACGTTCGAACAGCGCGGGGTCGTCGAACAGGGTGACGAGGCGGCGGAAATTGTCGCTGATGGCCGCATAAACGTTGTTAAACTGCCGTTCTTCGTTCATGCGGTTGTGTTTGAGGATCGCCCATTGGATGATCGCCGTTTCGAATAGGGCGGTCGGGGTATCGGCGTTGAACTCGATCAGTTTGATCGGTGCCCCGCCGATTCCCCCGGCGAGGTCGAAGCGCCCGTAGAGATGCCAGTGAACGTCGTTCTCCCAGCTTTTCTTGATCGTTTCGACCAGATTGAAGGGGATTCCGAGTTCGAAAAACAGGTTATTGTCGATGACGTGTTGCGCGGCGGTCGCGTACATGTCGTAGAGCTCGTTGGCCGCTTCGTAGTAGGCTTCGGCTTCGGCGTCGGTCACGACCACGAGCTCATCGGCGACGTATTTGCCCGCCTCAGCGTCGGTATGCCAGTGAAAACCGATCTGCTCCAGGACCCGGTCGTCGATGGGGGTGACTTTTTCGAGTGTAACCATACCCTCAGCCTCCGTAGCTGCTGCTGGAAGTCGTCGACGAAGAGGCGGTATTGCCGAAGTAACTTTTTTTCTGAGTCGATCCGGTCGAGGTCGGGGCAGCGCCCGACGTCGAGCGGTAATAGCCCGAACGGTTCGACATGTCCTGATGTTTGCGGACGTTCGCGTTATTCATCAGGGCGTTTCCGATCATGTTCCCAAGCAACGCCCCCCCGGCTGCGGCGAGGATCGTTCCGGCCAGCCCCATCCCTTCGCCTGAGGGCTCGGCATTGAGCTCGGATTGTCCGGCTTCCATTTTTTTGTATTCCTGATCGGCCAGCGTTTTCATCTCCGCTTCGGTGAGGACGCGTTCGTGGACGGTGCCGTTTTCGTCCGTTTCACGGATGATCGCGCGGCTGGGTCCCTCTGTCGGCATCTCTTCGACGATGACGTATTTTCCGTTGGTAAGCTGTTCGACGACGAGGAACTTGTTCTGGGCCTGCGCCTGCTCTGTCGCACTCTGTTCTTCGGGAGCGCTTTGGCATCCGGTGAGGGCATTGACGAGGATGAGCCCGAATGAGCCCAGAAAAGCGGATTTGGCATTCAATACGTGTTTCATGGTTACTCCTGTGTTATGGTTATCGTATCCGCCTGAGCCGGTTGCGGCCCAAACGGTAAATTTTTGAGGAAGGCTGTTCGCTTAAACCCCGTGCGTCTTCGACGATCCGGTCGGCTCTCGACCGGCAAAAATCGGGATCGAACGAAGCCCCGCTGGCATTGGCCGAAGTGGAATAAAACCATCCGTGCCGATCGATTAGCCGGGCATGTTCGGCGTCGGTAACGTAGCGGAACGCCTGGTTTTTGACGATGAAAGTGGTTTTTCGCGCGTGGCGGACACGCCGTCGGTGAAAGAGCGGAACGCGTAATTGCGCCCGGAGAACACGCAGCTCGCAGAAGACTTTTAAAAACGGTTTGTTCTGATCGCGCCCTTTGGCTTCAAAAAGGCGCTCGGAATTCTGGGAGAGAAAACCGACGGTCGTGTCGGTTTGCGCGAGATAGACGCTCATGTTACGAGCGGAGGTAGTCTTGAAGCGCGTTGGGAGACATCCAGCTCTCGTCGCTCATGTGTCCCATCGCTTCGATGGCCGCGCGTGCCGCGCTGAGGGTGGTGAAATAGGGGATCCCCATACGCAGGACGATCTGACGGATCTGCTCGGCGTCTTTTTTGGCCGTTTGGTTGTCGGAGGTATTAATCGCCAGGGCGATCTCCCCGTTTTTCATGACGTCTTCGATGTTCGGACGCCCTTCGGAGATTTTGAGAACCGCTTCGCACGGAATTCCCGCAGCTTCGATGATCTTTTGGGTTCCACGCGTCGCGATCAGTCGGAACCCCTGCCGGTGAAGGCCGCGGGCGATTTCGGGCGCGTGTTTCTTGTCACTGTCGATGAACGATAAAAAGCAGGTGCCCGACGTCGGGATTTTATTGCCCGCCGCGAGCTGGCTTTTGGCAAAACTGACACCGAAGTTGGCGCTGATCCCCATGACTTCCCCGGTTGATTTCATCTCCGGAGAGAGGACGAGGTCGGCACCGTAGAGTTTGTTGAACGGGAAAACCGCCTCTTTGATCGCAACGTGCCCTTTGAGGCGCGGTTTGAGCAATCCGTTCTCTTCCATGACGATGTTGTAATGGTCGTAGTATTTGAGGGCGTCGCGGAGTTTTTCACCCATCATGACCCGCGTCGCGACTTTCGCCAGCGGCATTCCCGTCGCTTTGGAGACGAAAGGAACCGTACGTGAAGCACGCGGGTTGACTTCGATCAGGTAGATTTCGTTTTGATAGATCGCGTACTGGATATTGAGAAGACCGATGACGCCGAGTCCGAGGGCGATCGTTTTGGTCTGCGCTTCAACCTGCGCTTTGAGCTCGGGGGTGAGTCCTACCGGGGGAAGCGAACACGCGCTGTCGCCCGAATGGATACCGGCTTCTTCGATGTGTTGCATGACCGAACCGATGTAGACCTCGGTACCGTCGCTGATCGCATCGACGTCGAGTTCGACCGCCTGATCGAGGAATTTGTCGACGAGAACGGGAGAGTCGTTACTGACCGATACGGCGACGTCCATGTAGGTGCGCAGCTCGTCTTCGTTGTAGACGATCCGCATCGCGCGTCCTCCCAGAACGTAAGAAGGGCGGACGAGGACGGGATAGCCCAGCCGCTGGGCGATTTCAAACGCCCCTTCTTTCGTCATTGAAAGGCCGTTTTCGGGCTGTTTGAGCCCTTTTTCGACGACGAAAGCCGAGAATTTCTCGCGGTTTTCCGCCAGGTCGATCACTTCAGCGGAGGTTCCGGCGATTTTGGCGCCGATGGCGTGGAGAGAGTTGGCGAGTTTGAGCGGCGTCTGACCGCCGAAATGGACGATGATCCCATCGGGCTGTTCCGCCTCGACGATGGAGCGGACGTGCTCAAAATCGATCGGTTCGAAGTAGAGGACGTCGGAGGTATCGTAATCGGTTGAGACGGTTTCGGGATTACAGTTGACCATGATCGTCTCGATCCCCATCTCTTTGAGAGCGAACGAGGCGTGGACGCAGCAATAGTCGAATTCGATTCCCTGCCCGATGCGGTTCGGTCCGCCTCCGAGGATCATCACTTTTTTCTTGTCGCTTGCCCGGGGAGCCTGGAGGCCCAGGCGGGTGATGTTGGTGGTCGAATACAGATACGGCGTCAGCGAACCGAATTCGGCCGCACACGTATCGACTTCGTTGTACTCAAAAGCGATTCCAAGCGCTTTTCGGGCGTTGTAGACGTCGAGTTCCGTCGCGCTTCCGCCGTTTTGGGCAATCAGTTTCGCAATCATCTTGTCCGAAAAACCTTCGGTTTTCAACCGGCGAAGCTGTGCTTCATCAGAGAGGGTGGCAACCGTTACGTTCGCCTCCTGAGCGACGATCTCTTCGATCTGGTTCAGGAACCATGGATCGATTTTGGAAAGTTCGAAGATCTCTTCGACGCTGAGTCCCATACGGAAGCCCTGCGCGACGTAGAGGATCCGCTCGGCGTTGGGGCGGCGGATTTCGTGTTTGATGAATTCGGGATCGGCACTGATCGGATCAAAGCCGCACAGCCCGGTCTCAAGAGAACAGAGAGCTTTTTGGACCGACTCTTTGAAGGTGCGCCCGATGGCCATTGCTTCTCCGACCGATTTCATGCTCGTCGTCAGCGTCGACTCGGCTTCGGGGAATTTTTCGAAAGTGAAACGGGGAAGTTTGGTGACGATGTAGTCGATGACCGGTTCGAACGCCGCGGGGGTGCCGGTAATATCGTTGGTAATCTCATCAAGGGTGAACCCGACGGCCAGCAGCGTCGCGACTTTCGCGATCGGGTAGCCCGTCGCTTTGGAAGCGAGCGCCGAGGAGCGCGATACGCGGGGGTTCATTTCGATGACGATCATGCGCCCCGTTTTGGGGTTGACGGAGAACTGGACGTTTGATCCGCCCGTATCGACGCCGATTTCACGCAGGATCGCGAAGCTCGCGTCGCGCATCCGCTGATATTCTTTGTCGGTGAGGGTGAGTGCCGGGGCGATCGTGATCGAGTCCCCCGTGTGGACGCCCATGGGATCGAGGTTTTCGATCGAACAGACGATGATGCAGTTGTCGTTACGGTCGCGGATAACCTCCATCTCGTACTCTTTCCACCCCAGAAGCGATTCCTCGATCAGGATTTCGGTGATGGGCGATTCGTCCAGACCGCGCTGTGCGAGGATCTTGAATTCGTCAATGTTGTAGGCGACGCCGCTTCCGCCCCCCGCAAGGGTGTAGGAAGCGCGGATGATGATCGGGAACCCGATCGCTTCGGCCGCCGCGAGCGCTTCATCCATGTTGTAGGCGTAACGGGAGATCGGGAGGTCCATTCCGATTTTGATCATCGCCTCTTTGAATGCCTGGCGGTCTTCTCCTTTTTTGATCGCCGCGGGGTTCGCACCGAGGAATTCGATCCCCTCGAGCATCCCTTTCTCATACATCTGCATCGCTGCGTTGAGGGCGGTTTGTCCTCCCATCGTCGGCAGGATCGCGTCGACGTTCTCTTTTTTGATGATTTCGGCGATGATTTCGGGTTTGATCGGTTCGATGTAGGTACGGTCGGCAAATTCGGGGTCGGTCATAATGGTTGCCGGATTGGAGTTGATCAAAACGACGCGGTATCCGAGCTCTTTGAGCGTTTTAACCGCCTGTGTTCCGGAATAGTCGAATTCGCAGGCTTGACCGATGACGATCGGGCCTGATCCGATGAGTAATATCGTTTTGATGTCGTCGCGTTTTGGCATTGAGACCCCTCATACAAAAAATTTGTATATTATAGGGCAAAGGCACTTAAAATCGGATTATCTGACCTTCGTGATGACGTGAAAATAGGCGGGATTCTTGCCGTAAAAGTAGGGTTCGACGACGGCGCTCTGGTACCCTTGCGCTTTGGAAATCGAGACGACTTTCCCGACTTTGAGCCCCGCAAGGAAAATTTTGTCAAGACCCGACGTCAACACTTCGTCGCCTACCGCGATGGGGATCCATGTCGGGATGAATTCGACGATCAGCCGCTTGCTGTTGTTCCCCCGGACGATGCCGGGGGCCATGTTGGCACCGACGTTTACGGCATAGGAGCTTTTCGCGTCGCCGTTGAGCAAAGCCATCGCCCGTCCGTTGTTCGAGACGACGATCCCCGCCGCGTAACCCCGGTACAAAAGCCCGTAGACCGAGCGGGGATTGAACCCGCTCATTTCGATCCAGAGTTTATGCGGATCGCCGAAGCGGACGTACGAAAGGGCGCGGACGAGGGATACGTTTGCGTCGGTTTGCATCGTACTGTTGTGCTCAATGAGGAGTTTTTGGTATTCGTCCGCCACCTGGTGCAGCGAAAGGAGTTCCGTCTCGTAAAAGCGGTTTTTCTCCCGCAGGTCCATAATCGTGCGTTGCTGGTCGAAATGTTCCTCGATCGCGTGCGCGACGTTTTCGGTTCCTTGATGATAGGAAAGTTTGAGAGCGGATGTCAGGCGGAGAATCGGGGATTGGAGCAGTCCGGTAAAGTACAGGGCTCCGCCGACCGCGAGGGCCAGCAGGAGAATGAGACTCAGCTTTTGTTTATTCATTATCGAACAGTTCGTGGAGTTGGTCGATCTCCTCGAGTGCGCGTCCGGTACCGCGGGCGACGCACAGCAGAGGCTCGTCGGCGACGTATACCGGGATTTTGATGATTTCGGAAATGTATTTGTCAAGCTGGCGGATCAATGCGCCGCCGCCGGTGAGGATGACCCCGTTGTTGACGATGTCCCCGGCAAGATCGGGCGGCATGTTCTCCAACACGTCACGTACCGCTTCAAGGATCTCTTTGAGCGGCTCGCGCATCGCTTCGCGGGCATCTTCGCTGGTCAGTTCGATCGACGTCAGAAGCCCTTCGACCTGGTCGCGGCCGTTGATGATCATTTTGAGTTCCTGATGCAGCGGCATTGCCGTACCGATATTGATCTTGATGTCTTCGGCAATACGCTCACCGATGAGGAGGTTGTATTTGCGTTTGACGTAATCCATGATGGCGCGGTCGATTTTGTCTCCCGCGATACGGATCGAGCGGCACAGGACGAGGCCGCCCAGCGAGATAACGCCGATTTCGGTCGTCCCTCCGCCGATGTCGACGACGATGTTCCCTTTGGGTTCGCGGATGTCGATCCCCGCTCCGATCGCGGCGGCCATCGGTTCGTCGATCAGATACACTTCGCGTGCACCGGCGCTCATGGCCGATTCGCGGACCGCTTTACGCTCGACCTGCGTCAGACCGTAAGGGACGCAGATGATGATGCGCGGACTGATGAGGCTGCTGCGGCCGTGCGCTTTTTCGATGAATTTACGGATCATTTTTTCGGTCATGTCGAAGTCGGCGATGACCCCGTCTTTCATCGGACGGATCGCTTTGATATTCCCGGGAGTTTTCCCGACCATCTCTTTGGCTTCGCGCCCGACGGCGAGAACTTTTTGCTGACCGTATTTTTCGGTTTTTACCGCAACGACGGAGGGTTCGTTGATGATGATTCCGCGTCCTTTGGAAATGACGAGCGTATTAGCAGTCCCCAAGTCGATGGAGAGGTCATTTGAAAACATTCCGATAAGTTTGTTGAATAGCATTCTCTGTCCTATGCGCTTTTTTGATTCGATTTTTTGATGTAAACCGGCTGGGTCTGTGATTCGACCACCTCTTTGGTAATGAGCACCTCGTATCCGCTGTATTCGGGGAGCTCGTACATGGTGTCGCCCATAATCTCTTCCATGATGGCGCGAAGTCCCCGGGCCCCGGTTTTGCGTGCGAGCGCTTTTGCGGCGATCGCTTTGAGGGCGTCGGGTTCGAACGAAAGCTCGACGTTGTCGATGGCGAAGAGCTTGGTGTACTGCTTGACCAGCGAGTTTTTGGGTTCCGTGAGGATGCGGACCATCTCGTCTTCGGTGATTTTATTCAGCGACGCGATGATCGGCAGACGTCCGATCAGCTCGGGGATGAGGCCGTAGCTGACCAGATCGTCGGGTTCGACGTTTTCGAAACTGTCGTCCATATCGGCCGAGGAGCGTTTTTCCTGACCGAATCCCATGACGTTTTTCCCCTGTTTGCGTTCCAGGATCTGCCCCAGGCCGTCAAACGCCCCGCCGCAGATGAAAAGGATCCCCGACGTATCGATCTGGATGAAATCCTGGTTGGGATGTTTGCGTCCCCCTTTGGGAGGGATATTGACGACGGCACCTTCGATGATTTTGAGCAGCGCCTGCTGGACCCCTTCGCCCGATACGTCACGGGTGATCGATCGGTTTTCGCTCATGCGTGAAATCTTGTCGATTTCATCGATAAAAACGATCCCCTGCTGGGCGCGCTCGACGTCGCCCTCCGCCGCCTGCAGCAGCTTGGTGAGGATGTTCTCGACGTCCTCGCCGACGTATCCCGCTTCGGTCAGGCTCGTGGCGTCGGCAATCGCGATCGGGACGTTGAGCACCCGTGCGATCGTCTGGGCCATCAGCGTTTTGCCGCTTCCGGTCGGTCCGATCAAAAGGACGTTGGATTTGGCGATTTCGGTTTCGTCTTCGATTGCCGAGTGCTTGAAAATCCGCTTGTAATGGTTGTAAACGGCGACGGAGAGGAGCTTGCGCGCCCGTTCCTGGCCGATGATGTACTGTCCCAGGAAAGCGTTGAGCTCTTTGGGAGTCAGCAGTTCGGTCGGGATGTGTTCGACTTTTTCGCTACTTTGCTCGTCATGGTCGCCGAACATGATTTTATAAGCCGAGAAAACGCAGTTTTTGCAGATGTAAACGTTGTTGCCGGCGATCAGCGGGTTGTGGTCGCTCTCTTGCGCTTCGCAGAAGCTGCAGTGGCGATGGATCATGACTCTTTCCTTTCAAACGGGATACCCCGTTTGGTGTTGATGATAAACGCGCACATGTTTTTGACGTACTCGCTGGAGGTGCTTTCGGCGAGTGCCGCGGCGACTTCCTGGAGCGGTTTGCCCGATTCGAACAGCTCGCGGTAGGCCGCACGCAGCGCGTCGATGTGCTCGCGCTCGATGTGCCGGCGAAGGCCGTTGAGATTCAACCCGCGCAAAACGGCGCGGTTCCCTTCCGCCAGACAATAGGGAGGGACATCCTGCGAGAGGGCCGAGGCTCCCGCGATCATGGCATAATCGCCGATTTTGACGAACTGGTGGACGGGGGTCATTCCACCGATGACGGCGTAATTCCCCATTTCGACGTGTCCGGCGAGCGTCGCGGCGTTGGCGAGGATGCAGTGATTGCCGATGATGACGTCGTGCCCCAAGTGGACGTATCCCATGAAAAGGTTGTCGTTCCCGACGACGGTTTTCCCGCCCCCTCCGGCGGTGCCGGGGTTAAAAAGGGTGAACTCCCGGATTTTGTTGCGGTCGCCGATGATGAGTTCGACCTCTTCGCCCGCGTATTTGAGATCCTGTGGAATGGACCCCAGAACCGCGTGGGAGAAAATTTCGTTGTATTCACCGATCGTGGTGTTGCCGTAGATGCACGCACCCTGCGCAATGCGGGTCCCTCTGCCGATTTTGGCTTTGCCCGAGATGAAGCAAAAAGCGCCGATTTCGACGTCAGGACCGATCTGGGCTCCCTCTTCGATGATGGCGTGTGGAGAAATCAGACTCATAAGGCCTACTTGTCTACGATCATGGCTTTGAGTTCGGCTTCGGAGACGAGAGTGTCGTCAACGTAGGCTTCTCCTTTGAGAACCCAGATCGAACCTTTGTGCTTGACAACGCTCATGCGGTATTCGAGACGGTCACCCGGGCGGACGGGGGAACGGAATTTGGCTCCGTCGATACTCATGAAGTAGACGACTTTCTGTGCCGCTTCCTCTTCGGTCATGTCCATGCTCTGGAATGCGAGGATACCGCCGGCCTGAGCCATGCCTTCGAGAATCATGACGCCCGGATAGATCGGGTGGCCCGGAAAGTGTCCTTCGAAAATCTGTTCGCCGATGGTGACGTTTTTGTAGCCGACGAGAGTTTCGTTGGGGGTCAGGTCGGTGACGCGGTCGACGAGGAGGAAGGGGAACCGGTGGGGCAAAATTTTTTGAATCTGGACGACATCTATCATACTGTTAAATACCTCGGGTAAAAAAATCGTCCTAGTTTATCGCAAAAATGGTTAATTATTGATTATGAGTTTTTCCCGCGTGTCCGTATATGTCTTTGTTTCGAGCCAAAGGGAGACTTTGGCGGTCGGGATCGAATCGACGACGATCAGGGCGGACGTATCGTAAGGACTTCCGAGCAGGAGCGTGCGCAGCGAAATTTCGGTTTCGACCGGCGGTGCGTCGAACATAAGCCGTTGCGTGTTTGCGTAGCCGGATGACGTAAGAGCATTGAAGGTGTCGAGGGTGATAAAGCGTACCTCTTCGCGGTTGAGGAAATACTGCCCGTTCATTTCGAAGTCGATTTTACCCTCGGTCGTCGTGCGGCTGATGGTCGAATAAAACAGGGGATGGGAGGGGACGACCTCTCCCCCGATCCGCAGCGATGCACGAAGGAGACGGTAGTTGAGAAACCGCTCTTTGACGATCCGGTAGGGGATGCCGGAAGCTTCGAGTTCCATCCGGCGGGCGTACATTGCAAGGCGTTCTTCGATCGATGCGGGGAGAACCTGGCGGGTGAGGGGAGAGAACATCTCGTCCATGAGCCGCTGCTGCTGATCCCGTTGCATGGAGAGTCCGAAAAGGCAGCCGCAGTAATCCTGGCGATAGAGCTGCTGTTCGCGGCTGACCCGTCCCTGGTCGGCGGTGCCGTTGTTTTTGCGGTAATCGAACGCGACGAAGCGGACGCCGTGGGACGCTTCGAAGGCTGCACCGCTTCGGATGAGCTGCTCCTGGGATTTTTTGGGGCTGACGAGGAGAGTGGTCGTCATCGTCTTTTCTCCCAATTCGAGCGCTTTGTGCGCGCTCACTTCGAACCGTTTATCAAAGCATACCTCGCATCGCGCCCCTTTCTCGGGTTCGTTTTCCAGGCCGCGTACGGCGTCCATCCAGTTCTCGAAATCGTAGGGTCCTTCGATCAGCTCAATGCCCAGTTTTTTACAGCTGCGCTCGACATCGAGGAGACGGAGGCGGTATTCACTGTAGGGATGGATATTGGGGTCATAGAAGAACCCGACGAGTTTTTCGTCGGGGAATTCCTGCTGCAGTTTCTCGATAAAGAAGTGGGAATCGACGCTGCAGCAGATATGGACGAGCATCGGTTAGCCGCGTGCGGCGAGAATTTCAACCGATTCGATGGTGTCGCGCATCTGGATACTGTCCAGTACCGCCATCGATTCGGCGTCGTCGGCTTCGATTCCGCCGAAAACGGTGTGTACGCCGTCCAGATGCGGGCAGTTGACGAAGCAGATGAAAAACTGGCTTCCGCCGGTGTTTGGACCGGCGTGCGCCATGGAGAGGGCACCTTTGACGTGGCGGTGTTTGTTAAGGGCCGTTTCGCACGGAATGGCCCATCCCGGGCCGCCCGTTCCCGTACCGTGGGGGCATCCGCCCTGAGCCATGAAACCGGGGATGACGCGGTGGAAGTTGAGACCGTTGTAAAACCCGTCATTTACGAGTGCGGCGAAGTTGGCGACGGTATTGGGGGTTTCGTCATTGTAGAGTTTGAGCCACATAACCCCTTTGTTGGTTGTCATTTTGGCCCATGCGTAGCTTGCGAGCTCTTCGGGAGTAGCGTTGTAGTTTTTGAGTTCTTTGCGTCCGAACATTGTTTCCGAATCCTTCAGAGAATTTTTTGGAATTATAGTCGAAGAATCTTAACCTAATAAAGCGGAATCGGTTATAATGCCCTAAATTTATTTGGAGAACGAATAATTGGAATCCTGGCTGCAGCGTCGTTTGGCCCGTTTGTCACTGCGTGAACTCCACTTCTATACCATTGTCTTCATTCTCCTTTTTACCGTTATTTTCGCTTCGTTGCTCATCTATGACGAGTATCGCCAGTTTGCTTTGGCTTCCGACACGACGCTGTTCGGTATCCGGGGCGATTCCCATGCGCTCAAGGGGCGGCTGATCAAAATCATCGTCGAGATCTCGACACTGGCGCTGATCCTGTTCAGTTTCATCTTCGGGATTTCCAAAATCGTCAATACGATGATCGCACGCGACATGGAGCGCTTTATGAAGTTTTTCGAAGCGGTTCATACCGGTGCAAAGCCGATTTCCGGGGATGAACTGTATTTCAGCGAATTCAAGCGGATGTCGGGGTACGCCAACGAGATGGCGTCGACCATCCAGGAACAAAAAGAGACGCTCCGGACTCTCAACGCCGATCTCGAAGAGCGGGTCAAACGGAAAACGGCCGCGCTGCAGCTCAAAAACGAGGCGCTCGAAGCCGAGCAGAAGTTTTCGCAGGAGCTGCTCGAATCGCACAAGCAGTTTATCCGCTACGCCGTTCACGAAACGCATACTCCCCTTTCGGTCATCATGGCCAACATTGAACTCTTCTCGATGAACGAAGGGCGGAACCGTTACCTGGCGAAGATCGAAGCGGCGGTCAAAAACATCTTCAGCATTTACGACGACCTGAGCTACCTGGTGAAAAAAGATCAGATCGACTATCCCAAAAAACCCATCGAGTTAGGCGAATACGTCGAAAAACGGCTTGAGTTTTTCGATGAGGTGGCCCAGTTTTCAAATCATTCTTTTAGCTACAGACGTCCCGAACCCGAGTCATGGATCCATTTTAACGAGACGAAACTCCAGCGGGTGATCGACAACAACATCACCAACGCGATCCGCTACAGCAAAAGCGGCGAACCGATCGAAGTGGGCATCGCGTGCGACGGTTTGTCGTGCCGTTTTTGGGTACAGAGCCGTTCGCAAAAAATTCATGACGCCCAAAAGATTTTCGAGGCATACTATCGCGAACGAAAAAAAAGCGACGGGTTCGGTCTGGGGCTGAGCCTGGTCAAATCGATCTGCGACGAGGACGGGGTCGAAATCCGGATCGGTTTCGAAGACGATAAGACCCGTTTTGAATACCGTTTTAACAAAGAGGCTGCGATTGAAAATACTTCTGCTTGAAGACGAGGCGATGCTCAGCGAAGCGATCAACGAGTATTTGGCCTCTCTGGGACATCGAGTCAGCCTGTTTGACGACGGCACCGATGCCCTGGAGAGGCTCAGAAGCGAAACGTTTGATCTTCTGGTGTTGGACATCAACGTTCCGGGGATCAACGGGCTGGAACTGCTCGAACAGCTTCACGCCCTCAAAATACGGACACCCGCGATCTACATCAGCGCGCTGGTGGATATCGAAGGGATCAGCCGCGCCTACGACCTGGGGTGCTACGACTATCTGAAAAAACCGTTTCATCTCAAAGAGCTTTCGCTCCGAATCGACAAGGTGATGCAAAGCTGCGCCATTCCGCAAAGCCATCTCAAACTCTCCAAAAGCTACAGTTACGATGCCGCGACGTCAACTTTAATGTGTGAAAACGTAACACAACCGTTGACGAAACGGCAGCTTCAGATTATCGATCTTTTGGCCAGAAATCGGGGTCGTATCGTCGATTTCGACCAGTTTCGCGCCTATATATGGGATGAAGAGTACGTCGACAATGCTACGATCCGTGCGGAAGTAAGCCGTCTCAAAAAATCTCTCAAAGAGGATTTCATCCAGAATATCCGCTCTTTGGGTTACATGATCGACATTCCCCGCTCATAAACGTTACATTTTTACTCAAATACTTTGTTTTTCTTCCCGTTTTTCACTCGGAATGTTTCCGTTTTTTGTTTTGCTACGTTCGTGCTACGTTTTGTTTTCATAATGACAGTGTGAAAAAAAAGAAGGAGTGAGAATGAGAGGTACAGTATCTCTGTCGCTTTTGGCGTCGGCGCTGGTCGTCAACGCTATGGCTGCCGATGATTTGGCGGGTATGTTTAAAGAAGGGAAAGCAAGCGGTCAGCTGCGTGCTTTCTACATCGACCGTGATTACGACGGATACAGCAATGCCACGTCGGTCCACCGTAATGCGACCGCAGTCGGCGGATACCTGAAATACGAGACGGGTGCATGGAACGGTGTGAGTCTGGGTGCGGCGTTTTATACGTCGAACGGTTTGTTTTTGAAAGACAAAACCACCTCCAGCGGTGCCGACAATCCTGAAGTCGATCCGACATTGCTGGGTAAAAGCAACGATTCGGTGACCTATCTGGGCGAAGCGTATCTGCAATACAAAAACGGTAATACGACATTTAAGGGCGGACGCCAGAAACTCGATACGCCGCTTGCGGGCAGCGACGATGCTCGGATGCTTCCCAACCTGTTTGAAGCGTATGTTCTGACGAATACGGACCTCAAAGACACGACGCTGATTGCGGCACATGTGACAAAATTCGCACAGGGGACTTTCGGCCGCGCTTACAACGGTGCAGGCGGCGTACCGGATAAAGTACTCAGCGGAACGTCGGGATATTCCCTCGTCGATACGAAAAACTATGTCGGGGAATTCGTCGACATGGGTACGTATGCGATCGGCGACAATACCGGGGGCGTGAGCGTTTTGGCCGCTGTTTACACAGGGATCAAAGGACTCAAGCTTCAATTGTGGGATTACTATGCGCATGACATCCTCAATGCCGTTTATACGGAAGCCAACTACGGCTGGTCGTATGCAAGCGGTATTTCACCGTATGTCGGGGTGCAGTGGATCAACGAACGCGATGTGGGATCGAACAACGCATCGCCGGCTTTGGAACTCAACAAAATCGAAAGCGATTTCGTAGCGGCGAAAGTCGGAGCAAAAATCGGAAACTGCGATGTTTCGGTCGCCGTTTCACACAATACCAAAGATGATGCTTCCGCGATCAACGGCGGAACGGTCTCTCCGTGGGGCGGAATGCCGGCGTATACCCAGGGTATGGTAACGCGTCACCAGTTTATGGCCGGCACCGATGCCTGGAAAGTTGCGGCGTCGTACGACTGGAAAGATTACGGCGTCAATCTTAATACGGGCGTTTTCTATGTCGAATATGACATGGATCCGCTCAACGGGTATTCGGACGCCGTATCGGCGGATAAAGCGACCGAAGCAGGATTTGATATCATTTACAACCCTCAGGTCGTTAAAAACCTTCAGCTGCGCCTGCGCGGCAATTTCCCGCGCGGCTACAAAGAGACAACCGCCGGAAACATGGGTTGGGACGAATACCGCGTTATCGCGAACTACAACTTTTAAAGGAGGTTGATTATGAAACAAGAACTGGTAGATCAGATCAAAAATGATCCTGATTATCTCCGTTTGGTAAGCGAACGGGGGCGTTTTGCCTGGATACTGACCATCGCGATGCTCGTCATCTATTTCGGGTTTGTCCTGGTGATCGCGTTTGATCCGAAACTTTTGGGGGCTCCGCTTTCTGCAGGTTCGGTTACCACGGTCGGTATCCCGGTCGGGATCGGGGTTATCCTCAGCGCATTCATTTTGACGGGTATCTACGTCAAACGTGCCAACGGCGAGTTCGACGAAGCGACGAACCGCATCAAAGCGAAAGTAAAGGGAGAATGATGAAAACGTTGTTACTGACCCTTCTTGCCGCAGGGTATGCCTTTGCGGGCGACGCTCTGGGCGGCGAAGTGGAAAAACAGGCGCTGAACATGTCGGCGATCATTATGTTCTTGATCTTTGTCGGTGCTACATTGGGTATCACCTATTGGGCCGCAAAACGGACCAAAACGGCGAAAGATTTCTATACCGCCGGCGGCGGGATCACCGGATTTCAAAACGGTATGGCGATCGCGGGCGACTATATGTCGGCGGCATCGTTCCTGGGGATTTCGGCACTCGTTTATGCCAAAGGGTATGACGGTCTGATCTACTCTATCGGGTTCCTTGTCGGGTGGCCGATCATTCTGTTCATGATCGCCGAGCAGCTTCGCAACCTCGGTAAGTACACGTTCGCGGACGTTGCGTCGTATCGTCTGCAGCAGACGCCTATTCGTACTTTGGCGGCTTTCGGTTCGATCGTGACGGTTATCCTTTATCTGATCGCGCAGATGGTCGGTGCGGGTAAACTGATCCAGCTTCTGTTCGGTCTGGATTACGAAGTTGCGGTTATTCTCGTCGGCGTCCTGATGATCCTCTACGTTACGTTCGGCGGTATGCTGGCGACGACATGGGTACAGATCATTAAAGCGTTCCTCCTTCTTTCAGGTGCGACGTTCATGGCGGTTGCCGTTATGGCCCACTACAACTTCAACTTCGAATCGCTGTTCGCGACTGCGGTTGAGATGAAAGGGACAACAGACATTATGGCTCCGGGCGGGCTCGTTTCCGATCCGATTTCGGCCATTTCTTTGGGTATCGCTCTTATGTTCGGTACGGCGGGTCTTCCGCACATCCTGATGCGTTTCTTCACCGTTGCCGATGCCAAAGAAGCTCGCAAATCGGTGTTCTACGCGACGGGATTCATCGGGTATTTCTATATCCTGACGTTCATTATCGGTTTCGGTGCGATCGTCATGGTTTTCCAGAACCCGCAGTATCTTGACGTGGCAAAACAGGCGATCGACGGCGGTGCTCCGATCCTCGGCGGCGACAACATGGCGGCGATCCACCTTTCACATGCGGTTGGCGGAGACTTCTTCCTCGGGTTCATCTCGGCGGTAGCGTTCGCTACGATCCTTGCGGTCGTATCGGGTCTGACGCTTGCAGGTGCCTCGGCGATCTCACACGACCTTTATGCTTCGGTTCTGCGTGCAGGACGTGCGGATGGGCTTATGGAGATGAAAGTTTCTAAAATCTCTACCGTTGCGTTGGGGATTGTTGCGATTTTCCTGGGAATCGCGTTTGAGAGCCAGAACATCGCGTTCATGGTCGGTCTTGCCTTCGCTATTGCGGCGAGTGCGAACTTCCCGATCCTGTTCCTCTCCATGTTCTGGTCGAAACTCACCACTCGCGGTGCACTGATCGGCGGATCGCTCGGTTTGGCTACGGCTGCGGTTCTGGTGATCCTCGGGCCGACCGTATGGGTGGACGTACTGGGTAACGCGGAAGCGATCTTCCCGTACAAATATCCGGCTCTGTTCTCGGTCACGGCGGCGTTCGTCGGTATCTGGTTCTTCTCGATCACCGACAAGAGCGATACGGCCAAAAAAGAGTACGAAGCGTTCGAAGCGCAAAACATCCGCTGCCAGACCGGTATCGGTGCTGAGGGTGCCGTTGAGCACTAAAGCCTTCCCCGTCCTTTCGGGGGCGGGTTTGATTAATTTTCCAGGAGATGGTTTTGAGTCTCTTTGACCAAAAAGCACTTTTAATGTCGATCCATCCGTTTGATCTGCTTACCGAGCGAATGATCGAAAAGCTGATGACCCAGATGGATATTGCCTACTATCCCAGGGAGACGGTACTGATCGCTCCGAGGGTGAGGGCCGAATCGCTTTACATTATCATCAAAGGCATCGTCAATGAAACCATCGACGGTGAACTCCAAAACGTCTACGGCGAACGTGACAGCTTCGATGCGAACTCCCTTATATACGGCAATACCCAAAGCACTTTCATCGTTGCCGAAGACCTGATCTGTTACTCCCTTCCCAAAGAATCCTTCCTCAACCTTCTCCAAGACGCCGAAACGTTCCAAAACTATTTCATGCAGGATTTCATCACCAAACATCAGCGTCTTAAAGAACGTCAGCACCAAAACGAGCTGACCCCGTTTATGGTGGCCCGTGTCGATGAAATCTACCTCCATGTCCCTTGCATTATCGGTGCGCAGGCCTCGATCCGAAACGCTCTCTCCGAGATGGCGGGGACAAACGCAAAAGTGATTCTGGTGGACAATGAGGGGGTAATGGGGATCGTCACCGACACGAACCTGCGCGAGAAAGTCCTTTTGGCCGACAAAAGCGTTTCCGATCCGATCGGCGACATCGCAACGTACGGTCTTATTACGATCGAGAGGAGCGACTTTTTGTTCAACGCGCTTCTGCTGTTCACAAAGCACGGGGTTAAACGCCTCGTCGTGACCGAAGAGGGAAAAATCGTCGGTATTCTCGAACAGCTCGATCTGCTGAGCCATTTTGCCAACCATACCCACCTCATTGCCGCCTCCATCGAGCGCGCCACTTCCATCGACGAGCTGCAAAGCATCGAACGCTCGCTTATGCAGGTGGTCAGGTCGCTCACTTCCAAAGGGGTGCGGGTCCGCTACGTCTCCAAGCTGGTGAGCGAACTCAACGCCAAGGTGTACCGCAAAGTGTTCGAAATGGTCCTTCCCGAGACGATGCAGCGCCGCTGCGCGCTCGTCGTAATGGGAAGCGAAGGGCGCGGCGAGCAGGTATTGCGCACCGATCAGGACAATGCCCTCATCATTGCCGACGGTGAAGACGAAGAAGCGTACCGTCCTTTCATGGAGCGGCTCAACGAGTACCTGATCCGGCTCGGGTTTCCCAAATGCGCCGGCAACATCATGGTCAGCAACCCTTACTGGCGCCGAAGTGTTTCGGGCTATAAAAAACAGATTTCCTCATGGACCGATACGCTCAACGAAGAGACGCTCCAGTCGCTTTCCATTTTTCTTGACGCCCATTGTGTGGCGGGTGATGAGACGCTTTTAACCGAGTGCAAAAATTTTCTCTTCGAGCGTTTCGAGGGTCGCAGCGATATTCTGGCCCATCTGGCGAAGGCATCGCTGGCGTTCGAGACCCCGCTGTCGCTGTTTTCGGGCTTCGTCCTGGGACGCGACGCGCATGAGAGCGAACTCGACATCAAAAAAGGAGGGGTGTTCGCGATCGTCCACGGTGTGCGGATCCTAGCCCTTGAGCACAAGATCGAGACGACCAATACGACCGAACGGATCAAGGAACTCAATAACATCGGATTGTTCGACAAGCGGTTCGCGAGTGAACTGATCGAAGCCTACGATACGCTGCTCTCGATCCGGCTGCGGACGATGCTCTCTCAAAAGCAGGTACTCAAGGAACAAAATTACGTCAATCCCAAACTGCTCAGCAAAGCCGACCGGGATCTGCTCAAAGACGCATTCAAAATCGTTAACACGTTCAAAAAATTCCTGACCTACCACTTCCATCTGGGGATGGTAGTGTAATGTTCGAGGCGTTGAGACGCTCATGGAACCTCCGGGGGCTCAAAGACGATGCGTATGCGTCGCTCTTCGAGCCCTACGAAGGGGATGAAGCGGTCGTTTTCGATACCGAAACGACCGGATTGAATCCGAAAAAAGACGAAGTTCTGAGTATCGGCGCGGTCAAAGTCAAAGGGGACAGAATTCTCACCTCGCAGAGTTTCGAGGTGTTTCTTAAACCGTCCCGCGCCATCAGTGCCGAAAGCATTAAAATCCATCATATAAGGCCGTGTGATCTTGAACACGCCGTCGAGCCGTTAGAGGGGGTGAAAAAGTTTTTAGAATTTGTGGGGAACCGCCCGCTGGTGGGCTATTACCTGGAGTTTGACGTCTCCATGATGAACCGTATGATCAAGCCGTGGCTGGGGGTAACGCTCCCCAACCGCCAGATCGAGGTGTCGGGGCTATATTTTGACAAGAAAATTGCCCTTATTCCGCAAGGAAATATTGATTTACGCTTTGATAC
This sequence comes from Campylobacterota bacterium, assembly GCA_040752835.1. Lineage (NCBI taxonomy): Bacteria > Pseudomonadati > Campylobacterota > Campylobacterota bacterium. The sequence goes on along the minus strand of JBFMGG010000006.1, from coordinate 231,832 downwards.
AATCTTACGCGATTTAAACATCCCGAAGATGGGTCAACACAACGCATTGAACGATGCGATTATGACCGCTATGGTCTACATAAAATTACAACACACCATTAAATTAAACTAAGGAGCAATTGCTATGAGCGATACCGTAAAACCGATTTTTCATCCCAACCGTGAGTTCGCCAAAAACGCGCGCATCAAAAACATGTGCGAGTACAAAGAACTTCAAGACTGGGCCAACGAAGATTACGAAGGGTACTGGGGACACTTCGCAAACGAAAAAATCGACTGGTTCCAGCCGTATACGCAGGTGCTCGACGAGAGCAACGCACCGTTTTACAAATGGTTTGTCGGTGGAAAACTCAACGTTGCCCACCAGTGTATTGACCGCCATCTTTCGACCCGTAAAAACAAAGCGGCGATCATCTTCGAAGGGGACCGCGGCGACAAACAGATCATTACGTATCTGGAGCTTTACTACAACGTCAACCGCTTTGCCAACCTTCTCAAAAACGAGTTCCACGTCAAAAAGGGTGACCGCGTCATCATCTATATGCCGATGATTCCCGAAGCGGCTTACGCGATGCTGGCGTGTGCCCGTATCGGTGCGATCCACTCGATCGTATTCGGCGGTTTCTCGGCCGAAGCGCTCAAAGACCGTATCGAAGACGCCGAGGCGAAACTGGTTATCACCGCTGACGGTGCCTACCGTAAAGACAAGCCTTACATGCTCAAGCCGGTCGTAGACCAGGCGATTACCGAGAATTCTCCGGTCGAGAAAGTGCTCGTCATCGAGCGCAACAACGAAGACATCAACTGGGTGGCGGGACGCGATTATTCGTACAACGAACTGATCAAAAACCAAGCTCCCGAATGTCCTGCGGAGATCATGGATGCCGAAGATCCGCTCTTCCTCCTCTATACGTCCGGTTCTACCGGCAAACCCAAAGGGGTCCAGCACAACCAGGCGGGATACATCCTGTGGGCGCAGATGACGATGGAATGGGTATTCGACGTCAAAGAAAACGACACCTACTGGTGTACGGCGGACGTAGGCTGGATCACCGGTCACACCTACATCGTGTACGGACCGCTGGCGATGGGTGCGACGACCGTGATGTTCGAAGGGGTTCCGACCTATCCGGATGCCGGACGTCCGTGGAAAATGGTCGAAGAATACAAAATCAACCAGTTCTACACCGCGCCGACCGCAATCCGCGTATTGCACAAAACGGGTGAAGACGAGCCTTCGAAATACGACCTCTCCAGCCTGAAAGTCCTCGGAACCGTCGGCGAACCGATCGACCCGCCGGCATGGAAATGGTACTACGAAGCGGTCGGCGGCGGCAAATGCGCCATCGTCGATACCTACTGGCAGACCGAAACGGGCGGGCACATCGTTTCTCCGCTCCCGGGTGCGACACCGATCAAACCGGCGTGCGCCACGCTGCCGTTGCCGGGGATCATGGGAGAAATTCTTGATCCGCAAACGGGTGCAAAAGTGGGCGTTGGCGAAAGCGGCTACATGTGCGTAACACGTCCTTGGCCGTCAATGATCCGCAACATCTGGGGAGACCCGGAGCGTTTCGTCAAATCGTATTTCGGCGACGTCAAAAAAGAGGGCAAAGCGGTTTACTTTACGGGTGACGGCGCGATCTACGATGCGGACGGCTACATCACGATCACGGGCCGTACAGACGACGTTATCAACGTTTCGGGCCACCGTATGGGAACGGCCGAAGTCGAAGCGGCGTGTAAAAAACACCCCAACGTCGCCGAAGTCGCCGTCGTCGGCAAACCGCACGACATCAAAGGGGAAGGGATCTTCGCCTACATCGTCCTCAAAAGCGAAGACACCATCGGCGAAGAGATGGAAATGGTCAAAGAGATCAATAAAGTGATTATGAAAGAGATCGGTAACATCGCGGTGTGCGACGATATCGTTTTCGTTCCGGGCCTGCCGAAAACCCGTTCGGGCAAAATCATGCGCCGTATCCTGCGCTCCATCGCCAAAGGCGAAGCGATCACGCAGGATATCTCGACGCTCGAAGATCCTAGCATCGTTGCGACGATCGAAGCGAAAGTCAAAGGGTAATCCTTATCGCTTGTTCCGGGGGTTCCCCGGACATTTCTTCTTTATTCTTCTTGAATCAATCCATAGCCTTCCAAAGATTATAATATAGTTGATTTCGACACGGATACTTTTGCCGACTTCAGAGCACTTTGGAACGACAGAGGATCATTGGTAACCGGAACCAGACGATTGATCGGTGATTCGGTGTAGCCGAACGGTGCAAATAGATGTTTTCTCGCCAGGATTCCAAAACGCACCTTGAGACTGAGCTCTCCCAATTCGTTTTGCAAATGGGCATAATCTCCTTCATCCAAACCCAGAATGGCGGCTTCTTCGGGATTCATAAGAACGAAAGCTTCTTCTTCACCCTGGAATAATTCGTTTATATGACCTGTACGGGTCATCGTATGCCACTGTTTTTTCGTCCGCCCGGTGAGGAGGATGAACTCTCCCTCTTGGAGTTCCGTTGAGCGAGAGACGATCGGGTTAAACTTCGCCTTTTTAGACACGGTAGCAAACACTTCCTCCCCATACAGCCGTTCCCCTCCCCACTGATACGAGAGGCTCTCATACTCCTGTGTGCTTTGGTCGCATAACCGCCCTTGGGTCAATCGTTTGTATTCATCGTAAATCTCTGCCGTATCGGTAAAATCAAAGCCTGAAAATCCGAGTGCTCGTGCGACCGAACAGACGATATCCGAATCGCTTTTGGCACCGTTCGGAGCAGGTTTAAAGGCTCTGACCCGTTTTATAAAGCGTTCGGAGTTGGTCATGCTCCCCTCTTTTTCACCCCACGCGGCACTGGGGAGGACGAGGTTCGCAAGAGCGGCCGTTTCGCTCAGTACACAATCTTGGACGACTAAAAAAAGGTCGTTTTCCACAAGGGCGGAGCGGGTTTTGGAAACATCGGGGAGGGTGATGAGGGGATTGGTACAGGCCACCCACAACAATCGTATCTCTTGACGCAGTATCGAATCGATCGCGTCGGTGATGGTGAGACCTACCTCGGATGAGATCGCTTCAGCGGGGAGATTCCAATGGTGTTCACACGATCGGCGATCCTCGGCGTTGCGGACATCGCGGTAGCCGGGGAGACCGTTGGAGAGGTAGCCCACTTCACGCCCCCCCATCGCGTTGGGTTGACCGGTGAGCGAGAAGGGTAGCCCTTTGCCCTTATTGATCCTCCCCGTAGCCAAAAAGAGGTTGATGAATCCGAGGTTGCGCATCACACCGTCTACCGCCTGGTTTAACCCCTGACACCAAAGCCCCACGATTTTTTTATCCGAACAAAACAAATCCACGAGAGTATGTGCGTCTTGGATAGATAATCCGCACGATTCGATTGCTTGGGAAAAGGGGATGGTTTGTGCGGAATGAAGTGTTTTTTCAAACCCTTCGCAGGAGCGGGCAATGAAATCGTTATCGCACCCGCCTCGTCTATGAATCTCGGATAATAAGGCGTTGTAGAGCATCGTGTCGCTCCCGCCGCGAAGCCCCAGCCACAGATCGGCTTTTTCGGCGGTTTCGGTACGGATCGGATCGATCACGATGATTCGGGTTTGCGGATGTGATTTTTTACGTGCCAGGATACGGCGATAGAGGATCGGGTGTGCCCACGCAGGGTTGGAGCCGCTGATGAGGATGACGTCGGCATCGTCGATATCGGCGTAATTTCCCACCGCTCCGTCGCTTCCGAATGCCATCTTGTGGGCGACGACGGCACTCGCCATACAGAGCCGTGAGTTCGCATCGACGTTGTTGGTTCCTAAATACCCTTTGATCAGTTTGGTAAAGAGATAGCTCTCTTCGCTAAGAAGCTGTCCCGAGAGGTAAAAATAGAGGGCTTCTGGGGGAATGGATTTAATCTGATCGGCTAAAATCGCTACCGCTTCATCCCATCCGATCGGTTGAAACGGTTGGGATTTATCACTGCGGTATAGAGGTGTCGTGAGGCGGCCGGCATCGAGCCCCTTGGCCATCTGAATCGGTTTGAAACACAGATCGCCGTGAGTGGAGGGGTTGGAAGGATCACCTTTGACTTTGATCCCTTTGTCGCTGAAATCGACGCTTAAGCCGCATCCCGTTCCGCAAAACGGGCATCCCGTAGAGATTGAATCGCTCATTAGCGTATCCGATCCAAGCTCAGATAGCCGTTTGTCCCCTCATGGGTGATTGCGTAGTTATGGCGCACGAGATCGGCGATTTCACCGATCTCGTAGTGATGACGAAGCCGTCTGATAAAGTGTTCCAAACTCTCATCACCGATACGAAGATCACGGTAAAGTTTCATCCATTCGGCGATATAGGCGGGAGCTTCATCCAAAAGGAGCCCTTTGAGAAACAGCTCGGCTTCACCTTCATCGGACGTCAGACTCCCGCCGAGAAAGAGATCGACCCCCAGCGCGGTTTTCCCCTCACGTGCCACTTTGCATCCGACAAATCCGAGATCTCCGGCACCGTGAACACCGCACCCTTTGATGCATGCCGACCAGTAAAAACGGACTTTGGCATTTTCGATCGGCACTTCACGACTAAGGTACTCTCCCATACGGATAGCATCGGGTTTGCCGGGGATGACCCCAAAGGGGCAATGTTCGCTTCCGGCACAGGCGATGAGGTTCGCCATATAGGGTGAGGGGCGATTGGGAAATTTGATAAAGAGGGGGGAAGCGAGGGCACCGGTTTCGTCTCTTATCCCCGTAAGGATGAGGTTTTGCTCGATTGTGAGGCGGATGGCTCCGTTTTGGCTTTCGGCGATACGGGCGGCTTCAAACAGATCGGTGCCGCTAAATACCCCCGAGGGTACGGGTACGTAAAGGGCCTTTCGCCCGTAGTTGAGAGTGACGCTCCCATAATGGTCTCCCCCCTCTTTATCGGCTAAACCGATTCCCGAAGAGGGGAAGGAACGTCCCAATTGTTCTTCGATAGCGGCTCTAAACTCCCCCATCCCGACCGCATCGATGAGAAATTTGAGACGGTTTTTATTGCGGTTATCCCGAAATCCGTAGGTTTTAAAGAGGATCGCCACCGCTTCGAATACCTCCGCCGCTTCGGTTGGGAGGACGAACATATCGGCATCTTGGGCCAAACATCCGACACGTCCCCCAAGATAGAGGTTAAATCCGTAAACTCCCCCCTTTTCAGCCAAAGAAAGGGCAAAGTCCTGTCCAAAGATATTGCAACGATTGCTGAGTGATCCGTTGATTCCGATGTTGAATTTTCGAGGCAGGGTGGTGATCCATTCGGGATTTTTCAAAAAAATCGATTGGATCTCCTCCATCATCGGACGGCAGGATATCAGATTGTCTGCGGCGAGTCCGTCGAGAGGATCGATCAGGATATTTCGGAAATTATCCACCCCTGTTTGGTAACTGGTCAAACCGACCCCTTCTAAAAGCCCAAGCGCTTCGGGGATATCTTCGATCTTCATGTAGCGCAGTTCGATCTGCTGGCGGGTAGTGAGATCGATGTAATCGTTTCCGAATGTTTTGGCGACGTAGGCGATCGCCATCGCCTGTGCGATATTGAGGGCACCTCCCGCAATCCGTACACGGATCATGAACCTCTCAGGGGTAGCGGGGCGGTCGAAGACACCGAAGCTTTTGAGAACAAAATCTTTATCTTCGTCGGTGATCGATGCATAGCCGCTTTTCGCATACCCTAAAAGGCGATTCCAGGCTTCCTGAGCGCTAAAAGTCTCTTTGATTACTTCGGTCTTGTGTTTTTTCGCACTGCGCGCGGCGCTAGCTTGCTGTAACGATGTCATAACGTTCCTCCTTGGATTCATAGCGGTAGGAGGGGAGGAGCTGTGCAAGATGGACAACGTTGCCGAACACCAAAATGGCCGGTTTCGGAGCCCCTTTGGCAGCGGTTATAAGATCGCCGGAGAGGTGCGCCGATACGACCGAAACCCCCGTACTGACACCCCGTGCGGTCGGGGCGATACCCGCAGACATTGGACCTGAGAGTGCCGAGGAGATACCCGGGATCACTTCGGTTTCGATGCCGTTTTGCGAGGCGTAGATGGCCTCTTCGGTTCCCCGCCCGAAGATATAGGGGTCACCGCATTTGAGCCGTCCGACGGTGTATCCCTGATGGGCATATTCGGTGATCATCGCATTGATCTCGCTTTGGGGGAAGCTGTGCTTTCCTTTCTCTTTGCCGACGAACACCACTTTGGTACGTTCAGGGATCAGATCGATGATCTCTTGGGTGAGGAGATGATCGATGAGGGCAACGTCGAGTTTTTGGATGGTTTTGAGTGCTTTACAGGTGAGCAGATCGGCATCACCGGGACCGCAACCGATTAAAAAGAGTTTTCCGTGCATAATGATTTCCTTGCCGTCTTTTATTCAGACTTTTTTATCTTTAAAAAGTTTAGTGTAAAATGGCGATAAGAAAAACAAATTTTTGGTTAATTTTTAATCAGTTAATTGCAAAGGATTTGGAATGGCACTGTTTCCGATGTTCGTCGATCTCAAAGATCAGGATTGTTTGGTGATCGGAGCGGGGGAAGTCGCTTTACGTAAAATTGAGCAGTTGGCGAAGTTTGCCCCCAAGCTAACCGTTATCGCTCCAGAGGTTCATGAGGAGATACGTATTCTCGGTTATCCCCTCACGATCATCGAACGCCCCTACGAGATCGGCGATTGCGAGGGACGGTACATGGTGATCGGGGCACTGGATGATTTGGGGGAACAAGAAAGAATTTACCGTTATTGCATCGAGAAAAAAATTCCGATCAACTGCGTCGATTCACCGGCATTGTGCAGTTTTATCTTTCCGGCGTTGATCGTCGAGGGGGATTTGTGTGTGGGGATCAACACGGCCGGACGTGCTCCGGCGGTGAGCTCGGCATTGCGGAAATTTTTGACGTCGGTTATCCCTGAGGGGATTCATGATTTGATCGATCGGGTTCATGCTATCCGTCAAAGCGAACCGGTGGGGAAAGAGCGGCAGAATAAAATCATCGAGATGTGCAAAAACTTTTTTGCATCGGTACAAAGAGTCAAGCAGTAGAGATAGAAAAGGTCAAACTTCTTACTACTGCTTGAGTCTTTGCCCCCGACAGAGGGGGAAAGAAGATTAGAATTTGTAGTCGAGTTGAAGCCAGACTTTGCGGACATCAGCTGTTTTGCCGGCAACGTCTCCACCATTAAAATAAGCCGCTTTGATAAGCCCGTTAAGCCCTTTGATACCGGGGATCGCATTGGTATACATCATGTCCCATTCGCTTCCAAGATCGCTTTTTCCACTCATGGCAACATCGGTTTCAAAATCGTGATACACGACCATCGCTTTTCCAAGCCCTGCCGCACCATATCCCAGAGTTAAGCTGGTATCGACCAATCCGCCGGTAGGGGTTGTAAGGAATATGTCCGCCCATCCGTTGAATTTATGGAGTGTTGCCAAAGGGGTGCTGAAGGCACTTTTACCATCTGAACCGCTTGTTCCGCTCAGGAATTCATACCCTACACCTGCGATCACTCCGTTCATGGTGGCAGTCGCTTCAAGATTGTAATAATACGCATCAGCCTGCGCGTTGACTGTACCGCCATCGGTATCGCGTGACGCATCCCCCTGAACAGCATATTCTGCACGATAATCAACTTTTGCTCCTGCAGCCGGAATGACACCGGTGAGCGCTGCACCGACGGTATCATGCGTCGATGAAATCATGTAGTCATAGGCAGTAATTTTGAGCGTATCGTTGACCTTATACGAACCATTGAACAGTACCGAATCCGTTTCGGCTGTCGGAGTGTTTCCGATTCCATCAACTCCCCATACATATCCGCCGATCAATGTCAATCCCGGGATCGAGGTATTGCTGAGAACCGCCGCTTCGAAGCTCTGCATCATCTGTCGCCAGTCGACCGAACCGACAAAACGCTGGTTGTCGAGGTTGACGATCTGTTTACCCGCTTTGGCCGTTGTATTTCCCATTTTGTATTGAAGATAAAGCTGTGAGAAACGGCTCTGTTCAGGATCTTTGACCAGTTCGTACCCGCTCAAGCCGTTCGCGGAGCTATTGAAATTGTTTCCTCCGATTTCTTGCACAGTCGTTCCGTCAATTTTTACAGTAAGGCCATCAACACCGAACAGTGTCGATTCCATACCGATGGTTGCACGTACCGTATAGGCGTTAGCCTGTTTTTTACCGGAATTGTCGACATCTACATTTTCATAACGCGGGCGGATTTCGCCATTAAACTTCGTATTGCTGAATACACTGAACCCTTCATCCGCCATTGCGACAGACGATACACTGCCAAGAGCAAGAACAGCCGAAGCTGACAACATCAATTTTTTCATTTCCTTCATCCTTATGGTAAGTTTTTGGGTTATCTGCCTCTTTTCGTCATCAAAGAGACGGTGGTTCATTCGTCTTCTTTGGCAAATTTCGAGTACAAAAATTCTACGATCGCCTCGCGACACCGAATATATTCCGCATTGTTCTGAAGCTCCAGACGTTTGCGGGGACGGGGAAGATTCACTTCCAGCACTTCTCCGATCGTCGCTTCGGGACCGTTGGTCATCATGATGACCCGATCGGATAGCAACACCGCTTCGTCGACATCGTGGGTGATGATGACGACGGTATTGCCCGTTTGCATCTGGATACGCATGAGATGGTCTTGAAGATTCGCCCGTGTGAGCGAATCCAGAGCCCCGAAAGGCTCATCCATCAGGAGTACTTTGGGTTCAATCGCCAGCGCGCGGGCGATCCCGACACGCTGTTTCATCCCGCCGCTGATCTCGCCGGGATATTTGTCTTTTGCATGGGTGAGGTTGACCATGTCGACGTATTTGGTGACATGTTCACGCAGTTCCTGCGGGCTCAGGTCATCGCCGAGTACTTTTTTGACCGCCATTTCGATGTTCTGATAGACGGTGAGCCATGGCAGAAGCGAATGGTTCTGAAACACCACGGCACGTTCCGGTCCGGGGGCTTTAATATGCTGACCCTCCAGAAGGATCGTTCCGTTGGTGATCGAATCAAGACCCGCGATGAGATTCAGAATCGTCGATTTGCCGCATCCGGAGTGCCCGATGATGCTGATGATCTCGTTTTCGCGGATATCGATTTGTACATTGCGCAGTGCGACATACTCTTTTCCTCCCCCCAGAGGGAAGATTTTATCGACGTTGTCGATTTTCAAAAATGGTTTTGCACTCATTGTATTCCCCGTTTGCGATAATCAAAGAAATTGGCGATCAGCCCCATGATCGAATCGAGTATCAGACCGACGATACCGACGATCGCGATCCCGATGATGATCGAGTGGTAGTTCAGATTGTTGTATTCATCCCAAATCCAGAAACCGATACCGATTCCCCCCGTGAGCATTTCCGCCGCGACGATGACCAGCCATGCGATGCCTAGTGAGAGGCGCATCCCCGTAAAGATAAACGGTACGGCGACGGGGAGAATGATCTGAAATACTTTCTCGAGCGGCGAAAACTGCAGGACACGCGCGACGTTTAGGTAATCCAGGCTGACGCTTCTGACCCCCAGAGCCGTATTGATGATGATCGGCCAGATCGAGGTGATAAAAATCGTACTGATCGCTGTGAGGTTAATGTCCTTAAAGACGAACAGCAGTAGCGGAAGCCAGGCCAGCGGGGAAACCGGTTTTAATATTTGAATATACGGGTTCAATGCAATAAAGGCGTTTTCGCTCATCCCGATCAAAAGACCCAGAGGGACTCCGATGAGAATCGCCAAGGCAAATCCGCCAAATACCCGCTCGAGCGAGTTGAGAACCTGCCATCCGATCCCTTTGTCATCTTCGTTGTTGACATAGAACGGGTCGGCGAATACCTCTTTGGCGACATCATAGGTATCGCTCGGGGTCGGGAACTGATCGACCTGGCTGGCCAATGCCGACCATCCGGCGATGATGACCGCCAGTAGAATGAGCGGAAGAACGATCCGCTTCATCAGCTCAATTGCTTTGGAATTCATGGTTTATCCCTTGTGAGTGCTATTTTTTATTTGACATATTTCGGGCTGGCACATCCCGCCGGCCCATAAGGGCAAACGTAGGTCGGCTGAGCCGTTTTGACTTTCCAGTTGTTTGCTTTCATCATTGCGGCTTTGGTCACTTTGGCATGGTTGACTTTGTTGTCATAGATATAATCCACCGCACGGTTGGGATCGAAGATTTTCCCGTCAACGAATTTGTTGAACGGATCTTTCCCATCGATTTTCCATGGGGATGGCGGGAGACTGTATCCGACTGATTTTGCCGCTTTGGCAAAGAGATCGGGACGATAGACCGCTTCGACCGTCTTTTTCATATCGATAGGCTTGGTGATCTGCCCCCATCGGACCATTTGAGTCAGGAACCACATGCCGTGGCTGTAGTACGGGTATGCCGCATAGTAGTTGGCGAAGACGTTGAACATCGGATTCGGTTCGGTCGGTTTGCCTTTAAGATACTGAAAGGTTCCGGTCATGGAGTTGTCGATGACATCTTTCGGAGCGTTGACATACTCTTTTTTTGAGAGGATTGCAGAGGCTTCTTTGCGGTTGTTCCATGAGGCATCGAGCCATTTTTGCGCTTCGATGATCGCTCTCATGACAGCTTGGGTCGTTTCTGGATTTTTATCCGCAAATGCTTTGGTCGACATCAGAACTTTTTCGGGATTATTGTTCCAGATATCGTAGTTGGTGACGAGGGATGAACCCAGGTTTGCCATAACGGCACGCTCGTTCCATGGTTCACCGACACAATAACCGTCAATGTTGCCGGCTTGGAGGTTGGCAACCATTTGCGGCGGCGGAACGACTTTCAGAGTTGTATCGGCATCGGGATCGATTCCGTTGGCTGACATCCAGTAACGGATCTCATAGTTGTGGGTAGAGACCGGAAATACCATACCGAACTCGAGCGGCTTGTATTTTGCCCCCTCGGCGGCCCGTTTCGCATCGATCAGTTTTTTGAGTGATGCCGAGCTGACCGGGCGTTTGACGGTATCCAGGCCGTATTTCTCCATTTCATCGATCACTTTGTTGCCAAACGTGATCGCATTGCCGTTATAGTCCAAAGAGAGGAGGGCATACATCGGCGTATTTCCGCTGATCCCGACGGATGCCGCCAGCGGCATGCCTGCAAGCGCATGAGAGTAATCGTACTCACCGCTGATCACTTTTTGCTGGATACCGGCCCATCCGCCGCCTTCTTTGACGACGTCTACATTAAGGCCCTGTTTGGCAAAAAAACCTTTTTCTTTGGCGATGACGATCGGTGCACAGTCAGTGAGAGCGATGAAGCCGATTTTAACCTCTTTTTTCTCCGGAGCAGCGATAGCCATCACCGCAGCCATTGACAACATTAATGCACTTTTCCCTAAAACATTCAAGGTATTCATGAGACACTCCATATTAAGACTATTTTGTCTGAAATAATTGTAGAGTAAAAAGTCCGAAATAGAAACAATAAAATGATTAAAAAATAATCAATTTATTGTATGTTTAAATGTTTTGGAAAAACAGTAGGAGAGTTATATCCGTTTGACTTTTCGCAGCAGTACGTCGTCGGTGATTTCCGAGAGGCGCATCGCACTGTACATTTCCAGCATCTCCTGGCGCCAAACGTCCCATTGGGCATGAAGCGCGCACGGCTTTTCGGCTTCGCACTCTCCGATCCCCAGTACACAGTTATCAAAAAAGACGGTACCGTCCACCGCTTCGATAATGGAGATGAGGGTGATATCGGAAGCTTCTTTGGCGAGGGTTACCCCCCCAGCGGCTCCGCGTTGTGAGATCAAAATCCCCGCATGAACCAGCTTTTGAAGTGATTTTGCCAAAAAATGAAACGGCAAATCCAATGCTTCACTGATCACTTGAATACGATGAAATTCCCCTTTTTCTTTCGTAGAGAGCCATACGGCGGCACGGATCGTATCTTGGCAGGCGGAAGAGAGCATTGAAAACCTTTTATTTGGTGACGTAGAGATAAAAGGTGATAATCTCTAACATTAACAGAATTATAAATCCGATTTTATAAAAAGTCACCGGAGAACGCTCGATAAGCGGTGTGGAGGAACTGAAATAGGGTTTGACTTTTTGGGGATCTTTCAGATCGTAGAACAGTTCGGAATAATGGCGATAGCGCTGATCGGGTGAGATAGCGATAGAGCGCATAATCACCGAATCGAGCCACAACGGGATATTGCTGTTGAGCTTGGAGGGGCGTTTTGGAGTTTTAAATGTAGGATTCTGGAAAGGTTCGATCTCTCCGTAAGGAAAATGTGCCGTAAGCGCCCAATAGAGGGTGACTCCGATCGAGAAAATTTCGCTTGATTCGTTGATAACACTGCCGCTGAAGCGTTCCGGCGCGATGTAGGTGGGGGTTCCCGCACGGGAGTTCTGCGAAAAAATCTCGACGACGGAACCGAAATCGACCATTTTATAGTGGACTCCCGCTTCGCCGTCTCGTTGATAGACGAGGATATTATCGGGCTTGATATCGCCGTGTACGAGACCCAAATGGAGGAGATGGGCTTCGGCGCGGTGGAGAAATTTTCCCAGTTCGATTGCGTTATCGACCGAAAGGGTACGATTTTTGAGATACTCTTTGAGATTTATCCCCTCCACCCGTTCCATCAGATAATAGCGCATACTTCGATGTTCCGGCACCCATGCATGAGGGAACGCTTTGTGGCTGATCTGTTTGGCGTACCACGCTTCGCGGACAAAGGCATCGAGGGAGTCTTCATCATCGTTGAGGGGGAATTTCATCACATACATTTCCGAGTCTTTGAGCACTTTCCAAATACGGCGATGTTCCATCATCGGTGATATGAGGGTATAACCGTCGATGATTTGCCCTTCATCAAGCGTTTTAGGGATCGGCAAAGGGGAGTTTTTCATAGCGTGGAGAGGATCGAGGCTCTCGATACGAAAAAGTTGCAACGCCATGTCATCCCGATTTTTCGGTTCGCTGGTTTGGGCGGCATTGTGGATGATGGTGCTGGCTCCCAGCCCCTTTTGGATCAGATCTCTAAAATCGGATTCTTCCAGAAGAGTGTAAACGCCGTCACTGCACAGCACCAGCGTATCCCCCGCCTCGATCGTTGTCGTTCGGATAGCCGGATCGATGTTTTCGCTCAGACCGCAGGCAGAGGTGAGGACATGGGAGAGGTATTCCTCATCCATGGTGTGATCATCGCTTAGCTGGATAAACTCACCGTTCTTTTTGAGGAGATAGATGCGCGAGTCACCCAGATTGAGGGTATAGAGATTTTCCCCCTCGATAATGGCGAGGCAGAGTGTCGTGAGGAGCTCGATTTTTCCGTATTGGGTCATCGATTCTTTGAACAGGAGGCTGTTGATGTGGCGGGTAAAAACCTCCATCGTTTTGGGGATATCCCACGCACGGGGACGGTTTTTGAACTGATCGAGGAAAAATTTGACGCATTGCCTCGCAGCGGTTCCCCCGCGTGCGGCACTTCCGACCCCGTCGCACAATACGCTCACCATCAGCGTATTATCGATGATGCCGTATCCGCAGGCATCATCGCCTGTGGTGGCGTCTTTGGGGAGGATGAATTCGGAAGCGTGAAGTTTCAACATGGTTAGATTCTTGCTCCTGACACCGCGCCCCATGTGGTGCGCCATCGTGTTTTCACCAGACTGATTCCGCTAATAGCCACCATGGTCATCACCGCAAAGATGATAAATCCGGCGGTATAGCCCTCATACGCTCCCTGTGACCATCCGAACGTTTTGATGAGCGCCGTTCCGCCCAAACCGCCTGCCATCCCGATCAGACCCGTCATGACACCGATGTCTTTGCCGAAACGCTGAGGGACGAGCTGGAACACGGAACCGTTCGCCATCCCCAGATTCGCCATGATGAGAAACATCACCACAATCGCTGCCCAAAACGGCAGGCTGACAAAAGCACTGACGAACGCCAATACGATGATACTACCGTAAAACACATAAAGCGATTTAACCCCCCCCATTTTATCGGCAACGGCACCGCCCACCGGACGAAGCAACGCACCGGCAAAGATACAGAGCGCTCCGAAATAGCCGGCGATCACTTTGACGTTCCCCTCGTCCATCACATTCAGACCGAATGCGCTCATCTCCGGTTCATAGGTATTCATCAGATAGACTTTCATGTAGTTGGCGAAGCCGATAAATCCTCCGAAACTGACGGCATAAAAGAGGTTGAACCACCACGTATCGCGATCGCGCATGAGTTTCAGATAGTCCCCCAATTTTTTCGGGTTGGCTTTATACACCGATGAGGGAGCGTCTTTGGCCATGAACACATAGGCGATGAGGACGATGAACGATAGTACTCCGCCGACGAGAAAGACTGACGGCCACCCCCAGATTTCGGCGATTTTCGGAGCGAACAAAAAGTCGATGACGACACCGATGTTGCCCGCACCCGCGATCCCCAGAACCGTTCCCTGCAGACGGGGAGGGTACCATTGTCCCGCTTGGGGGAGGGCAACGGCGAATGACGCACCTGCGAATCCCAGACCCAAAGCGACGAACAACAACTCATCATAACTGATTGTTTCGGCATTCAAATACCCATAAAAGAGGGTAGCGATAACGATCATCTGTGATACCAACGCGGTTTTTTTGGGTCCGAATTTATCGACGAAAATTCCTAGCACTAGTCGTAAAATCGCCCCCGCCAGTACCGGAACGGCGAGGAGTGTCGCCGTCTGGTCGTCGTTCATGGCAAAACCGCGAGAGGTGAGTGATTCGTTGATCTCGGTGGCCAATGGCCCCAACATCGTCCACATCATGAAACTAAAGTCGAAATAGAGAAAGGCGGCGAGCAGCGTCGGCCAGTGTCCTTCCTTTTTAAAATCAGCGAATTTCATCGAAAGCTCCTTTTCGGATTTTTAAGTCTTAAAAGTATAGAGATTGTTTTTGATAATAAAATCAGTTTTATGATTAATATTTAAACAGTTTGTCGCAATTATACGAATCGATCACATTTTTCCGTGAAGCGAGGTCTTCTAAGCCCCGTTATGCCATAGTTCCGTTTTATCCAAGGAGTACCTATGGCCGCCGGTTCGACCATCTGCAAAGTCCAGCTCAACATCGCCGATATGGACCGCAACTACTACGAAACGCACGATCTCACGATTGCGCAGCACCCTTCCGAGACCGACGAACGGCTGATGATGCGTCTCGTCGCTTTCGCCTTCAACGCAACCGAGCGTCTGGTAATCACCAAGGGGATCGGGGGGGAAGACGAACCCGATTTGTGGGAGAAGGATTACGGCGGGGACATACAACTGTGGATCGATCTGGGGCAGGTGGACGAGAAGCGGCTGCGCAAAGCGTGCGGACGGAGCGAGAAGGTCATCGTCTACACCTATAACGCCAAGGCCGCGAGTGCGTGGTGGCGTCAAAACGGGAGTACGTTCGCGCGGTTCAGGAATCTGCAAATCATCCATCTCGACGCCGGGGAGATCGAAAAACTCTACGGCCGCTCGATGCGTCTTTCCGCTACGGTCAGCGACGGCGAAATGAGTCTTCATTCGGATGCGGGGGATGTTACGATAACGCAAGAGCGGTGGCAATAGGCGCAGCCGTGCCTCCCCGATTCGGGCCATTTATCTTTATTTGGCTATACTCGCTTTTATAATTATTTCATCCACCGGATACGACCATGAAACGAAAAATCGGAAAATTTAAAAACTCGATTGCCAACCTTGAACTGCACGACCGCGTCTTGCGTGAAAACACGCTGATCCTGGCTGAACCGGGTTCGGGGAAAACCCATCTGGCCAACAAAATCCGCGAATTCGTCATCGACAACGGTATCCCGACCCTTTACCTCGACTTTTCCGATCCGGAAATCGACCAGATCGAAGAGCGTTTCAAACACGGCAGTGAATTCCACTACATGCGCTTTGACGAAAGCGATGCGTTTGATGCCGCCGTCGATGCCGCGATCGGTGAACGCAAAAACATCTACATGGCCGTCAACCCCTCGTATTTTGCCAGCAAGCGCGACATCAAGAGTAAGCTCTCACGGATGATGCAAAAACGCGAGCTTCTCGACAACTATTACTATTTCATGCAGGATATCGCCAACGTCGAAGGGTTCCACGCGAAATTCGAAGATTTTATTTTCTACATCTTCGATCTGGTAAACCTCAAAAAATTCGGCCTCACTTTCCTCGCGCAGCCCAGCGAGATTTTCGAAAATCCCCGTATCAAACTCCTCTTTTCGTTCCTCTTTATCGGACGCTGTTCGAACGCCTATTATTACAATACGACCGTCCTTCGGAACATGAAACCCCATACGTTCCTCTACCAGCACCGCGTCGACAACCGCTCGCTCCTGTTCAACAATATCCAAAGCGATATCGTCCACATCGACCTCTAACCCGCTTTTGCGCGGTTAGGACACCCTTTTTATGAACGCTCCCCTCCCTTTTTTGATGATCCTCGCGATGATGCTCTGGGGCGGCGGCTGGCCGGCGCTCAAAATCCTTTCGCAGAGCGTGTCGTGGGAAGTGGCCACTTTTTGGCGTTTCGCTCTGATGGCTGCGGCTTTCGTGCCGATTTTGTGGTGGCGCCGGAAGCCCTTGCGCCTGAGTGCCCAGGCACTGGGGTGGGCATCGCTCAGCGCGTTGCTCAATGCCCTTTTCATGGCGTTGTCTTTTTACGGCGTCTATGTCGGCAGCGCGGGGGCAGGGGGCGTCGTCATCACGACGCTCAGTCCCGTGCTGACGGTTCTGATCGCCGTAGCCGTACTGGGAATGAAACCGACCCGCCGCCACATCGCTGGCCTGGTCATCGGTTTGATCGGCGGAGCGGTCATGGTGCAGGTGTGGGAGGGCGAAGTGCTGCTGCATGGAGGGAACCTCGTCTTCGTCGGGTGCGCTGCGGTGTGGGCGGTCCTCACCCTTGCCGCGCAGCGTTCCCACCTCCATCTCGATCCGATCCATTATACGTTTTTACTGGGGCTGATCGCGACGGCAGGGATGTTTTTCGTCGCTTATCCTCACGGCATCGGCTCGGTTTTCGAGCAGGATGCACGGTTCTGGGGAGCGTTGATCTATCTCTCCGTACTGGGACAGACGGTCGCATCCACGATCTATTTTGTCGCTTCGGGCAAGATGGGTTCGGGGAGGGCGAGTTCGTATATGTTTCTCGTTCCCGTCTGCGCGCTGGCGAGCAGTTATCTTCTCCTGGATGAAATTCCCTCGACGTCGCTGCTGATCGGCGGAGCGATCAGCATGGCGGCGGTCTATCTGATCAATTTTTCAGCCCGGAGGCGGTTGTCATAATCGGCTAAAACGGCTATAATTCGACCAATTTTTACAGATCACACAGAGGAGCATACCGCATGGGAAGAGCGTTTGAATACCGCAAAGCGGCCAAAATGAAACGCTGGGGAAATATGTCGAGAGTTTTCCCGAAACTGGGCAAAATCATTACGATGGCGGCCAAAGAGGGGGGTGCCGATCCCGAAATGAATCCCAAGCTTCGTACGGCGATCTTGACGGCGAAAGCGCAGAATATGCCCAAAGACAACATCGAAGCGGCGATCAAACGGGCGTTCGGTAAAGACGCGGCCAACATTATCGAGGTGAACATCGAGGGGAAAGGGCCGCACGGCGTTCTCATCTTCGTCGAATGCGCGACCGATAACAACACCCGTACCGTCGGAAACATCCGCAGCTACTTTTCTAAAGCCAAAGGGGAGATGCTCAACAACGGCGCGCTGGAGTTCATGTTCAGCCGCAAAGCGGTGTTCAGCTTCCCCAAACCCGAGATGGACCTTGAAGAGCTGGAAATGGCGCTGATCGATGCGGGGCTTGAAGAGCTTGAAGAGGATGAAGGCGAAGTGAGCGTAACGGGTGATTACACCGCGTTCGGAACCCTTTCGGCGGCACTCGAAGAGCTCGATATCGCCCCTTCCAAAGCGGCATTGGAACGTATTCCAAACACGACGGTGGAATTCACCGACGAACAGATGGTCGATATCGAAAAGCTGATCGACCGTATCGAAGAGGACGACGACGTCCAGGCCGTTTACACGAACATCGGCTAAGCGCTTCTCTCCCCGTACGGGGATTTCCCATCACATATCTATCACATTTTATCCGAACTGCGCTATACTTGTCTCTTCCAATCGACTATACAGGAGTGAGAATGAGACTGACAACTTTGGCCAAAACTGCCCTCGCGGCATCCCTTCTGATCGGCGCGCATGCGTCGGCAGGGGAATTTAAAGCCCTTCCGATTCTTGATGCGGGTTTTTGCCCGAATATCCAGGTAGGCGTGAGCGCGGGGTACATGAATCTTAAAAACGTTTCGGCCGCAGGTCAGACGGCAGGGATCGAAATCTCTCTGGATTGCCCCGTCTTTACCCTTCCCTGGGACAACCTCCGTCAGCAGATCATGCTGAACCGCTTTAACAGCGACGGGTTGTCGATGACCAACCTCGAGTTCAACCCCTATTACCTGATTACACTCCGCAACGGTGTCGAGTGGGGATTCGGTCCGGGATTCGGCGTGATTTTCTCGGATATGGACAAAAGCGATACGGTTTTTACCCTTCAGGCCGGGACGGGGCTCAAATACAACATCAGCCGCGAAATCTATACGGGGGCGGATATCCGCTACCAGTGGACGCAGAAAGCCGAGCTTACGAACACCTATAAAGAAGACCTCGACAACTACCGCGCGCAGGTCAAAATCGGCTACCGCTTCTAATCTTTCCTCTCTACCGTCTCCTCTCTTTCGAGAGAGGCGGCATCGCGTTTATTCTTTTTCTTCTTTTGCCGCGGCGATCCGTGCCTGCAGCAGCAGCGTTTTGGCAAAATGGGCTTTGGTCCCCGAGGGGAAGTGGGGATCTTTGAGCAGTACGGAAAGCTTTTTGCTCCCGTTACGGCGGATCAGCTGTTGCAGTTTTCCCTCGCCCATTCCGTAGGCGAAATCGGCCAGATACCAGCTTCCGAACTGACGTTTGAGGCTTTTGATGTAGCGTATCGCGGCTTCGGTCGAGCGTTGCGCGTTGAGACGTTCATCGTTCCCTTTCTGGACGTTCAGGCCGAAATTGCGGGCGCTCTGGCGGGTGAACTGCCACAATCCGGCGGTTCCGTATCCGCGTGCGTCGGGATCGAATTTCGATTCGCAGTAGGGGATCAGCGAGAAAAAGGGGGGAATGCCCGCTTCGGCAAACGCTTCTTCAATTGCGCGGTGTTCGGCGGCAGTAGTACGGTGGCGGCGGTGGAGAATCGAAACGGAAGGGGAATACCGCTCCAGCAGAAGAGCGAGGGTTTTCGAATCGGAAAGCCGCTCCTCACTTCCCAGTGCCGCGAGCGACGCGTCGATTTTGTCGGCGGGTATCGCTGCCGCTCCCAACGGTAGCAGTACGACAAGCGATAATAAAAATAAATAACGTATCATGGATTTATTGTAGCATATTCGCCGTTTACACGGTTAATGCGCCGTTTGGATACGCGTGGCGGTGAGAAACAGGTAGTCTCTTCCGGTTACGGTGACGCGGAACTTTTTTTGTTGCAGGTATTTTTTGCAGTAATGGATGTCCTTGATGACGAGCGAGAGTTCCGAATAGGGGTAATTGGGGGCCTTCGCGCCATAAATCATCTCTCCGTCCATCCACCGGCAATTGGGAAAGCCAAGTATCATCGCCCCCTGCGGGGTCAGATACTCCTGCACCAGTTGCATAAAGAGCGGCTTGAAATCGATGCCGGGGCTTTGGAGGGTACCGATCGAGACGATGAGGTCGAATCGTCCCACCGCAAGCGTCTCCAGATGGTTGATGTCGTGGACGTAAAACGCCGCATTTCCTTCATCAAACCGCTGTCGGGCGAGGGCGATCGCGCTTTCGGAATGGTCGACTCCGACAAGTTCGATTTCCCGGTAGATCTCATCCGGGAGGATGCGTCGGATCAGATCGAACTCGTCCCCCGTGTTGATCCCCAGGTTCAGAATCCGTTTTTTCTCTCCCGTCCTGACGCTGTGCAGGGCGCGCAGGTACGCGAAGAGGAATGCCGGTTCTTCGTTTTTCCGGATACGGGAAAATTCGGATGCGGTGCCGTATTTTTCCTCTTTTTCACACGAGTGGTGGAACGAATCACTTCGGTCGATTTTCTCCAACGTCAGCCGGACGGTATGTTCGGTGATTTTTTCGGGGGTCAGCAGACGGCAGAAGAGAAGCTCGGCCAGATCGTTCCAGGCTTTGTAGGAACGGTAGAGATACTCCGTCTCTCCGATCGTGACGCTTTCCCCCGCGTAGTACCCCCGTGCAACGTCGGGGTTGAGGACCTCAAACGAGAACGTATCGGTTTGCTCAAGCGATTTTTGGGCCCACGCGAGAATCGCGCTCATGGGTTCGGTCGTAAACGATCGCAGCATACTTCTCTCCTTGCCAAACGCTGCCGCGATTGTATCATAACGCATCTCGACGTCAGTGCATGGACACGTCAAACAGTAAAACTTTGGCCGGGCTCAGTGCCCTCAGAATGTACTCCTCTTCGTCGGTGATTTGTATTTCGTCTCTGGCTTCGAGAACATGGCCGGCGATCGTGACACTTCCTTCGATGACGAGAAGCAATCGTCCGTGGCCGGGTTGGACTTTTGGGACGGCGATGTCCCGGTTCGCATCGAGCCCGGTCGAATAGATCGCGGCATTCTGGCGTATTCGAATAGAATTTTCCTTTCCGTCGCCGGAGACGAGTACCGCCCAGCGGTTGGATTGGTCGATGTCGCTGAAATCGCGGTTGTCGTACAGAGGCGCCCCCCCTTTTCGGGAGGGATGGATCCAGATTTGAAAGAGGTGAGCATCGGCTTGGGGTGTTGCATATTCCGAATGAAATACACCCGATCCCGCACTCATGTACTGGATCTGTCCCGCCTCGATTACCCCCCGATTTCCTTCCGAATCACGGTGCTCGAGAGCGCCCCTGGTCACGATGGAGACGATCTCCATGTTTTTGTGGGGGTGCATCGGAAATCCCATCCCCGCTTCGATAACGTCGTCGTTGATGACACGCAACGCTCCGAATCCCATTCGATTCGGGTTATGATACTCGGCAAACGAAAAGCTGAACCGGCTGTGCAACCATCCGTGTTCGGCAATGCCGCGTTCGCGTGAACGGTGAATGATCTGTGACATTTTTTTCTCCTTTAACTGCGCTATATGCTAACTTAATACGAATGGGTAACAATGTCAAGGGCTACCGTTTAGCGGTTCGTCCGATTCATTCCCTTCAAAGCCAAAACACAGCACAATCACGCCATGAAACATCACCCCCAAGCCCTCTATTTCACCGGAATGATCGTCGCCATGCTGCTGTGGGGTGTGGCGTGGACGGCGGGAAAGGTCGCTGCGCTGCATTCCAATGCCGAAGTGGCGGCGTTCTGGCGCTATGCCGTTTCGTTCGCATCGATCGTTCCCCTGATATGGATCATGAGATCGCCTCTGCGGTCGGATCGGAGGGGGGTAATCTACATGATCGTCGCGGGGTTGCTGACGTCGGTGTTCAACTACTTTTTCTTTGCGGGGCTGCTGCACGGTCAGGCGGGATACGGCGGGACGCTGGTGACCTCGACGTCGCCGATCATCACCTACGCTCTCTCGATTGCATTGCTGGGGCTTGGGGTGTCGGCCAAAGAGATTTTGGCACTCGCCCTGGGATCGGTAGGTGCTTTGGTTCTCCTCAAAGTCCCGACTCAGGGATGGGCATTTTTGGAACTTGAAAACATCTATTTCGCGGCGGCGGCAGTTGTATGGGCACTGGTGACGATCGTATCGCAAAAAGCTTCCAGGCACGTCACCCCGATGCTCTACACGACGGTGGTGTTCGGCGTCGCGATGAGCACGAACCTTTTGTTCGCAATGCCGCATGAACCGTTTGCGTTTTCAAAATACGACATGACGTTCTGGTGGACGATCCTCTTTATCGGCATTTTCCCCGGAACGCTCAGCACCGCTTTGTTTTTTGCTTCGGCGGGGAAGGTGGGAGCGCACCGAACGGGGGTGTTCATGTTTATCGTTCCCATCGGGGCGATTGTATCCAGTATGATCGTATACGGTGAGACGATAGAACTTTCGACGATCATCGGATGTGCGCTGGCGTTTGCGGCGGTCGTGGTATTCAACGCCCGACGAAAGGGCTGATTACATCCCCCGTGTTTTTTTGATCATCTCATAGGCGGCGTTGATCTCTTGAACTTTTTCGGTCGCTTCTTTGAGGTAATCATCCGATGCCCCTTGAGATTTGATAAGATCGGGGTGGTATTCACGTACGAGTGCCCGGTACGCTTTTTTTACTTCGTCATTGCCGGCTTGGGCACTGATCCCCAATAGCGTATAGGCTTGATCGACGGAACTCTCTTTGATGCTATGGCGATGAAATGAACCGAACCGCTCCATCATCGATGCGATGTCCGCTTCACTAAAGCCCATATAGTATCCGATACGGCGTACCATCTCCTCTTCGCTTTGACTCAGCGTACCGTCGATGTAGGTGAGATTGACCAAAAACTCCATCATCTTCTGGCGTTTGTGGGGGTCATTCCGCAGTACGTCATAAAGAGCCTGTGCGACCCGGTCGAGGTTATGAGGAGCATCTTTCTCTTCGTTGAATATCTCTTTGAGAAGCGCTTTGGTCTTTACGGGATCGGGGAAGAGGGAGCTGATGTCGTTGAACATATTGCCGATGAGTTCAGCTTCGAGCCCATCGACTTTGCCGTCCGCTTTGGCAACTTTGGCGCACAATGCGGTAAAGAGCCCCAGTTCGCTGTAGGCTAATGATTCTTTGGTGAGTTTAAATCCCGCAAATTGGCTGCGCGAATAGGTGTGCGTTTCGATTTTGACGTTGCGGGTGAGGAGATAGATGATGAGCGCGACGGCAATAACAATCAAAATTTGGGTCATAGCATAAACCTTTGTCAAATAATCATCGAAAGTGTATCGTGTGATGGATAATAGTGAGTGTCTGGATGGTATAAATCAGGCTGATTCCCAACGAGGACGTTGGGAACGAGAAACCGTTCAGCGCCCGTAGTACGACACGAGGGTCGATTTGGCGATCGTGTGCATCGTCAGCATGTACCCCACGAGGGCGGGGGAGGCTTTTTCGTCCAGATCCAGATGATCGACGTTCAGCGCATGGACCGTGAAAAAATAGCGGTGGGGACGGTCACCGATGGGCGGGCAGGCGCCGCCGAAACCCGTTTTCCCGAAATCGGTGATGCTCTGCACGGCGGAGAGGGGCTGTTTTTTGGCCGTGTTGCCAAAGTCGGCAGGAAGGGAGGTCACCGAAGCGGAGATGTTGAAGACGACCCAGTGCCACCATCCGCTCCCCGTCGGGGCGTCGGGATCGTAAACGGTCACCGCAAAGCTCTTGGTCCCCTTGGGGGCGTCGCTCCAGTGGAGTTCGGGGGAGATGTTCGAGCCGGTGCATCCGAAGCCAGAATAGACCTGTTTCATCGTGAGCTGACCGGCAAGATCGTGGCTGCGAAGGGTGAATTCCCCCGCATCGAGGGATGCCGCGAGCAGCAAGCCGGCGAAAAGGGTGGAGAGGCGCATGGGTGCTCCTTGTAGGGTTTGGCGTATTTTACCGTGATTTTTGCCGTTGCTCCAGCGCAAGGAGAAACGCTTTTTTCTCCACCCCGCCCGTATATCCGCCGAGCCCGCCCCCGGTGGCGATGACGCGGTGGCAGGGGATGAGGATGCTGATCGGGTTGCGGCCGTTGGCGTTTGCCACGGCGCGGACGGCTCTGGGATTGCCGAAGCGCTCGGCTTCCTGCGCGTAGGAGAGGGTTTCCCCATAGGGGATGGTTGACAAGGTCTCCCAGACCGCTTTCTGGAACAGGGTTCCCTGTGGAGCGAGGGGGAGGGTAAACTCCTTCCGCTTCCCTTCGAAATACTCTCTCAGCTCTTGTTCGAGGCGCAGCAGCAGGGGATGATCGGAATTTGGCATAACTGCCGCCTCGCTGGTGAAATCGAGGGAGACGATCGCCTGCGTGTCGGCTCGGGCCAGCATCATTCCCAGCGGCGTGTCGATCGATCGGCTCAGAAGCATGTCCACGGTTCGCTCCAATTTTCTAATTGCGCTGTCATCGCCGTACTTGTGAACCGTTCCCCCTCCTCGGGCGGAAGGACCAATGCAAACGATTCCCCGCCGAAGCCAAACCGCAGCGCATAGGCGTGCAGATAGCCCCGATCCTCTTTGCGCGCTTCATCGGCCTGCGCATAGCGCTCGTCTCCCGCAATCGGGCTTCCGATCGCTTTGAGGGCGACGCGGATCTGGTGGGTCTTTCCGGTGTGGGGTTTGATGAGAAACGCCCGCTCGTTGGGACGAAGTGATGCACTGACGAACTGGGTGATCGCGGGGTTCTCCATCGTCGATAGGAGCTTGTAGTCCCCGCGCCGCGCCTTGGTCATGTCCCCCTTGATCCACCCCTGTTTTTTTTTCGGTTTGCGCAGGCTGATGGCGAGATAGTATTTCTCGACTTCACGGTTTTCGAACATGCGGGTGAACTCCGCCGCCGCTTCGGGGGTTTTGGCAAGGATCAGCAGCCCTGAGGTCATCTTGTCGAGGCGGTGGACGCTGTAGAGAGGCTGTCCGAGCTGTTCGGAGAGCTGTACGACGAATCCGGCCTCCTCTTCGGAGTGGAAATTGGCTCCCGCAGGCTTGAGTGCGACGACGAAACGGTCGTGATCTTGGACAATGCGGATGGCATGACGATGCGTTTCCAAACGGGTTTTCGCTCCGAAAATGGTATCTCTAATTGTACCGACATTAACATACGGTTCGTATAGCGTCGCGCAAAAGTGCTACAATAGTAAGAGCGAGAGGCGTATGTTATAAGTTTTCCGAATTGGTTCAAGGGGGAAAAGATGCCAAAAGACATCGTCTGCGGGATGGAAGTTTCTGATTCCACCCCCTATCAAGCCGAAGCGGACGGAGCGCATTACTATTTTTGCTCCGAATCATGCCGCATGAAATTCACCGAGTATCCCGAAAACTATCTGCACAGTTCTCCACACCCCACCGCCTGTCCCGATAACAGCTGCACGATCGACCGTGCGATCTATACCTGCCCCATGCATCCCGAAATCGAGCAGGAAGGGCCCGGAACGTGTCCCAAATGCGGCATGGCACTCGAACCCAAAGAAGCGAGCCTCGCGGAGGGGAACGACGAGACAGACGATCTGACGCGCCGTCTGTGGGTGAGCGCTGCGCTGGCGTGCGTGGTGTTCATCAGCGCGATGGGATCGGAGATGTGGCCCGAAGTGTTCGTGACTATCATCGATCCGAAACTCCGCCAGTGGGGTGAACTGATTCTCTCGGCGCTCGTCGTATGGTGGGGCGGGTGGAGTTTCTTTACCCGTGCTCTCGCGTCGCTCCGCACCCGCAATTTCAACATGTTCACCCTCATCGCTATGGGGATCGGTACGGCATGGATTTACAGCGCCGTAGCGGTGATCTTTCCCGGCATCTTTCCCCCGCACATGACGATGCATGGGGTGGTACCCGTCTATTTCGAAGCCGCGGCGGTGATCACGGCGCTGGTGCTGCTGGGGCAGCTGCTCGAAGCGCGCGCCCGCAGCCGCACCAACGAGGCGATCCGGCTGCTGCTCGCTCTGGCACCGACGACGGCCCGGATCGTCCGTCCTGACGGGAGCGAAGAGGAGATCGATCTGCGGATGGTGCAGCGTGGAGACCGTCTGCGCGTCCGCCCCGGCGAGAAGATACCCGTGGACGGTATCGTGGAGGAGGGGGAGAGCTACGTCGACGAGTCGATGGTGAGCGGCGAGCCGATCCCCGTTTCCAAAAAAGCAGGAGAGCGAGTGATCGGCGCGACCCTCAACGGCAACGGCAGTTTCATCCTGCGGGCCGAAAAGGTCGGAGCCGACACGCTCCTCTCCCAGATCGTCGCGATGGTGTCGCAGGCGCAGCGTTCCCGCGCCCCGATCCAGAACGTGGCCGATGCCGTGGCGGGGTATTTCGTCCCCGCCGTCGTCGTCACCGCGCTCGCGGCGTTCGTCGTCTGGTATCTGTGGGGGCCGGAACCCTCGCTCGCGTACGCGGTGATCAATGCGGTGGCGGTCCTCATCATCGCGTGCCCCTGCGCGCTGGGGCTGGCGACGCCCATATCGATCATGGTGGGGACCGGGAAGGGGGCTACCCACGGCGTGCTGATCAAAAACGCCGAAGCCCTCGAGATGATGGAAAAGGTCGATACCCTCGTCATCGACAAAACGGGGACCCTCACCGAGGGGAAGCCGCAGCTGATGACCCTCATCGTCCGGGAAGGGCTGGACAAGCAAGACGTTTTGCGTCTGGCGGCCTCGCTGGAGCGCTCCAGCGAACACCCCCTCGCCGAAGCGGTGGTGCGGGGGGCGCAGGCACGGGGGATGGAACTCACAGCGCCCGAGCGTTTCGAATCGGTTACGGGGGAGGGGGTCGTCGGGAGCGTGCAGGGGCGCAGCGTGGCAGTTGGGAACCTCAGGCTGCTGGAACGGCTGGGGATCGATCCGCTGGATTGGGCCGCAGCGGCGGATCGCCTGCGGCAGGAGGGGCAGAGCGTGATGTTTGTCGCGATGGATGCGCAGGCCGCGGGGCTGGTCGGCGTCGCCGATCCGATCAAGGAGAACACCCCCGAAGCGATCGCGGCGTTGTACGCCGAGGGAATACGGATCGTGATGCTCAGCGGGGACAGCCGCATCACGGCCGAAGCGGTCGCCGCAAGATTGCAGATCGAGAGGGTGGAAGCCGAAGTGCTTCCGCAGGACAAGGCGCGTATTATCGCAGAGCTTCAGCGCGAGGGGCGCATCGTCGCGATGGCCGGAGACGGGATCAACGACGCCCCCGCCCTCGCGCAGGCCCATGTGGGGATCGCGATGGGAACGGGGACCGACGTCGCGATGGAGAGTGCGGGAATCACGCTCGTGCGGGGCGACCTTCGCGGCATCGTCCGCGCCCGCCGCCTCAGCCGCGCCACGATGCGTAACATCCGCCAAAACCTCTTTTTCGCCTTCGTCTACAACACCGCGGGGATACCGATCGCGGCGGGGGTCCTCTATCCCTATTTCGGGCTGCTCCTTTCCCCCATGATCGCGGCGGCCGCGATGAGTTTCAGCTCGGTGTCGGTGATTGCGAATGCGCTGAGGTTGAGGGGAGAAAAGTTGTAAAAAGGTTAATATGCGGAGATTTTTTCAAACATATCTTCAAAAAATACTTTTCTGCGATGAAAACAACTCCCGCTGAATTATATGATCTATATGTGATTTGAGTTCATCGAGTTCACCGCTTCGAATCGTATTAAAAACGATTTCGGCATCGATATTGAGATAATGGTGAGAAATCATCTCACGCATTTTGATTATTTCGCTCCAATAAGAAGAATCTTTTTCGTTATTCAAAAGATCGGAATACCTTTTGTCTAAATTTTTGATGGCTTCGCCGATTGCCTGCATACGCATCAAGATGGAGTCGAGTTTTTCTTGTCCCTCTTCGGTGTCTAAAAGATCATCGATAGATTGAACCGATTTCATCCTCTTTTTGACGACTTGTATGCTCTCAATTACAAATTCAAGAAGCTCTTTAGCGTCTTTTTTATCCATAGACTACTTCGCTCTCGATGGAATGTTTTAGTCCCGGACGCATTCGATTGTGAGCCGTGATGAGATCGACTTTCTTGTTTAAGTCGCGCTCAATCTGATTCCATAACCCCGCAACGGCAGAAAGGGTTTTTTTGGTAGTGTGAACGTACAGATCGATATCGCTATCATCGGTTGCTTCATCTCTCGCATAGCTTCCGAATAAACCGATGCGCTCTACGCCGTACTTGATTTGAAATTCCTGGATATGTGTTGCAAGGTAGTTGAGAATGGTTTGTTTGGTACAGTGCATCCTAAACTCCTTTTTTATGATACTAAATTATATCCCGCATCGCTGTTTTTGTCAAAACAGGAGCTTGATCGTATAGGATTTAAAAGTGTATGATGAATCGTTATTACCGCTACTTCAAAAAAATTATTTGACCTATTGACACCATGTATCTAAATGGATACAATTTGTCCATGTATACCATTCAGCAAACCCATAGATTTTCGCAATGGCTCATCAAACTCAAAGATATGCGTGCCCGCATCGCAATCGCCCGACGTTTGGAACGTGCTCAAATCGGGAATCTTGGGGATGTGAAAAGCGTTGGTGAAAGTGTATTTGAAATGCGTGTCGATATGGGACCGGGTTATCGGCTTTATTACACGATGCGCGGGAATGAATTGATTATTTTGCTTGTTGGCGGTGATAAATCGACTCAGCAACGCGATATTGAAAAAGCCATAGAGATGGCAAAGGAGATATAACGATGGAAACACAATTGACTCCATTTGATATGACACAGTATTTAGACAGCGAAGAGGCGATTGCCGAATACCTCACGCAAGTCCTCGAAGAGGGTGATACCGATGAACTGATCCGTGCTATCGGTCATATCGCCAAAGCTCGCGGTATGAGTCAAATCGCACAAGAGAGCGGATTAGGACGAGAGAGCCTCTATAAAACATTTGCCCCCGGGTCAAAACCCCGTTTTGATACGATTGCCAAAGTGGTAAAATCGTTGGGATTGCATATTCAGATTACGCCGCTTAAAGCTTCATAGTACTCCAACGAGGAGAACGTGAATAAGAAATAAATAGAAGGAATTAGTATGGATTGGTTAACTTTTTTTGCAGCAATAATAGTAAGTTTCATCTTGAATAAATTTTTGCCTGCGTACTTTTCGGAAAAGGGTAAAAATGCTGCAACAAAAGAAGATATTGAAGAAATAACAAAAAAAGTTGAAAATGTAAAAGCATCTTTATCTAAAGAAGAAAAAATTCTTGAAAAAAGAAGATTGATTTATGAACAAATTGTAAGTTCACTGCGAATTTTTATTTCTGGGCATGGCGTTTCAGATGAACAAAAAGTGAAATTTTATGAAGCCTACTCATCAGCATGGTTATGGGCACCAGATCAAGTGCTTGAAAATTTAAATATATTTTTAGAATATCAAATTCAAAATACTTCATCTCCTGGAACAATACCACAAGACATACAAAAAAAATTATATGCTAATGTGATTCTTGCAATGAGAAAAGATGTTGGCTTTATTGACACGGAAATTCAAGCAGAAAAATATATTTTTGCAACACTAGAAAAAAGAATTAACGAATCTAAATTAAATAATTAAAATAGTGCATTTTGGGGGTCAAGAAGTTGATATTCCCCTACCTCTAAATCCCCTAGCGTCAAATCCCCGAACGTCGAACGGTGCAGAGCGGTGACATGATTCCCTACCGCCGCGAACATACGCCGTACCTGATGGTATCGCCCCTCGACGATTTCGAGCCTCACATGGGTCGGATCAATCACTTCGAGTTGTGCGGGTAGGCACGGGGTCTTTTCACCGTTAAGCATCAGCGTCCCCGAAGCGAAAATCTCTGCTTCATCTCCTCGCAGCGGTCGATCCAATGCCGCTTCGTATATCTTTGACACTTTGTGTTTCGGTGAAGTGAGGCGGTGGAGCAGTGCGCCATCATCGGTGAGCAACAATAATCCGCTTGTCTCTTTGTCCAGCCGTCCGACGGTGGAGATTTTTGGATCGCGTCTGCGCCACCGCTCTGGGAGGAGATCGTAAACGAGGCGTCCTTCTCCGTCGTCGTGAGAGCATACATACCCCAGCGGTTTATGCATCAAGATAACGATACCCTGCGGCGGATCGAGAGGCTCGCCCTCGAAGAGGATATCTTCATGAGCAACTTTGGTATCGCTTTTGAGATAGAGGTTATCGGTGTGGGTGATAATCTCCTCACGGAGGAGGGATGCAACCTCTTTGCGGCTGCAATACCCCAGTGAGCTTAGGAGTTTGTCGAGGCGGGTTTTAGAGCTCGGCAAGTTTCGCCTCGTATTCGGCTTCGATACGGGTGATCTCTTCATGAGCGATTTCGAGTTTCTCGAAGAGCTCTTCGATTTTTTTCTCATCGTCGCCGACTTGTTTGGAGAGGTCGAGGAGCTTGGAGGTTTCCCCCTGGTTGGAATAGGTGGTGAGGAGTTCATGGGAGGCTTTGAGTTTCTCTTCGAGCTGCATGATTGCATTTTCGCACTTCTCGGCCTCTTTTTTCAGCGGGCTGAGGAGGCGGGAGCGCTCCTGCACGAGGGCGGCGCGCTGCTGCTTGGACTCTTTTTTGTTCGTGTTCGGGGTCGCTTTGGCCGGTTTGGGGGCATCGGAAATCTCTTCGTCCCATCCGATTTTTTCCAAAAACTCATCATACGTTCCATCAAAAAACTCTGCGTTTCCTTCGCGGAAAATGATGAGGGCGTCGGCGAGGGCGCGGAGCATCATCTCCGAGTGGGTGACGAGGACGACGGAGCCTTCGAATTTTCGGATCGCGTCGGTGAGGGCGTCGATCGAGTACATGTCGAGGTGGTTGGTCGGCTCATCGAGGAAGAGGAGGTTGGCGGGGGTGGCGATGATTTTACCGAGCATGACGCGGCTGCGCTCCCCGCCGGAGAGGACGGAGATTTTTTTATCGGCGTCGTCGCCGCTGAACATCATCGTCCCGCAGATCGAGCGGATGCGGACGTTGTTCATGCTCCCATCGGCGCTTTGGATCTCTTCGGAGACCGTTCGGTT
Source organism: Campylobacterota bacterium (assembly GCA_040752835.1). Taxonomy (NCBI): domain Bacteria; kingdom Pseudomonadati; phylum Campylobacterota; species Campylobacterota bacterium. The sequence goes on along the minus strand of JBFMGG010000006.1, from coordinate 201,098 downwards.
TTTATCGAGGCGGTCGATGTTCGTCTGGCCGAAATGGGCGATGGCGGTGGAGGGGTGGAAGGTGATCTCGCCGCTGGGGGTGAGGAGTCCCGCGAGGCAGTTGAGCAGCGTTGATTTCCCCTTGCCGTTTTTCCCGATGATCGCGAGCCGTTTTCCTTTTTCGAGGGCGAACGAGAGGTCGCGGAAGAGGGGTTCGTTTTCGGTGTAGCCGAACGAGAGGTTTTTGGCCTGCATGACGAGTTTGGCGGGGGTGGGGGCGTAGCTGAAGCTGAACGCGAGGCTCTTCTCTCCCTCCGGATCCTCCATGATCCCCATTTTGTCGAGCTCTTTTTGTTTCGACTGTGCCTGCGTGGCGGTCGAAGCGCGGGCTTTGTTGCGGGCGACGAAGTCTTCGAGCTCGGCGCGCTTTTTGTCGTGGTTGGCTTTGGTCTTGAGGTAGAGTTCGTCTTCCTGATCCATCAAGTCGTAGTATTTGCGGGTACCACCCCGGACGATGCTGATGTTTCGGCGGCGCAGTCCCATCGTGTGGGTCGTGACGGAGTCCATGAAATCGCGGTCGTGGGTGATGAGGATCACTTCCCCCTCAAAACTGCGGATAAAGGATGCCAGCCAGCGTAATGAGACGATGTCGAGGTAGTTGGTCGGTTCGTCCAGCAGCAGCAGGTTCGGTTCGGTGACGAGGAGCTTGACGAGGTTGAGGCGGATCTGGTATCCCCCCGAGAAACTGAGCGGGTCTTTGTCCAGATCTTCCTGCGTAAACCCAAGTCCGAAGAGGATTTTTTCGACGCGATAGACTTCGTGTGCGATCTCGGGACTCAGCGCCGACGCGCACTCCTCACGTACCGTTTTGTGGGTGAAATGCAGGTGCTGCCGGAGTGCCCCGATGCGGTAATTTTTAGGGATGATTACTTCACCGCTGTCATACGGCTCTTCGCCGAGGATGATTTTAAACAGCGTCGATTTTCCCGTCCCGTTACGCCCGACGAAACCGACTTTGTCTCCGGCGTTGAGGCGGAGCGAGAGGTTGTCGAAAAGGACGCGCTCTCCGTAGCTTTTGGTAAGGCTGTTGATTTGGATCATTATTCTTCGGTTTTATGGGGGAGTTTTCCGGGCATCGCCTCTTTGTGGGCGAGCATGTCTTCCATTTGGAGCTTCACTTTGTCGTAGCGGAACTGTTCCTTGAACCCCTGAATACGTCCGCCCGCCGCGTTGGGGTGTCCGCCGCCGCCGACCCATTCGCCCGCCATCGCGGCGACGTCGACACGGTTGTGGCCACGCAGGCTCATTGTACCGCGTGTCCCGACGTCGACGATAAAATCGTAATCGGGATATTCGGTCAAAAAGCCGTTCCCGATGATCGACGTATTCCCGAGGCCGTAGCTCAAAAATCCGCGCCACCCTTTGTAATAGATCGTCATGACGGAACGCTTGGTCCCCAGCAACGCCACGATGTATTTGGTCGAGAGGTTGTCGAGGGTGTTGTCGACGCCGTCTTTGAAAAACTCTTTTTTCATTTTGTGGAGCGCTTCGTCCAGGACGATGGGGGCGTTTGGCAACTCGCGCATCAGCGCGGCCTGTTCCAGGAGGGCGAGTTTGTAGACGCGGTCTTCGGCGGCGAACATGACGCGGCTCAGTTCACGCGCTTCGGAGATGAGGCGCATGCACACCTTGCCGTATTCGAAATCGGCCTCTTCGTTCTGTTTCCACAGATCGACGGCGTTGACGACGCTGACGAAAGCTTCGAGCCAGCCGCCACGCTCGAGGCCGTAGTGTTCGCACGCGTAGTCGTAGGTGATTTTCGTGGCGCACCGCTCGGTGTCGAGAAAATACCACGGGTACTGCGCCGCCGTCTCTTTTCCGCTGCCGTGATGATCGAGGAGGGTAATTGTCACGTTCCAACCGTTGTCGTTGAGGCGGTTTACCTCATTATTGAGCCATTTGGCTTCTTCGGGATAGAGGTTGAGGTCGGTGATCAGGATCGTCGCTTCCTGCTTGTTTTTTTTGAGGCTTTCGATGATCTCTTCGAGGCGGTCCATCACCTCCGCGCCGTAGTTGGCGTTGTAGCTGATCATCGTGTGCGGTGTCTGTGCCATCACGAGCTGGCAGCTGTAGCCGTCCAGATCGATGTGGGAAAGGTGGTGAAAAGTTTTAGTCATTCAATGGGTTCCTTGCTGTAAGTCTGTGTCGGTGCCGTCATTCCATCGAAATGGAACCGAGGACTTCGAATTTCGCGTTCGAGTCGATTTCGGCGTGGGAGAGGGTGATGATGTCGAGGCTGAACCGCTCGTAAATCTCGGCTAGCGGACGGCGGAGCTTGGGATCGACGATGATGATGATCGGCGAGATCCCTTTTTGGAGCAGTTCGGTCGCCTTGGCGCTCGTGGCCTGGATGAGGTTGTTGATCTCGCCCACGTTGAGGAGCAGCTGGCGCACGCCGTCGCGTTCGGTCGTTTTTTCGAGCATTTTCTGCTCGCTCATCGTATCGAAGGTGAGCAACCGGATGATGCCGTCCGACCCCGCGTACTGCTGGGTGATGATCCGCGAGAGTTTGGAGCGGACGTGTTCGGTGATGATTTCGACGTTTTTCGTGTACTCGCAGACGTCGGCAATCGTTTCGAGGATCGTGATCATGTCTTTCAGCGGTACACGCTCATGCAACAGCGCTTTGAAAACCCGCTGGATAAGGCCGATGTTCGCCACTTTGAGAAGATCGTCGATGACGACCGGGTAGTCGTTTTTGATCTTGTCGATGAGCGCCTGGGTCTCCTGGCGGGTGAGGAGCTCTTCGGCGTATTTTTTGATCAGTTCGCTCATGTGGGTCGAAATGACCGTTGCGGGATCGACGACGGTATAGCCGTTGATGATCGCGTCTTCTTTGAGCTCGGGAGCGATCCACAGGGCGTCGAGACCGAAGGCGGGCTCTTTGGTCGGTTCCCCTTTGATCTCCCCTACGGCCATCCCGCTGTCCATCGCGAGAAACCGGTCGGGCTGGATGATGCCGTCGCCGATGTTGACCCCTTTGAGGAGGATCTCGTACTGGTTGGGTTTGAGGTGGAGGTTGTCGCGGATCCGGACCTGCGGCATCAAAAAGCCGAAATCCGAGGCGATTTTCCGCCGCATCGAGCGGATCCGCTCGAGCAGGTCCCCTCCCTGCGCACTGTCGGCGAGGCGGATGAGCTGGTAGCCCAGGGTGAGCTCGAGCATCTCGATTTTGAGGATGTCTTCGAGGGCCGCCTCCTCTTCTTTGGCGATCTCTTCGTTGGTCTTTTTGCGCGGTGCTGTGGGAGCTCCCTCTTCATCGGCGGCGGCACCCGGTTTTTTGGCCGGAGCGGTGGTGAGGACGAGTTCCCCTTTTTCGTATTTGTGCAGCGCATAGCCCAACGCGGCAAAGATGATCCCGACAAAACCGAGCGAGAGGGTCGGAAGCCCCGGAACGGCGGCGAACACCAGCATGATGAATCCGACGATGATCATGACGCGGGCATTCCCCATGAGCTGCTTGATGCTGCCTTCGGCGAAATTCCCCTCGTCGTTCGAAGCACGGGTGATCATGATACCCGTCGCGGTCGAGATGATCAGCGCGGGGACCTGCGACACCAGACCGTCACCGATGGTGAGGAGGGTATAGGTTTCGGCGCTGGAGGCGACGTCGAGATCGAACTGGAAAATTCCGATCAGGAAGCCGCCGATGATGTTGATGAGGGTGATGATGATCCCCGCGACCGCATCCCCTTTGATAAACTTGCTCGAACCGTCCATCGCCCCGTAAAAGTTGGCATCCTGCAAGATCTCGGCACGGCGGCGTTTGGCTTCGGCTTCGTCGATCAGGCCGCTGTTGAGGTCGGCGTCGATCGCCATCTGTTTACCGGGCATCGCATCGAGGGTGAAGCGGGCTGCGACTTCGGCGACGCGCCCCGAACCTTTGGTGATGACCATAAAGTTGATCAGTACGAGGATACAGAAGATAATGATCCCGATGACGTAGTTCCCGCCGACGACGAAATTACCGAAACTGGTGATGATGTCACTGACCGCTTCGGGACCCTCGTGACCGTGGCTGAGGATCATCCGCGTCGTCGCGATGTTCAGGGCGAGGCGAAAGAGGGTGATGATCAGCAACAGGGTCGGAAAAGTCGTCAGATCAGTCGGTTTGGGGATGTAGAGCGAGATCAGCAAAATCAGTACCGACATCGCGATGACGACGGCGAGCAGCAGGTCGAGAACCCCGCTGGGGAGCGGGACGATGATGATCGCCAGGATCGCCATGACGAAAAAGACGACGGAAAGGTCGCGTGAGGCAAAGAGGGTCGAGAGGACGCTTTTGACGTCGGGAGTCTTGTTTTTCGCTTTTGCCAAGGATTACTCTTCCAGGATCGCTTCGAGGGTCAGGGTCCCCAGGAAGCCGTCGACTTTGTTTTGGAGGCGGTTGAGGAACGGCCACAGCGAACAGGTGGTTGCCTTGTTCGAAGGGCAGTCGTCGGCGGAAGGGGAACAGCTGAACACGGCGGGGCTTTTCCCCTCGGCCGCTTCCATGACTTCAAGAACGGTGATGTCGGCGCACGCACGGGCGAGTTCGAATCCCCCGTTGACCCCTTTGTAGGAGTTGAGAATCCCTTTGCGGGCGAGTGATTGGAGGATCTTGGCCAGAAAACTTTTCGAAATGTCCAGCTCCCGCGAGAGGGTGTCGGCGTCGAGCGCCCGTTGCGCTTTGGCCAGCACGATGAGCGAAAGAAGGGCATATTCACTGGCACGGGTCATCAGCATCCGGGAAGTTCCTCCGCATCTATTTGAGGGGTATTATAGCCAAAAATTATTAGAGGATGTTTTTGCCGCAAAAAGGGGAAAAATCAGGTATAATTCCGACCCTGCTTGTAAGGAAACGTCCATTACAGGTAATATTTATACCCATCAGGAGGCTATTATGGCTTTGGATACGGCGAAAAAAGCGCAGATTATCACTCAGTTCCAGAAAAAAGAAGGCGACACGGGTTCGAGCGAAGTACAAATCGCTTTGTTGACGACTCGCATCAACAACTTGACAGAGCACCTTAAAACATTCAAAAAAGACCACTCTTCACGTCTTGGTCTTTTGAAACTTGTCGGTCAGCGCCGCCGTTTGATGCGTTACCTCAAACGCACAAACAAAGAGAGCTACAACAAAGTTATCGCAGAACTCGGTATCCGCGACAATATCTAAATTGATATTTTCTCCCGATTTTTCGGGGGAACTCTTTTTTTAACTACTTTCCTTTTAACGTTTCCATATCCGATACCTTCAGGCGTTCATCTCCGATCGTGTAAAGCACTTTTTTCGTCCTTGAAATTTAACAATAAATCCCATTTCCCATTCAGGTATAATTTTCTCACACTGAATTGACAAAGGAAAAAAATGCGATTGGTTGTTATGTTTGCCATCATGGTCTCTCTTTCGATTTCAATTTTTGCGGATGACGTTAATCCTGAAAAACGTGCTGAGATCAAGAAATTGCTTACGACGGCGAAAGTTCTCGAATCTTCGTCTAAAATCATCGATTTGTTGGGGCATCAAATGATTAAAGATACTCAGGCTAAAGGTGTGAAGATGACACCGAATTTGGCAATGGGGATGCTGGAAGATATCAAAGCGGTCTATACCGAAAGGTTTCCCGAATTTGAAGAAATGATAGTCGTAATGTATTCCAACCATTTTGAGCTGGAAGACATCAAAGAGATCAATCGGTTTTATGATACGCCCTCGGGAAAAAAGCTGATTGATAAAATGCCCGTTTTGGCTGTTGACGCCATGAAAATCAGTGCACAGTGGGCCATGATGCTGAAACCCGATTTGGAAAAGAAGATCAAAGAACGGTTTGAAACGGCCTCTAAATGATTTGACATTCCCGCCACAATGGGGGAAGCGAATTATACGTCGTGGTGGTAGTGTTCGAGCACCCGTTTGTACTCTTCGTAAACCTGTGCGGGGGTTTCGTGTCCGCGGTACATCCGTAGAATCTGGCGAATAAATTCGATGGGGTATTCGATCGTCAGCCCCGCATTGCGGGCGTAGATCTTGGCCAGCGTTTCGTACATCCCCTCGTAGATCTCGGGTGCTTCGGCTTTGAGCCGTTCGAGATTCTCCTGCGCGCGGATCAGTTTCGTGTCGTTGAATTCGCCGCGTTCGTTGATCGTTTTACGTACTTCGACGTATTCTTTGAGATTTTTTCGGTTGAGGACGTAGTCGGTGAAGATTTCGATGAGAGACATGGCAGCTCCTTGAAAAATATCGGTGCAACCATTGTACGCCCCATCCGTAGCAAAAACGTAGCAGTGCTAAAACGGATTCTTATAATCCGAAAATCTTTTTCGCCCGTTCCAGATCCTCTACCGTATCGATCCCGAACCCGGTGCTCTCTACCTTGACCATCGAGATTTTCTTGCCGTGGTAGAGGGCGCGGAGCTGTTCGAGTTTTTCGATGTCCTCGAGCGGCGCTTCGCCGAGGGCGCAGAAATCGTGCAGGCTCTTTTTCGTAAACCCGTAAATCCCGATGTGGCCGAAGTAGGAGGCTTCGCCGCTGCGGTTGAAAGGGATCGGGCTGCGGGAGAAATAGATCGCGTTGTGGTGAACGTCGGTGATCACTTTGACGAGGTTGGGGTCCTGCGCGGTTTCGGTGTTGATGGCGTTGTAGCAGCTGGCCATCACGAAGGGCTCGCCTGCGGCTTTTAGGGCATTGAGCCGTTCGTAGAGCCGTTCGAGCACTTCGGTTTCGATAAACGGCTCGTCGGCCTGGACGTTGATGATAAGCTCCTCGTTCGGGATGTCGAGGATCTGGGCGCATTCGTTGATGCGGTCGGTACCGCTTTTGTGGGTCGTCGAAGTGAGGCGGGCTTCGATGCCGTGCGCCGCACAGAGTTCGAGGATTTTCTCGTCGTCGCACGCGACGACGACGCGGTCGATATGCTCAACGCGTTTGGCGGTGCGGACGACCATCGGCAAACCTCCGATGTCGGCGAGCACTTTTTCGGGGAATCGGGTGGAAGCGAGACGGGCGGGGATGATAATCATGACGGTCAGCCTGTATAAAAGGTATAATTTCGCCATAATAATACATCAGCGAGGCTCTAATGCTCCTTTATCAGCCCGACGAAGGGTATTGCTACAACAGCGATTCGATTCTGCTGTACGGGTTCATTTCCCGGTTCGCTCCCAAAGGGCGGATGCTCGATGTCGGGGCGGGTTGCGGGATCGTCGGGCTGCTCAGCGCGCGCGATTTTCCCCGGATCGAACTCGAAGCGGTCGAAAAACAGGAGATTTACGCCCAATTCGCACGCCGAAACGCGCAGATCAACGGTATCGGCTACACGCTGCACGAGGGGGATTTTCTCGAACACGGCCCGCACGGCAGTTACGACTGGATCGTCTCGAACCCGCCGTTTTATCATGAAGGGGTGTCGCGCAGTCTCCATCCGATGCTCCATCAGGCCCGCTACAACGTTCATCTCCCCATCGAGCCGTTTATCGCGAAAATCTCGAAATTGCTCAAATCGCACGGCGAGGCGGCGATCTGTTACGACGCGCGTCAGTTTGTTCAGCTGTGCAGTGCGTGCGAGAGTTCAGGATTAAGAGTCGTTGATGTACAATTCGTCCATTCCAAAAGCGATCGCCCCAGTACACTGGTGATGTTCCATCTGAAAAAAAACAGCCGGTCGCTTCTGAACGTGCTGCCTCCCCTGATTACGTTCGAGGGAGAGGAATATTCTCCTGCGGTGCAGGCAATTTACGATAAAGCAAAGGCGCACAGTATCAAATGTCCGATTTAATGACCCGCGAAGGTTTCTGTTACGCGTTCGACCCTTCCGCCTGCGCTTCGTGCGGGGGGAACTGCTGCACGGGAGAGAGCGGCAATATTTTCGTCTCGGTGACCGAGATCGCCGCGATCGCTGCGCTGCTGGAGATGGAAGAAGGGGAGTTCCGCCGTACCTACCTGCGTAAAGAGGGGTATCGCTATTCGCTCAAAGAGGTCAAGGTGAACGGCTCGTTCGACTGCGTGTTTTTCAGCCGTTCACGAAACGGGTGTAGCATATACGAAGCCAGACCGCTGCAGTGCCGGACGTTTCCGTTCTGGGATTATTTCCGCCACCGCATCGACGAGCTCAAAGCCGAATGCCCGGGGATCATCCATGACTAAAACGCTTCTCGCCCTTTTGCTGGGGGCCGCGCTCGCCCATTCGGCTGCCGTGCCCAAGCCCGCGATCCAGATCAACACGTTTGAAGACACCTTCGCCCTCTACGCCCTCGATGCGCAGGTACGGCACAAATACCACCGTGCGTCGGCTTTTTTCGCCGAACTCCACAAAAAGACCTCAAAGTCCGAGTACCTCTATCAGTCGCTCAAGATGCTCGAACACGCCAACGACACCAAATCACTGGCGAAAATGACCTCCGAAGCCCTGGCCAAATCCCCGAACGACGAAATCCTCAAACGGTTCGAAGTGATCGCGCTCCTCAAAGGGGGCGATTTCGCCCAGGCTTCGCAAAAAGCGTTTCTCCTGACCCAGAACAGTCCCAAAGCCCCAGATCATCTGCTGTATGCCGAGGCACGGCTGAAACTCGCCGATTACGAAGGGGCGCTTGGGGCGTTGAAAAAAGCGTACGCGATGGGATTTGACCACAATACCGCCGAGAGGATCGCCCTGATCGAATACGCCCATCTGGGGCGCAAAACCGAAGCGGTACAATTTCTCAAAGAGCACATCGGAACGCAGGGCAGCAGCGTCGTGATCGGCAAGCGTCTGGCAAGCTTTTATGCCGACGGCGGAGCGCTGGCCGATGCCGCGGCGATGTACGAGCAGACCTACGATGGGTTCGGCGACACCGCGTCCGCCGAAGAGGCGCTGAAAATCCACCTCTTTTTGAAAGATTACGCCAAAATGACGGCGTTACTCGAAAAATCGCATCTGAACGACTCGATGCTGCTGGACCTCTACGTACAGGCCAGAGCGTTCGACAAGGCCTCCGTCCTGGCGATGACCCTCTACGAAGAGCAGGACAATCCGCTCTACCTAGCCCAGAGCGCGGTCTACCGCTACGAGGGGTCCGCCGACCGCAACGATCCGGTACTCGTCGCCGACGTCGTCGCCAAACTCAAAAAAGCGGCCGACGATATCGAAGAGCCGCTGTATCTCAATTACCTCGGCTACCTGATGATCGACCACGACGTCAATGTCAGCGAAGGGATGGGATACGTCCGCCGCGCCCTCGAAAAACAGCCCGATTCGCCGTTTTACATCGATTCGCTGGCGTGGGGCCACTACAAACGGGGCGAATGCGCCGAAGCGCTCCGGTTGATCAAACAGGTCGAATCGATGATCGGCACCGACGAGCAGGAGGTGCGCGACCACCTCAAAGCGATTGAAGCGTGTAAACCCAAGGAGAAAACGAAATGATTTTAGATGACATCATCCGAAAAACCAAAGAGGACCTCAAGGAACGTGAGGCCGCTTTCAGCATGGAGTGGCTGGGGAGATCGCTCGCGTTCAACGCCCGCGCACCCCGCGACGTCCGCGCCTTTCTCACCTCGACCCCCGAGGAACCCTACCGGATCATCTCGGAAGTGAAAAAGGCCAGCCCGTCCAAAGGGGTGATCCGTGAAGATTTCGATCCCCTCGCGATTGCGCAGGCGTATGAGCGCGGCGGGGCGAATGCCATTTCGGTTCTGACCGAACCCCACTTTTTTCAGGGCAGCCTCGACTATCTCGCCGAGATCCGCCGCTACGTCAGCATTCCGCTGCTGCGCAAAGATTTCATCGTTTCGAAATACCAGCTGCTCGAAGCGCTCGTCTACGGTGCCGACTTCGTGTTGCTGATCGCCGCGGCGCTCTCCAAAAGCGAGCTCAAAGAGCTGCTGGCCTATACCCGCCATCTGGGGATGGAAGCGCTCGTCGAGATCCACGACAAAGCCGAACTGACCAAGGCGATCTATGCGGGGGCCGACATCATCGGGATCAACCACCGCAACCTTCAGACGTTCGAGATGAACATGAACCTCTCCTACGATCTCATCCCGTTGATCCCCAACGGCAAAATCATCGTCGCCGAAAGCGGCATCTACGAACACGGACAGCTCGAAGATCTGAACAAAGCGGGGGTGGACGCTTTCCTCGTCGGCGAATCCCTGATGCGCCAGGACGACGTCGAAACGGCGTTGCGAACCCTCAAAAACGGCTGATCCGGCCCCCGCATCGCGACAATATAAAAAGAAAAAATTATATTGTTGATTTAAGTATCCTGCCGATATAATAAGAAAAACCCATAAAATCGGTAGGAAGCAGCAGTGACGAAACGGTATACGACCTATAAACGGCTGATCGCAAAGACGGTCATACTTTCACTTTTGGCGAGTCTGGCGGTAGCGTTCGTATACGGTATTTTCATCAAGCAGCGGGCAATTGACGACCTCGCCCGGGTCGATGCCCGCAAAACGAGCCGGATGGCGTTCGAAGCGCTCTATTCGGCGATGGAAAAAGGGTGGAGCAAAGAGGAACTCGACGCGATCATCGTCCGCCTCAACGACGTCGAACCCGACATGCGGATCAACGCCTACCGAAGCCCGATCGTCGCCGAGCTGTTCGGAGACCGAGAACACGACAAACAGGCCAGGGAGCACGATCCGATGGTCATGAAGGCGATGAAAGGCGAAGAGATCCTTACCGGCGACGACGAGATCCGCTACCTCTACCCCATCGTCGTCAAGCAAGAGTGCCTCAGCTGCCATAGCAACGCCAAAATCGGGGACATCAACGGTGTCATCGACGTCCGTTTCCCGGTCGCCAACCTCAAAATCTCCCTGACGACGATGGTCAATTCGTTCATCATCTTTTTCGTTATTTTCACGGTCCTGATTTTCGCCATCCTCTATTTCCGCCTCAATTCGCTGCTGGTTCAGCCCCTGAAGCAGTTTATCGGGATGATTCAGGACATCATCCACCAAAACGACATGGGCAAACGGGTAACCCTCAAAACGAAAATCCTCGAGGTGAAAAATATCGAGAGCTACGTCAACAAAATGCTCGATTCGATCCAGGACTATTACGAAAAGCTTCAGCACCTCTCGGACCGCGACTACCTCACGGGGCTTTACAACCGCCGCAAATTCGAAGAGTTCCTCTCCTACGAGATTAAACGTTCCGACCGCCACCGCCACAAATTTTCGGTATTGATGATCGATCTGGACAACTTCAAATACATCAACGATACTTACGGGCACGCGGCGGGGGACGTCGTCCTCAAAGAGGTGACCGAAATTCTGGGGAGCAATCTCCGCAATGCCGACATTCTCGCCCGGATCGGGGGGGACGAGTTTGCCGTCATCCTCCCCGAAACACCGTACGAGAAGGGGTACGTCGTCGTCGAAAAACTCCGCTCGAGCCTGGAGAATTCGCCCATTTCACTGATGTACGACCAGATCAAGCTGACGGCGAGTTTCGGGGTCGCCGAGTACCCAGAGCAGGGGGAAAACATCGAAGCGCTGCTGACGGGGTCGGATCTGGCGATGTACAAGGCCAAACGGGCGGGGAAAAACACGATCGCCCGCGCCGACCAGACCGATCAGGAGATGGCGGCCGAGATTCAGAAAAAAGGGGAATTCCTCCGCCGCGCGATCGACGAAGGGCGGGTCGAGCCGTACGTTCAGCCCATCTACAACGTCAAGACGAACAAACTCTTCGGGTACGAAGTGCTCGCCCGCATCCGCGACGGCGAACGGGTGATGGCGGCGGGACAGTTCATCGAAGTGGCCGAAAGCCTCGGGATGGCGTGCAAAATCGATAATATTGTCCTCAGCAAAGGGCTTGCGGCGCGGGAAGAGAAAAAGCTGTGGGACATCGAGTTTTTCTTTAACCTTTCGACCAACAGCCTCTTTCACGGCAATTACATCGAACAGATCAAAAGCCATTACGGCAACGATCCCAAAAAGAAAAAGCACGGCGTGACCATCGAGATTCTCGAACGGGAAGCGATCCACAACGTCAAAGGGCTTATCGAGATCATCGAAGGGATGAAAAACGAGGGGATCAATTTCGCCCTGGACGACTTCGGATCGGGATTCTCGTCATTCGTCTATCTTAAATATTTCGATGCCGAGTACGTCAAAATCGACGGCGAATTCGTCAAGAACATCACGGTCAACGAGAAAGACCGCATTTTCGTCAAGCACATCAACCAGATCGCGCAGGAGTTCGGCAAGAAAACGATCGCCGAATACGTCGAGGACGAAGAGACCCTCGAGGTGCTCCGCGAGATCGGGGTCGACTACGCGCAGGGGTATTACTACGGCTATCCCAAGCCGATCTAAACGCTCGAGGAAGAGGGCGGGGAGTCTGTGTGACTCCCGGCAAAGAAGGGGTTATGTGAGGATTTTTTTGGCACACTCGTTGATGCGTTTGCCGTCGGCCTGGGCGCCCAGGGTTTTGGAAGCGGCTCCCATCACCTTGCCGATCTCTTTCATCGAAGCGGCCCCCACTTCGGCGATGATGGAACGCAGTGCGGTTTCCAGCTCCTCGTCGGAGAGCTGTTTGGGGAGATAGGTTTCGAAAATTGCCGCTTCGGCAGCCTCTTTTTCGTAAAGGTCCTCGCGCCCCGCTTCGCGGTACTGGCTCATCGCTTCGTTGCGCTGTTTGACCTGTTTTTGGATGATTTTGATGACGTCGTCGTCGCTGAGTTCTTTGCGTTCGTCGACTTCGATCTGCTTGAGCGCGCTGGACAGGAGACGCAGCGCGTCGCGGCGCGCGTTGTCTTTTTCTTTCATGGCGGTTTTGATATCGTTGTTAATCTGCTCTTTGAGGCTCATGGATTTCCTTGGAACTCTTTTTGCTTAATTATAGCCAAATTAGACCGGGATACCTGAATGCGCGCACCACTTTACCTCTCCATCCTCTCTGCCGCAGTGCTGCTCGGCGGCTGTACCGCACGCCTTACCGATCCGGAGATGGACTTTCAGCCTCCCAAATACGTCGAAGAGATGCCCTCGCGCGAAGAAGAGAGTGCGTTCGCCTCGCGCGGAAGCCTGTTCGGGCAGGGGGACAGTCCGCTCTTTTCGGACCACAAGGCGATGCACGTCAACGACATCGTGACCGTGGTCATCTCCGAAACGGTCAAAAGCTCCAACACCGCCAGCAAGGCGCTCACCGAAGCCGATACGCTCGGTCTCAACGGCGGCCTATTCACCTCTACGGGGCAGAATTCGGCGGTCAATTCGGCGGTCAACAAGCTCAACGGGCTCGCCAACATCGGTTTCAGCGCGGGATCGAATTCCGATTACGCCGGTTCGGGAACGGCGACGAAAGACGCGTCGTTTACGACCACCGTGTCAGCGCGGATCGTGAAAGTGATGGCCAACGGCAACTATTTCATCACCGGCCGCCGCGAAATCATGGTGGACAGCGAAAAACAGATCATGCAACTCAGCGGCGTGATCCGTCCCTACGACATCGACCAGAACAACCAGATCAATTCGGCGAAAATCTCGGATGCGAAAATCATGTACGTCAACCAGGGCGATATCGACCGTTCGGTCAATCAGGGATGGGGGAGCAAGCTCGTCCACGCCGTCTGGCCGTTTTAAAATTTATCGTATCACTTCGAGCGGGTTGATGTGGGCGTTACGCTGGGTTACCTGAAACATCAGCTCGCGGGCGACTCGGCCGATGACCGCTCCCTGCCGGAGGCGTTTACCTACTTCGACGGTGGGGGCGATTTTGTCCAGGTGCGCATAGATCGTATGTAAGCCGTTGTCGTGTTCGATAATGACGACGTTGTCGAGCATCGCGGTGGGTTTGGCGAGGATCACCTTGCCGTTGAAAACCGCTTTGACTTTTGCGTCGCTCTCGGTCGGGCGCAGCGAGACCGATTCGTTAAAGATTTTGATCCCGTAGATCGGATCGGTGTAGGGGCCGAAGCGTTTCGTGACCACGTAGCCATCGAGCGGAGCGATCGTCCGTTCCCCCGAATAGGAAGAGACGTTCGAGGGGCGATATTCGGCGACCGCCTGTTTGACGTCGGCCGGGACCGGCTTGGAACCCGGTTTTTGGAGAGGCTGCTTGGCGGCGACTTTTTTGGGCCGTAGCGATTCGCGCTTGATGATGTTGAGGCTCGCGAGGGTATTTTGGAGCGAGCGCTGCTGTTTGAGGATCCGGTTGAGCGATTTGACGTAGTCTTGTTTCTCTTTTTCGAGGAGGGCGATCGCTTTTTCGGTCTCTTTTTTCGTCTCCAGAACGGTGTTTTTCTGGCGGTCGATCACCGCGATGGACTGTTTGAGTACGGTCGTCTGCGACGAGAGCCCCGCGATCCGCTCGGCGTTCATCGCAAAGAGGGTGTTGAGCTCCTTGATTTCGGCATTGATCTGTTTGAGGTGGAGTTTGAGCGCCTCTTCGGTGATGATCGCATCGGCTTCTTTGGCCCGGTCGTCGTTGATGAGCAGCGAGATCGAGGTGTTGCGCGCCAGGGCGAACACGAGCCGCTGTTCGATCTCGTTTTGGGTTTTGATCAGCATGTTCTGCTGGGCTTCGAGCTGACGCAGGGTCATTTTGTTGGTGTTGTAGATCGTCTCTTTGGACTTGAGCTCTTCGACGAGGGTATTGAGATGCTGCTGCTGGACGGTGACGACCTGCTTTTGCTTGATGATCTTCTGCGCCGTTTCGTTGAGCTTGGCGTTGAGCGTCGAATAGGTCTGTTTCGTCTGGCTCAGTTTTTTGGAGGTATTGTGGATCTTGTCGTCGATTGCGGCGGCATCGAGCGAAGCGTACAACAGTGACGAAGCGAGGAGAGAGGCGAAGAACTTCATCTATTCCTCTTCGTCGTGCCCGATGACGATCGTCAGGGTCAGTACGATCGAGACGCCCAGCGCGATGGCGAGCGAGCGGACGGCGTCGTTGACGAAATCGAACAGCTGGATGCTGATGCCGACGGTGCGCAGCAGCTGGTCCATCCAGCCGTACTGGTCGATGACGAAAAACGCCAGACACATGATGATCGTCGCGATAATCGCATCGACGATGGCCAGGCGGAACAACACCGCCGAACGGAGCCACACCGGGGCGCCGAAGAGGGCCATGATGCTCATCCGCTCCGCGTGCTGGAACTGCCACAGGCGCATCTCTTTGAGGATCAGCAGCGACGTGACGGCGGCGATTGCGATCGAGAAGATCTGCACGACGTCTTTAAAGAGGAGCATCAGTTTGTAGACCGTATCGTGGGTCTGTGCGTACCCCTCGACCCGCTCGATCGCCGAATGCTTCTGGAACCGTTTCTGGAGCGTTTCGATCTCGTAGGGGGTCGGAAAGCGTCCCAGGTAGATGCGGTAGAACTTCGGCAGGGTCACCTTGAGCAGTTCGAGGTTTTTCTTGCTCATCTCCCCTTTGAGACGCTCGAGCACCTGGTCGGTCGCGATCGGCTCGCTCCGCTCGACGAGTTTATCGAGAGCTTTGAATTCCGCTTCGCTGAGGCTTTTGTTCGCGACGACAATGATCGAATAGTCCTGTTTCAGGCGGTCTTCGTACGCGGCGATGGTGCGGTCGACGGCAACGTATATCTGGACCGAGAACAAAACGGTAAAGAGGGCGACGATGAGGGAAATATGGTTTTTAAGCGATTTCATGGATAGTCCCCATATCGATATGGAAATGTTTGTACGGCACCGTTATGGACGAAGGGATGTTGTGGGTGACGACGACGATCGTGGTTTTGAGCTGAGTGTTCGCCCCCTCCAGCAGATTCCAGATCACCTGCGAGGAGTATTCGTCCAGATTCCCCGTCGGTTCGTCGGCGAGGATGAGGATCGGGTTGTGGGCCAGCGCACGCGCCATCGCGACGCGCTGCTGCTCTCCCCCGGAGAGTTCGGGGGGGTATTTGCCCGCCTGATGGATCAGTTTGACGTGCCCCAGCAGCTTTTGGACCTGCGCGCCGCTGACGTCTTTGGTGTAGCCCGAGATGATGAGCGGGAGCATGACGTTCTTTTCGATCGTCCACTCTTTGATCAGTTTGTAATCCTGAAAAACAATCCCGATGTGGCGGCGCAGAAAGTTGAGCTTCGAGGTACTGATGCGGTTCATTTTCACCCCGCCGACGACGAGTTGCCCGGCACGGGGTTCGATGGCGCCGTAGAGCGATTTGAGTAGTGTCGATTTTCCGCTTCCGCTCGCCCCGGTGATGAAGACGAAACTTCCCGCATCGATGCTGAAAGTTGCTTTGGAGATGATGGTTTCGAAGTCTTTGTAGGAGAGGGAAAGGTTTTCGGCGATGATCACTTTATCCATGGAGCAACTCGTTTAGTAAGGTATGGGCGGCGAGATTCGCGCGCGATCGGACCGGCAGCGAGGGGTAATAGCGCGTCCGCCCCGGTTCGACGATGACGTAACAGCTTTCGGGGCGGTCGAAACTCCCCATCGCCAGACGCAGCATCACCGCATCGGGTTCGATCGAGAAAGTCCGCTCGACGTGCAGGAATCCCCAGTCGCGTTTGAACGTTTCGCTTCCGATCCGGCCCGGTACCTCTTTGGGGTTTTGGGTCGAACCGAACGAAAAATCGCCGATCGCTTCGGCTTCGGGGCTCTCGGTTTCACAGGTGAAAATGACGTCGTAAATGTTTTTTTCCAGGCGCTTCCAGCGGTCTTCGTATTTGCTGCTGATGGCGATGTCGCGGTTTTTGTAAACCTCGAAGCGGCTTTGGCCGGGGGAACTGAACGTTTCGAGCGCGTAGCGGTAGTACTCTTCGCTGTCGGTGCGCAGTTCCAGCGTTCCCCCGATTTTGAGGGCGCGGATCGATTCGTTCAGAAACGCTTCGGAGATGACGCGTCGATGGGGTTTTTTGTCCCAGGGGACTGGAAAATGGACGTAGATGCGGCCGACGACGTTGGAGGGGACGAACTCCAGAAACAGCCGCGCGTCGTAGTCGAGCACCATGACGTTGGAGAGGTTGCGGATCGAGACCTGCTTGAGCGCCTGCTCGATCGAGGGTTTGTGGATCTCCAGCCCGATGAAGAGGACGTCGGGATGCGTTTGGGCCTGATGGAGAAGGTGGCGTGCCGACCCGAAGCCCACTTCGATCCGTACTTCGCGCTCCGTCGGGAAATTGTCGGCGAAAAACGTGATCGTCTTGAGGGCGTCGTGGGTTTTGAGATGGGTGTTTTCGGGTGCGTTGTCGACATTCGAATCGAGGATGTTGAGCCCCGCGCACTCGGCATAGGCCAGCAGCGCGTGTTTGACGATGAAATTCGGGGAAGGACGGGTGATCTTGTCGCACTTGAGAAGCTCTTTGGCCTCGGTTTTTTTGTGGACGAGGAAAAACTCCCTCCCTTTGTAGCGGGTCGCGATGAGCGATTCGTCCCCCCGTCCGGCGTTGCGGGCGATAAAGTCGAATTCCACGTCGCCGCAGCGGGCGGGGAAGGGGGGTGTCGTAAACGATTCGAGATGCAGATGCGGCATAGGCGTTATTTAACCTCGTGGACGAGTTCGATCGCTTCGGTCGGAACCGAGCGGATACCGTTCGAATCGACCCCGATGATCTCGTAGAGATAATGGGTGTTGGGTTTGATGTCCGCGTCGCGGAACGACGTCGCCGTGATGTTGTTGATGTCGACGCTCTCGCGGCTGATCCAGCTTGTTTTCGTCGTTTTTACGATCGTGTAGTTGACGGTGCGCGGATCGCCGCTTTTCCATTGCAGTTCGACCGCTCCGCCGACCACTTTGCCCTCGTAGGCGATCGGAGTCTGGGGTTTGGAAAGGGTCGATCCCTGCACGGCGACCGAGGTCAGAGGGCTTTCCAGCCCGTCTTTGTCCACCGCCGTGATTTTGTAAAAATAGAATTTCCCGTCTTCGTTGATCGTGTCGGTAAAATTGGTCGATTCGAGTTTGACGTGGTATGCAAACGATCCGCTCGGCGACGTCGCACGGTAGATGTTGTAGTGGGCCAGGTCGGTGATCGGACTTTTTTCCCATGCGAGGGTGATCGCACGCGGCAGGTTGTTGGTCGCGGTGACGTTTTTGATCTCCGGAGGGAGGGGTTTGGTGATCACTTTGGTCGTTTCGCTGGGTTCGGTGACGAGTTTGTCGTAGGTGACCGCCTTGATGCGGTAGTGGTAGACCTGGCCGTCTTTGAGATCGCGGTCGATGTACTCGGCGTTGAGACGCCCGCTGATCGTGGCGATCTTGTTCCATTTCTGGTCGTTGGCTTCCTGACGCTCGATCTCGTAGCCGTTGATTTTTCCGTTGGGGTGCGGACGCCACAGCAGTTTGGCGCTGCGGGGCATGTTGCCGACCGACTGGAAAAAACTCACCGGCGCGATCATCGGGAGGGTTTCGATTACCATCGTTTCGCTGCCGACCGACTCGCTGCCCGCCGAAGTAAAAGTGGCGAAACGGTACTGGTAGTGGCTGCTGGGTTTGAGGTCGCTGTCGACGAAATGGGTCGCGTAGCGGCTGTCCACCGTCGCGATGCGGTGCAGGTTGGGATCTTCCCCGCCGGGGGTGTCACGGTAGACGTAGTAGCCTACGACCCGCATGTCTTCGATCGGTTTCCATTCGAAAGCGGCGGAGGTGATGTCGGCGATGTAGCCGTTCATCGACGGAACCGGCAGGGTCGAGTCGATGGTGACCGTTTTCTGGGGGGCGGGCTGGGGTGCGCAGCCGCTAAAGAGACTCAGTGCTAAAGCAACGCTCAATGGTATTCGGATCGATGAGTGCATGCAGTTCCTTCGCGTCAAAATGTTTGTGTAGGTATTCTTCCATCACGGGGTCGGGCGCAGCGGTAAACGTGACCCTTTTCCCGGTGCTCGGATGGGTGAAATACAGGTTGTAGGCATGAAGCAAGATACGTTCCATCCTCGCGCTTTTGGGGTGGCTTCCGTAGAGATGGTCGCCGATGATGTGACGGCTGATCGACTCGAGGTGGACGCGGATCTGGTGGGTCCGTCCGGTGTAGAGTTTGCAGGCGATCAGCTCTTCGGTACCGTCGTGGCTGGGGAGGAGTTTGCGAAACTCGGTTTTGGCGTTTTTGCCGTGTTCGGTGATCGCCATTTTAAGACGGTTGTGGCTGCTGCGCCCGATGGGGCGGTCAATGAGGGTCACTTCGTCTTTGAGGGGAGGGGTGATCACCGCGAGGTAGAAGCGCCCCATGCTCTTGTCCTGCAACTGTGCCGAAAGGGCTTCGTGCGCGCGGTTGTTTTTGGCGACGACCATCACGCCGCTGGTCCCACGGTCGAGCCGGTGGACGATCCCGTGGCGCTCCTCGCCGCTGAGCGTCGAGAGGCTAACCCCCTTGTGCTTGAGCCAGTCGACGAGGGTGGGTTCCTTGACGCTGGGGGCGGGATGGACGGTGAGGGCGCTGGGTTTGTTGATGACGAGGACGTCGTCGTCTTCGTAAAGTACTTCGACGTCGAAATCGATCGGCTGGGGCGGGGTCGATTTGGCTTCGGGGAAGACGACGCGGACGTTCTGTCCCCCGCGCAGCTTCAGCCCTGCTTTGGAGGTCGCTTTGCCGTCCACGCTGATCGCGTCCTGCTCGATCAGCTGGACGATCTGGTTGCGCGTCTGCTCCAGTTTGTGAGAGAGAAAAACATCCAGACGGACGCTCTCTTGGTCAACGGTAAAAAGTTCGTGCTCTCTCATTGAAATCCTAGAGGGTAAAGTGTGATGGGTTCTAAACGTCCGCTGTGCTACAATTAGCAAAAAAAACAAGGACTGTAGTGCTTAATATTGACCGGCGAATTTTAGCACACTTTGATTTCATTACGATTATTTTGCTGATTCCCCTCATTTTGACTTCAGGTTGGCTCATTTTTGAAATCCATCCCGTACTGGGACAAAAACAGATGGTCTACACCTCCGTGGGGATCGGCGTGTTTATCGCGGTGTTCTTGCTGCCGGTCCGCCGGATGCTCTGGATGATCCCGATCATGTACTGGACGGGGATTTTGCTGCTGCTGGCCGTCGAGTTCGTGGGCCATTCGCGTCTGGGGGCCAAACGGTGGATCGAAATCCCCTTCGTCCATTTCACCCTCCAGCCCTCCGAGCTCATCAAACCCGCGTTCGTCCTCATGCTGGCGTACCTGATCAGCCGCAACCCTCCGCCGCGCGACGGTTACGGCCTCAAAGATTTCGCCAAGCTCTCTTTTTACATCCTGCTGCCGTTTTTCCTCATCGCCAAGGAACCGGACCTGGGGACGGCGACCGTCCTGGCGCTGCTCGGGTTCGGGGTACTCTTCATCGTCGGCGTCAAATGGAAAATTTGGGTCGGTCTGGGGATCGCGTTCGTCGTCTCCCTGCCGCTCATCTACACCCAGCTCCACGATTACCAGAAACAGCGTCTGCACGATTTCGTCGGGGAAAAACCGAGTTACCAGGTCGAGCAGTCGATCATCGCCGTCGGTTCGGGGGGCTTTTTCGGTAAGGACAAAGAAGACGCTACGCAAGCACAGATGAAATTCCTCCCCATCGCGTCGAGCGACTTTATTTTCGCCTACGTCGTCGAGCGGTTCGGATTTTTCGGGGCGTTTTTGCTCATCTCGCTCTACGCCGCGCTGATCATCCACCTGCTGCTCATCGCCGCCTGGGCCGAGGATTATTACATCAAGGTCGTGGCGGGGGGATTGTCGCTCTTTTTCTTCATCTACATGAGCGTCAACATCGCGATGACGATCGGGTTTGCCCCCGTGGTGGGGGTGCCGCTGCCGATGTTCAGCTACGGGGGGAGCAGTTTTGTCAACTTCATGGTGATGTTCGCGATCCTCGAAAACCTCCTCGCCTACCGTTTCCGCTATCTCTACACCGACACCGGCAAAAAAAGCTTTGTCTAAAGTAGGAGCGACTATAATGCGCTCCTCCGAATGGGTCTTTAGCTCAGTGGTTAGAGCCACCCGCTCATAACGGGTTGGTCGTAGGTTCAAGTCCTACAAGACCCACCATCTGCATTTGATTTCCAAAAATATTTACTCATGCTTATGTTAAAATCTGATTCATCGTCGAGTTTCAATAAAAAATGCGGTTGAATATGCCAGCCAACTGAATGATGTACTGCATTAGCCTGATTAATGGTAAACAAGTGGCGAGATATTATGTATGATCTCTCTCTTTGGATGCAGACAGAGCAGATCATTGGAAATTAAAAAGCTTGATAACTGATTTTTGGACATAGATGGAAGATGATTTATGGAAGGAATAAAATCATTGAATTTAGATAAAGTTATCATAGAGTTCATAAACTCAAA
This sequence comes from Campylobacterota bacterium, assembly GCA_040752835.1. Lineage (NCBI taxonomy): Bacteria > Pseudomonadati > Campylobacterota > Campylobacterota bacterium. The sequence continues at coordinate 179,864 of JBFMGG010000006.1, read as the reverse complement.
TTTTTCTTCTATTGCAGCAAATGGGATTGTTTCTATAGCGATTTCGACAATAGTTTTATATTTTTTTATTCTTTTTCAATCCAACAAAGTTAAAAAATATAAGATTGAACATTTTAATAATTTGAAACGTTATATTGATTCGATAACGCCTTTAATTCATAATAATCCTAAAGCTTATTTAATCGAAGAAGGCTTTTTTTGCTATTCAGGGAAAAGACTTAATGTACATGAAATAGCTTTTTTATTGTCATTAGAAAATAATGCTTTAACTTTTATTGAACAATATTCAAAAGTAAAAATGTATCTTGAAATTAAAAATTCTAGGCTTTCTTTTAAAAATTTTTACCGTAATGGGATTTTTAGAAGAATAATGAAGGCTTTAAATTATTTTGGCTATCTATTATTTTTTGGATTCGCTATGTTTTTAATTTCAGTGTTATTTGAAGAAAGATTCGAATTAATAAGTACTGAAGTCATTGTTATGATGTTTAGTTCTGCTTTATTGGGGTTGTTGATGTTATTCAAAGCGATAGCTATTGGAACAGCTGAAAAACTATTTGATTCATATTGATTATGGTTCTGGCTGAATCAGGGGGGAGGATGAGGTTACTCGTCCTCTTCTTCGGCCCTGCGCAGGGCAAATTTGAGGACGACGAACAAAACCCCGGCGGCGGCGAACAAAATCCAGAACGTTTCCATGACATCCTCCTCTTTCGCAACATTATAACACGCTGACGGAGACGGCGGCAGCCCTCAGGGCAAAGAGGAGTTTGAGGAACGGCGGATTATACTCTCTCATTCCGAGCGAGGAGAGGCGATGACCCCTTATGTAATGACCAGCGAAAACGTCCGTATGCCCGCACTGATTTACGGGACGGCGTGGAAAGAACAGCGTACCGCCGACCTGACCGAAATGGCCCTGAGGGCGGGATTTCGGGGGATCGACACGGCTTGTCAGCCCAAACACTATAACGAAGCGGGGGTCGGCGAGGCGATCGGTCGGATGCGAGCGCAGGGGGTCGATCGCTCCGAACTGTTCGTGCAGACCAAATTCACCCCTCTCGCAGGCCACGATCCCGCCCGGGTCCCCTACGATCCGGCCGCGCCGATTGAAGAGCAGGTGGCGCAGTCGTTTGCCGTCTCACAGGCCAATCTGGGGACCCCTTACGTCGATTCGCTGGTGCTCCATTCGCCGCTGCACCCCTATCCGATGCTGCTGCGCGCGTGGCGGGCGATGGAAAAGCTCTACCGCGCCGGCGTCGCCCGTCAGCTGGGGATCAGCAACTGTTACGATCCGCAGCTGCTGATCCGGCTTTATGCGGATGCCGATGTCAAACCCGCGGTGGTGCAGAACCGTTTTTACGCCCAGAACGGCTACGACCGTGAACTGCGCTCATGGTGCCGCCAGCGGGGGATCGTCTACCAGAGTTTCTGGAGTCTCACCGCCAACCCCCACCTGCTGGAGAGCCGCGAGTTTTTTGCCCTGACGCAGAAATACGACAAAACCGAGGCGCAGATCCTGTACCGGTTTCTCAACCACTGCGGCATCGTTCCGCTGATCGGCTCGACCTCTCCCGAGCACCTGCGCGAGGATCTGGAGATTTTCGATTTCGAGCTCTCTGTGGGAGAGGTCGCGGTGCTGGAGCGGCTGCTTGAGAGCGAGAGCGCTTGACAAACCCCGCGCGATTTGGGGATACTTTACGGTGAAAAAGGAAGTGCCGTGAAACTACCGATCCTCGTTTTGCTGTTGTGCGCGCAGCTGGCCTGTGCCAAAGTGCTCAGCGCCACGTACGAGGTCTCTTATGGGGTGTTCGACACGCTGGGGGTGGCGGATGCCCGTTTCGAGACGCGCGAGGACGGAACCTACACGATCCGCATCGAAGCGCGCACGAGCGGGATTGCCAAAGTCCTCTCCAACAACCGCGTCGAAATCTACGAAAGCCACGGGATACTCAAAGACGGCAGGCTCATCCCCCACAAATACGCCAAGACGCGGCGCACCGATTCGAAAAAATCGATCAAAATCTACACCTTCGACCACGAGGCCAAAACGGTCTGGCGCGAGACGATCGAGCGGGACGAATGGGATCGGGTCAAAAACGACTATTACGCCTCCGAAGACATCCTGAGCCTCTTTTTCAACTTCAAACATTACCTGCAGTCCAGGCAAAACCGTTCTTTGCAGGCGGTGGGGGGAAACAAAAAAGACGGTCGGATCGACGTCGTGTTCCCCGAAAAAGAGGAGCTCTCACGGATGCGGGGGAAGCTCGAAACTTCGGGCGGGGAGTTTTTGAAAGTGGTGCTTAACGACCGCATCTTCGCCAGTGAAAAAGGGGAGCTGCTGATCAACCTGGGCAGCGACGGGCTGTGCGAAAAAGCGGTCCTCGAAGACGTCCTCTTTTTCGGGGACATCGTCGGCAGACGGGTGCGGTAGGCTCAGATATCGATTCCGAGCACTTCGCGCAGCAGCACGTCGAGGTCTTCGCGCGTCGCTCCGGCGAACGCGTTTTCGACGAATTTATTGATCCCTTTCCCATCGTGCGAGACGACGGGGACGATTTTGATCCCCGTAATCTCGGACATGAAGTGCGATTCGTCCCCCTCTTCGTAGGCGTGCAGGAGGATCGAGCGCGAAAAGTTGTTGAGGATGTGGTAGTAGATGTGGAGAAATTCGGCTTCGAGCACCCGCAGGCCGTAGAGGTGGGTGACGAGGCGGGTTTCGTGGCTGACGATCGGGTGGACCTGATCGGGTTTGACCGTGATGCCGATCTCTTCTTTGATCTCGCGCACGAGCGCGTCGATGAGGCTTTCCCCTTCGTTGACCGTTCCGCCGGGGAACCCCATCCGTCCGTCCCAGCGGTCGATCATGATGAACGCGGGGCATTTGAGATGCCGGATGTCGTCGTTAAAGTATTTCCACGGGGAGATTTCGTCGACGTAGATGGCGAGGAAGACGGCGTTTTTTTTCGACGGGTCGGTCTGGCCGAAAGGGACTCTCTGGATGGTCATCGTAGCGCTTTTTTTAGCGCAATTATACCCTAAACGCTCCAGCGGTGCAGGGGAATGTAGAGCGATCCTTCGGGGCGGAGGCGGCTGGCGTAGAGGACGATTTCGCGCTGCAATCGGCCCGATGGGGGCGATCCGGCACACTCGCGCTCAAAGGCTTCGCGATCGCTGAAACGTTTGACCCGCATGAGGGTGACGTGGGGTGCCAGATGTGCGGGGGGGAGCTCCAGACGCGGTGCGAGGCGCTCATAGAGCATCTGCAGCGAGGGGTTGCGGGTCGTCGCGACGAATACGCGTGCCGAGGGGAAATAATCCCATCCCTCCAGCGCGGAAACCTCGAACGTGCGGTCGATGGAATCGACGGCGTCGATCACCCGTTCGGGGGAGAACCGCCCGGCGAAAAAAGCGATCGTGGCGTGCAGCCCCGCTTCGTCCCGCCAGCGTCCCTCGAGCAGTCCCGAAAAACGGTCGCGAATCCCCGCATAATCGTCGAGGAGGACGGGGACGGCAAGAAAAAGGCGTGGAGCGTTCATGGGATAATTGTACCGCATCGGAACGTTTTTACGTTATTTTTACACTTTGCGGGCATGATACACTCGAATAATTCCATCATCGGGGGAGCGGGAGATGCGTAAAGCACTGTTGATCCTGCTGTGCGCGGTCTCTTTGGCGTACGGCGGAACCAAGAAGTTCGTGGTCGATCTGACGACGGGGGAGACGCCGACGCTGATGACGCGGTTTTTCGGCGGAGTTCCGGGAACGGCCGATCATTTTGTCGCTCAGGGGGATCGGGTCGAAATCGCCGTCGTCATCCACGGCGAAGCGTACAAATATTTTGTCCGGAATCTCGAAAACACCCAGTACGGGGTCGATGAAAAGCTTGCTGCCGATCAGGAATCGATCCTGCAGCGGCTTGAAGCGATGCGCAAAAAATACAACATCACGTTCGAAGTGTGCCAGAGCGGGATGCACCGCAAAGGGATCCTCACGGAGGACCTCTATCCGTTCGTTCGTCCGATCCCCTCGGCGATGATCGGACTGGTCAAATGGCAAAACGAGGGGTATTCGTACATCCCGGTGCACTGATAAATCATGGCTTAAGCCAATACGGGTTATACTTTCGACCGTGATGCGGGAGTAGCTCAGTTGGCTAGAGCGTCAGCCTTCCAAGCTGAATGTCGCGAGTTCGAGTCTCGTTTCCCGCTCCACCTCTTCTTTCTTTCAGAACTTCAGACAATCCCTTTTTCAAACGATGACCAGCGGCACAAACCGGAATCCCGGCACTTCGTACGCGTCCACTTTCCCCTCTTCGAGTTTCGTGATCCGCCAGACGCTGTCGCGCACCGGCATGACGAGTATGCCACCGATTTTGAGCTGTTCGAGGAGTTCGCGGGGCATTTTCGGGGCGCAGGCCGAGACGAGAATGCGGTCGTAGAGCTCTCCGGGTTTTCCCAGCACCGATGCTCTCGCAGGCTCGATGGAGGCGTTTTTGACACCGGCTTTGCGGAGGTTTTCGCGTCCGTAGGCCACAAGACGCTCCAGCCTCTCGACCCCCTCGACGAATCCCGTTTCTCCCACGGCGCACGCGAGCAGCGCCGTCGTCCATCCCGATCCCGACCCGATGTCGAGGACCCTGTCTCCGGGACGGGGATCGAGGAGCTCGAGCATAATCGCGACCGTGGTGGGTTGTGAAATGGTCTGCCCCTCGCCGATCTGGAGGGGATAATCGCCATAGGCGCTGCCGCAGAGCATTTCGGGGACGAAACGGATCCGGTCGCAGTGTAAAAAAGCGTCGATCAGGCGGGGGGAGCCGAGCGAGCCGTTGGCGATCAGATGCTCCACGAGGAAACGGTTGCCCTCCATCGCTGTCCCTTTCGAAAAAATAGATGACGTCCATGATAACCAATTTGTGAGATTTATGTGAAAAAAATTGCCGTTTCGGATCGGAATTCGGCCGTTTTGCTACGTTTGTGCTATGGTCGGATCGTATAATTCCCGCTTATACCAGCCGTCTGATTCGAAAGGCGGCTTCTTACACTATTTCTTGCAAGAGGTTGATTTTATGGACCGTTTTACGATTAAAACCAAGCTGACTCTCGTCTCGTGGTTCGTCTCCCTCGCTTTTATCGCCGTGGCGGTGCAGTCGCTGCTTTCGACGAAAGAGGAGCTGATGAACGCGAAAAAAACGATGCTGACGACCCAGATCGATACCGTCAGCTCTTTGTTCGCCTATTACGACGGCGAGGCCAAAGCGGGGCGGATGAGCCTCGAAGAAGCGCAGGCCGCCGCTAAAGAGCACGTCAAAAACCTCCGTTACCGTGGGGAAGAGTATTTTTTCATCCTCGATACCGAGGTTCGGGGGGTGATGCACCCGATCAAGCCGAAACTGGACAATACCGATCTCTCCGACATCAAAGACCCGGAGGGAAAAGCGCTGTTCGTCGAATTCGCCGAGACGGCCAAAAACGATAAAGAGGGGTATGTTTCCTACCTCTGGCCCAAGCCTGGCAGCGAAGAGCCCCAGCCGAAACTGACGTTCGTTCGTTTGTACGAGCCGTGGGGATGGATCGCGGGGAGCGGCGTCTACATCGATGACGTTAATGCCGAGTTTCGTGAACTTGCGGTGCAAAAAGGCTCGGCGGTCGCGGTGCTGATCGCACTGATCGTCGCAGGGCTTTTGGCGATCCAGCGTTCGGTGGGCGGGAAACTCTCGACAATGGAAGCGATGGCGAGCGAACTGGCCGGCGGGGACGGCGATCTGACGAAACGGCTCGATATCAAGGGCAACGACGAACCCGCCCGTACCGCGGCATCGATCAACGCGTTCATCGCCGCGGCGCAGACTACGGTTCAAAGCGCGAAACGGGCCGCCGAGGAGAACGCGTCGGTCGCGACCGAGCTGTCGCAGACATCGCTGGCGATCGGCCGACGGATGGAGGACGAATCGGTGCAGATCGATGCGATCCATCAAAGCGCCGAACAGGTGATCGCCCATCTGGTACGTTCCAAACAAGAGAACGAAGAGACCTCCGCCGAAGTCGAAGACGCCAGCCGGATGCTCGGGGAGTCGCAGCGCGAACTCTCGACGATGATCGAGATGGTCCGCGACAGCGTCGAAGTCGAAGCCGAATTCGCCCGCAAGCTCCATGAACTCACCGGCAACGCCCGCCAGATCCGTGAAGTTCTTTCGGTGATCGGCGAGATCGCCGATCAGACGAACCTTCTCGCACTCAACGCCGCAATCGAGGCGGCGCGCGCCGGAGAGCACGGACGCGGGTTTGCCGTCGTCGCCGACGAGGTGCGCAAACTGGCCGAACGGACGCAGGGGAGCCTGACGCAGACCGATGCGACGGTGAGCATGATCGTCTCGTCGATCGAGGAAGCGTCGGTACAGATGGGACAAAACGCCAAAAAAATCGAGCAGGTCGGGGAAAAATCCCAGACGGTCGGTGAGAAAATCGCGCAGACGGCCGAAGTGGTCCGCCATACGACCCGGGCGATTTCGAAACTGGTCGAAGAATCCGACGCCAGCACGAAAGAGGTGCAGGGGATTGCTCAAAGGCTTTCGGCGATTACCGAACTCGCCCGCGGTAATACCCGCAGCGTCGAGGAGATCGCGACCACGGCCGAACATCTCCACGGCATCGCCGAAACGTTGAACAACAACCTCGGACGGTTCCGCGCTTAGAGTTTGTCGGGATTTTGACGTTTAAATGTTATCTAAAAGCCCGATCCGCGAGGATGGACGCTATAATATTCCATTACAAAAGATCCGGCCGTAGAAAACGTGTGCCGATTCGCAAAAGGGGAATGGGTGAACAGCGGAATGAAAATCGTCATCGTCGATGACGAATCGGTGAACCTGATGCTGCTCGAAGTGATCGTCCGTCAGGAGGGATACGACCCCCGCATTTTCGACAACCCTTTCGATGCCCTCGAATACCTGGAGGGGAACGAAGCCGATTTGCTGATGACCGATTTCAACATGCCCGGACTCGATGGGATCGGCCTGCTTGAAAAGGCCAAAGAGCTCCAGCCCAAAATCAAAAGCATCATGATCACCGGAAACGAGGAAGAGTCGGTGCGCGAACAGGCGTTTGCCAAAGGGGTGAACGATTTTCTGAACAAGCCCTATTCGCAGACCGAAGTCAAACTCCGGATCAAAAACATCCACATCCTCCGGATCGAGGAGCGTTCGCGCGAAGCGCTCCGGGAACGCGAACACGAAGCGCTCCGCATCCTCTCCCGAACCGCCGAATACAAAGACCCCGAAACCGGGTCGCACATTGCCCGCGTGGCCCATTACTCGAAAATGCTCGCACGCCTCTGCGGGCTGGACGAGGAGGAACAGGAGCTGATCTTTTACGCCGCACCGCTGCACGACATCGGGAAAGTGGGGATCGAGGACGCGGTACTGCTCAAACCCGGCAAACTCGACGAAGCGGAGTTCGAACGGATGAAAGCCCACAGCGACGTCGGATACGAAATCCTCGCCGATGCCCAAAACCCCTATCTCGCGGCGGGAGCGGTTATCGCCCGCTCGCACCATGAAAAATACAACGGGACGGGATACCCTTACGGTTTGAAAGGCGAAGAGATACCGCTCTATGGCCGGATCGTCGCGATTGCCGACGTGTTCGACGCGCTCACCTCGATCCGTCCCTACAAAAAAGCGTGGAGCTTCGAAGAGGCGATGGCGCTGATCGTCCGCGAAAAGGGGGAACATTTCGACCCCGTGCTGGTCGACCTGTTCGTCCAAAGCGAAGCCGAGATCCGCGAAATCTTCGTCCGTTTCGGGGCGGAGTGATCAGTCGATAATATACTCTTCGAGGTCGATCTCCTCGGTTTCGAGGATCGCTTCCAGGGTCAGGACGCCGTGCTGTCTGGCCCCTTCGTTTGAGCCGCTGATGAGGGGATGCCATTGCGGCAGGCTTTTGCCGTGATGGCGGAGGCGGTAGGCACAGGTTTCGGGGAGCCAGTCGAACTCGGCGGTCCGCTCTACGGTGAGTTGGGTACATCCCTCGACCCGCTCAAAGCGGTTCGCATAGTCGCCGCAGCATCCGCCTGCGAGATCGTAACACCGGCAGACGACGCGCGTCGTGAGGACCGGATCGTCCTCTTCTTCGCCCTGGAGGCGATGCAGGCAACAGAGTCCGCACCCGTCGCAGAGGGCTTCCCACTCTTCAAAATTCAGTTCATCCAGCCGTTTGGTTTCCCAAAATCGTTCGTGTGTCGTTTTCATGGCGCAAGTGTAGCATTATTTGGGTTTATTGGTAAGCGCGTAGATGAATCGGAAGACCTCGGCGACCGCGACGTACAGTTTTTCGGGGATCTCCCGGTCGATTTCGACTTTGCTGAGCAGTTCGACGAGGTCTTCGTCACGGCGGATGGGGAGGTTGTGGAGTTCGGCGACTTTGATGATGTTCTCCGCACTGCTTCCTTTGCCCGAAGCGACGACGCGCGGCGCCCTCTCTTTTTCGCGGTCGTACCGCAGTGCCACCGCTTTTTTCATACCGTCACCTCGAACCCGTGGTCGGTGAGGGTGCCGTGATCGTCGTATCCCCCCGTTTGGAGGGATTCTTTCATGTCGGCGATCCGTATCCGTCTGGGGGTGAGTCCCGCGTCGATCAGGAGGCTTCTTAGCTCCGCTACGTTGTCGGTAAGCAGCGTTTTGAACTCGGGGTTTTGCGTATGCGCCTGGATTTCGATCTGGGTTTCGTCGTAAAGGGCCATCATGAGGTTGAGCTCGCCGTACTCTTTGAGCCGGAGGTTGATTTCGCAGTAGAACTTTTTCCCTTCGCTTTTTTTGAACCCGAGCGACCCCTCTTCGAGCATCTCCCATGCAAAGGGAAAATAGACCGATGTCGAATTGCCCAGCCCCGAGAGGAGCTGGTGGTAGTCGATCTGGGTGAGGAGCCGGTCGACGTGCTCGCGCAGTTCGGCGGCTTTGGGATCGGGGGAGGCCTGAAGCTCCTCGGAGAGGGTGAGGAGCCGGGCTTTGAGGTCGCTGCCCAGCGATTTTTCGAGGAGGGTATCGAGATTCAGCGCTTCGGGATCGGTAAATTCGGCGATTTGGGCCAGCAGGGCGGGAAGCTCTTCGGAGAGGGAAACATCGGCCGATGCGAGGAGGGTTTCGAACGTTTCGGCCAGGCGCTCGATGCCGTTTTGGAGGGTAGCTTCGGCGGCGGAGGGGGAACGGAGCACCCTCAAAAGAGATTCGATCGAATCGAGCAGCGTATCCGAAGCGGGATCGGAACTGCGCAGCAGCAGGGTATAGAGCTCACCGAGCGCGGTTTTGACCTCTTGCGCGGCCTGCGGGGAGGGCGGGGTCGGAAGCGGTTCGAGCGACGCGGCGATAGAGACGAGTCTGTCGACCAGTGCGGCGGTCTCCCTGGCGTAGAGGAGGTCGTTTTTGGCCAGCGACCCGCGCAACCCCTCGACAAATCCCCTGAGCGCTTCGGAGAAGGCCGCGGCCGCTTTGGGAGAGGGTGAAAAATTTGCCTCAGCGGCGTTTTTGGGATCGGGTGCGGTCTGCGCCAACACGGGGTTTTTCAGCAGTTCACCGAGGACGCGCGCATGCTCTTTTATCGGTGGACGGTTGCTTTGGACGAGGAGGGTTTCCAATGCTTCGAGCGTTTGTTTCAGGAGGGGGAGGGTCTCAAGGGCGCGGGCGATTTTGGATTCCATGAATACGCCGCTTTGGAGGAGCTGGGTCTGGAGCGCCGGCGCGCTGATGGCGGAAGCCTGTTTGACAAACGGGGTGAGGATTTCGGTTTTGGCGGCCAGTTCCGGCGAACTTTTGAGCTCCTTGATCAAGCCGCCGAGGTTGTCCGAAAAATTGCCCATCTGTTTGAAAGCCGGGGCGTTTTTGAGGATGTCCAGCAACATCTGGTCCGATTTGGCCGAGGTTGTTTTGTCCTGAAACAGCGACGTGAGGAGCGACCGGACGTCCTTGCCCTCTTTAAGCGTCGAGAGTTGTTCGGGGGTGGCGTTTTTGAGCGCCTCGGCGAGCGCCTTGTTGGTGTTGGGAAGGATGATGCTGACGCGGCCGTCGGTTTTAAGCTGTATCATGGCGTTAATGATACCACAGAAGCGCCTCTAACCGTTTTCGTTCTGCTTGCGCTCGGAGAGGCGGTTGTAGATCCCCGTTCCCACGATCAGCATCGTGACCCCCGTGATGAGATAAAAAGCGTTGATGATCTTGCTGTAATCGTCCAGGACGATTTTAAAGACCGCCATCAGCGATTCGATCGAGAGGGCGATAATGATGGAGGTGAGGAACTTGCTCAGTACCTTGGTCTGAAGGTTGCTGCCGTAATCGATCTTTTTGAACAGCACTTCGTTTTCGATGAGCGTTTTGGCGAGGTCATAGATCGCCAGACCGATCGTGATCGAGATGATCGAAGTGAAGATTTCGTGCATCACCTCTTCGGAAGAGTGGGGGGCAAAGAGCATCCGCACGAAAATCATCGCGCCGTAAAAAATCAGGAACACCGCGACGCTGCCGAGCAGTATCCCCCCGCTTCCCATCACCGCCTTGTTGATCTTCTCGAAGGCGCTGTTGTGTTCGATCAGCCGGAGCGATTCGAGAAGACGGAGCATGTCGAAGTCGGCGACGACGTAGCGCCCCTCTTCGAGTTTGACCGCGGTGAGGGTCGGGCGCCCGTTGGTGGGGTGGAGGTAGGGATTGCTGATGTGGATCGATTCCCTGTCGAAACTGACCCATTGGAAATAAAACGATTTGTCGGCCCCTTCGCGCTCGGTATCGACGTAGTGCCGGCCGTAGCTTGGGGTAGACTGGACAAATGCGGTGTTGACGGCATAGACCACTTCGGCCGATTTTTCGGTTTCGAACAGCCGCCGGAGGTCTTTGGCCTCGGTAGAACGGGGCGAAAAATGGGCGAGCGTATGGCGCAGGTAAAACTGGATGCTGTTTTTATGCTCATTGTAAATGGCGATAATCCGTTTCATGGCGTCTCCTTTCCCCGGGGTATCTTTGAGTAGTTGTATCACCGGTGGGATTAAGAGCGGTATAGAAAACGGCGATAGTGAAAAAAATTAATTTTTAGGCGTTTTTTTCTCCGATTTAAGCAACATTTATCGTATAATCGGAAAAAGTCTTGATGATAGACGCAGATGACGATGACAAGGGATTGGGTGAGATTATTTTTTTTCTTTTTGATAGTGGCGGTTCCCCTGTTTTCGCAGGCTCCTCTCGAAAAAGTTTCGGTGCAGATGTCGTGGAAGTTTCAGTTCGAATACGCCGGATTCATCGCGGCCAAGGAAAAAGGGTTTTACAAGGATGCGGGGCTCGACGTCGAGTTGCGCGAATACCGTGAAGGGGTCGATACCGTCGCGGACGTCCTGAGCCGCAAGGCGACGTACGGGCTGTACAATACCAGCATCGTCATCGAGGGAGGGCGTCTGAAGCCTATCGTGCTGCTGGGGACATACTACCAGCATTCCCCGCTCATCTTCGTCGCCCGAAAAGGGATCACGAACCCGTCGCAGATGGTGGGGAAAACGATCATGGGGACAAAAGACGAGTTCAAATACAGCACCCTTGGGCTGATGCTCGGACATTTCGGGGTCACCGGGAAAAACGCCCGTTTCGTCGACCACACTTTCCACGTCGACGATTTCGTCAACGGCAAAGTCGACGTCATGAGCGTTTTCCGCTCCAACGAGCTGTATTATCTCGACAAGGCGGGGATTGAATACGAAACGATCGATCCCGCCGATTACGGGTTCGTGATGAGTGCGGTGAACCTTTTCACGTCCCCCGCCGAAGCGCTGAAGCATACGGAACGGACCCGGCGTTTTATCCAGGCGACGAACCGTGGATGGCACTACGCGTTGGCCCATTCGGACGAGATCGTCGATATTATTCGGCGCAAATATACCACCAACAAGTCCCGTGAAGCGCTGCAGTACGAGGCGAAAGTGACGAAAGATCTGATGCTGACCGATTTTTACAAAATCGGCGAAGTCAATCCCGAACTCACCGTGCGCGCCTTCAAGCAGCTCTCGCAGGCGGGGCTTTTGCGTTCGGACCAGAAGCTCGGACGGTTTATGTTCAACGATATCATGGCCGCTTCGGACAAGGGGCTCGAACTGAGCCCGGAAGAAAAAGAGTATCTCCTGAACAAGAAAAAGATCCTCATGTGCGTCGATCCCGAATGGTATCCTCTCGAAGCGATCCGCGAGGGCAAGCACATCGGTATGGCCGCAGAGGTAGTGGATCATTTCGAGAAAAAGCTCGGAACGCCGATCGAGCTTGTGCCGACCTCTTCTTGGGAACAATCCCTCCAATACGTCAGGTCCCGGCGGTGCGATATTCTTTCCCTCTCGGGCGAGACACCCCAGCGGCTGGCCTATCTCGATTTTACCGAGCCCTACCTGACCTTTCCCCTCGTGCTGGTCACGACCGTGGAAAAACCTTTCAGCGAAAACCTGAATGATCTGAAAGGGAAAAAAATCGGCGTCGTCAAAGGATATGCGACCCTCGGACGGCTGAGGGAACAGTACAAAGAGGTCTCGATCGTCGAGGTGGCATCGATTACCGAAGGGCTGAAAATGGTCGAGAGGGGAGAACTGTTCGGATACATCGACAATCTGGCGGTTGCCACCTCGTACGTCCAAAAAGAGTACGCTGGCAGTCTCAAAGTCTCGTCGCGCCTCTACGAAAAAGACGAATTGCGGGTCGCGACCCGCAGCGATCAGCCGATCCTGCATTCGATCTTCGAAAAATCGGTTCGGAATCTCGACGAGGGGACGATGCAGGGGATCTACAACCGCTGGATGTCCACCGTCGAAGAGGTCCCCTGGATCGACCGGAACGTCATCTACAAAACACTCGGTTTCATCCTCCTCGGATCGCTGATGTTCGGATGGCGTTATTACGATCTCCGGCGCCTGAACACCAAACTCCGGGAGATGTCGATCACCGACAAACTGACGGGGCTTTACAACCGTCAAAAGACCGACCAGCGCCTGATCGAAGAGAAAACGGTACTGTCGCGTTATTCGGAATATCGCAGTTCGATCATACTGATCGACATCGATTATTTCAAAACGATCAACGACACCTACGGCCACCAGGCGGGGGATACCGTTCTTTGCGAGCTGGCGGGCATTTTCCGGAAAAATCTCCGATCGATCGACATCGTCGGCCGGTGGGGGGGCGAAGAATTTATCGTCATTCTGCCGCACACGGCGCTCGAACAGGCAAAATCGGTTGCGGAAAACCTCCGCGTGGCGGTGGCGGAACACCGGTTTGACGGCTACGGGACGGTGACGATCAGCATCGGCGTGGGGGAAATGGATCGCGCCCTCAGTATCCACGAAAACATTGCGCACGTCGATTGCGCTTTGTACAAGGCCAAACGCGAAGGACGCAATCTCGTCCGGATCGTGGATGATGAAATCTGCGGAAAGACGATGCCGTGCTGAAATGGTTCCGAACCCAAAAAACGAAATCCGAACCGCAGGTTTCGGAAGTGACCGAGGATTTCAGCGACCCTGATGAGGTTTTTGCCTATTTTACGGCAAAAACGGGGATCACCTTCGAACAGAAAAAATCGATTACGGCGACCAAACTCGCCCATTTCGCCAAGGATCGCGGTTATACTTCGTACGCTTCCTTGCTCAGCGCGCTGCACCGCGAAGAACGGGTCATGGAAGCGCTCGTCAATTTCCTGACCGTCAACGAGACCTATTTTTTCCGGGAGATGGCACAGATCGAATTTATCGCGCGGCATGCGGCCTCGTCGCGTTTCGGCGCGCGGATATTGTGCGCTCCGGGATCGACGGGGGAGGAACCCTACACGATTGCCATCGCGCTCAGCGAAGCGGGAGCCGATATGAGCCGTATCGAAATCGTCTCCATCGATATCAACACCGAAGCGGTTGAGCGGGCGCGAAAGGGGCTCTACGGCAAACGGTCGCTTCATCGCCTCTCCGATGCGCTGATCGATCGCTATTTCGATTCGGAAGGGGACAAATACCGGATCCGGGATTCGATCCGCTCGCACGTCCGTTTCGAAGCGATGAACGTGTTCGATCCGCAGATGAAGCGACTGGGAACGTTCGATTACCTTCTCTCGCGGAACATGCTGATCTATTTCGACCCTCCGACCGTGCATGCCGCTGTCAGGGCGTTGTGCGCATTGGCCAAGGGTCCCAAGAGCCTTTTTTTCTTCGGCCATGCCGACATCCATGCCACACCGAGCGAACTGAGCGAACACTACACCGACGGCGTAAAATACTACACCGTCCGTTCCTGAGACGTTTCGATGTACCTTCCGGCCCCTTCCAAAATCGTTCTCATCGGCGCTTCCACCGGAGGGCCGGGCGTGATTGAAAAGCTGATCAGCGGCGTGAGGGGCGATTACCCCTGTCCGATCTGCATCGTGCAGCATTTTCCCTCCGGACTGAGCAGCTCTTTTGCTTCACGACTCCAGAACTGTACCTCCAACCGCGTCGTGGAGTCGTCCGATCGCCTCGTACTGGAGCGGGGAATGGTCGTCGTCGCGCACGGAGGGTACCATCTGACGTTCACCGAAGCGGGAACGGAAGGACACTTCGCCGTACGTCATCTGTACGGAGAGCAGGGGAAACGTCACGATTTCATCCCCAGCGTCGACGACATGTTTTTCAGTGCGGCGGATTTGTGGCCGGGTAAATCGATACTGGCGATTCTGCTAACGGGGATCGGGGATGACGGGGTAGAGGGGATGGTCCGTATCGCATCCAAAGGGGGAATGACGATCTGTCAGGATGAAAAGAGTTCCCCCGTTTTCGGAATGCCCGCCCGGGCAATCGAAAAAGGGGCCGCCGGATACATCCTCTCTCCCGAGGAGATCATCCGGATGATGGACGATTTCGTCCGTACGTAAACGTCAGGTACGGAAAACCGAAATCTGGTCGGTGAGGCGCTCGGTCATCTGGTGCAGATGCTCGGCGGCCGCGGCGATCTCTTCGACGCTTCGTGCGTTGGAGGTTGAGAGTCTGTTGATGTTTTCGATCTTCTGGATAATGCGGTCGGTCGTATCGGCATTCGTCTGCGAATCGGCCGAGAGCTTCTCGATCGCCTGAACGGTATCGGCCAGGGCGCTGACGGCGATTTCGGTGTGATCGCTCACTTCGGCCGACGCACCGGCCAGTTTTTCGATCCGCTGCGTGTTGTGATTCATCTGATCGGTGATGTCGTTGATCGACTGGACGATGACGTTGACGGTTGCATTGGTTTCGATCAGGCTTTTCTGGGTCCGTTCGGCCAGTTTACGCACCTCGTCGGCGACGACGGCGAAGCCCCGGCCGTGCTCACCGGCGCGCGCGGCCTCGATGGCGGCATTGAGAGCGAGGAGGTTCGTCTGGTCGGCGATGTCGGCGATGACGGTGAGGACCTGTTTGACCTGGGACGCTTCGTTGGAGAGCGAATTGAGCCGTTCGTTGATCTCCCCTTCCATCTGGACGGTAAGTGAGAGCTGCTCGATCGTGTTGTGGAGCGCCGACTGCGCTTCGAGGAGGTTTTCGCGGGCGTTAAGCGCTTTGTCGCGTACGGATTGGGCTTCGAGTGCGGAAGCTTTCATCGCTTCTTTCATCTGATCCGATTCCGCGGTTGTCTGGGTGACGATTTTGGCCTCTTCTTCAGCCGCTTTTCCGATCGAGAGGGTCGTTGCTGAAAGCTCGGCCGAAACCGAGAGGTTTTCGCTCGACGTCGAACGGATACCCTGGAACGAATCGCGCAGCAGGTTGACCAGCTCGTTGATTTTCATACTCATCAAGGTCAGTTCGTCGTTCCCTTCGATTTTGACGTTGCGGGTAAAATCGCGGTTCTGCGCGACGGCCTCGATCGTCTCTTCCAGACGGCCGATGGAGGCCGTGATAGTACGGATGATGAAAAAGAAGATCGCCATCATGATCGCGGCACTGATGAAAACGATCACCTCCATCATGACGGCATTCGAATCAAGCGTTTCGAGGTTTTTTTTCTGCATCGACGCGACGAGATCGAGCTGGTCTTTGACGAATTTCTGGTAGACGGCAGTCGATTCCTTGGTGATCTGCTGAAGTTTTTTCCCCTCATCGGTCTGCGCGAATTCAAACGAGTGGATGTCGTTTTCGTTTTCGCTGATGATCTGCAGGCGTGGTTCGTTCATCTCGATCCACGCTTTGTGGTCGGAGGCCATTTTCTTCAGACGTTCCTGGTTTTCGGCCGAACGGGTGATGTCGAGGAGTTTCTGGATCGAATCGGCGAGCTGTTTGTTGGCCTCGCGGTAATTGTGAAGGGTCTCTTCCGTGTAGAGCATCTGGTAGCCGCGCAGTTCCGCCGCCGCCTTGTTCGTATACGAACGAATATCGCCGAGCAGTACCATCCGCTCCGCCGTTTTGTTCGCATCCCGGTTGTTGCTGTCGGTGAGATACCCCAGCGTGACGTAACTGATGAAACTCAGCACCATAAGTGCGATCAGTTTTCCCTTGATCGTAGAAAAGTTAACCATACCGAATACCTTTGTAACCGTTTTGTAATCAAAAACGAAAGTATATCACGCACGATGTTAAATATAACTCAAATTCTACAGACCCGTGCAACGGGAAAGGAGATTATTGGTTGGGCGGCGGCGGCGCTTTGCCGGCACGGATCCCTTCGGAAATCTTTTTGAGCTGGGTATCGAGCGTTTTGGGATGGGGATCTTCTTTGAGCGGGAGAACGAAAGCGAGCAGAATGAACACGAGACTGAAAATAATACCGCTTAAAAGCGCGAGTACGATTTTGAGCTTTTCATCATTCATGCAGACCTCCCGGCGTGTACTGGGAGCATTATAACCTATAATCGGGGAAAAGCGGGGACGCCTCCGCGGGGGTCAGGAGATTTTTCCCGACGAGAGGAGACGGTTGACCAGATCCATGTTTTTCATGACGCGGTTGTAGTAGGGGCGGTTGGAGAGTCCCCCGTTGTATCCGCTGATCGCATAGAAATGGTCTTTGCGGTTGTTCTGGAGCAAAACCAGGTAATGGGTTGCGATTTTGGCCGAAAGTTTGATATCGCCGAGCAGCCGTCCTGCGAGCTGGGCGTCGCTCAGGTCGTTGAGCCAGCGCAGCTTTTTAACGTTCTGCGACACGTGGCGGGCGGTGGCGATTCGGATCTGCATCGGTCCGAGCGATGCTTTCGTGATCGATTTTTTCTTTCGGAAATCTCCGATGATATTCTTTCCGGCACTGCTTTCGGTCAGACAAATGGCGCTGAGCGTGTTCTCGTACGTTCTGCCGTTTTTGTCGGGAATGCTTTTGGCAACATCCCGTACCGTTTGCAAAACATAGAGTTGTTTCGGAGTCATTTTGTTGATGACGTCGTCACTCAAAAGTGACACAGCCAGCAAGGCAATCAGGGCAAGAAATCTCAAAATCTGCACCTCCTAAATTGGATGTGAAATTTTAAGGTATAAGCAAAGCTGTAACCATTGCGTAATGTTTTTAAATAAATCAGTTAAGAAAAACTAATAGAAATCTGGTGTAAGCTACCGTATGGCGGGAAACCGTTCGTTAAGTTTGGGTAAAAATGCTGTTGTAATGTGTTTTATTATGCTGGAAATACGGCTGTTGATTTAAGTTTGGACCCAAAAATATTTCTAAACGAGACAAAAAAAGAGTTCAAAAACGGAACGATGAGTAAAAAAGAAACAAAAATTATCCTCTTTGGCCTCTTTCACCTCGCGGTGACGGTTTTGCATGCCGATATCAGCGTCGCGCTGCTGGAACGGGTCGAATCGAACGAAAAAATGCGGATGCTTTATCGGAATATTCCGTTCCCGTGTGAACCGTTCGGCATTATCGGATTGGAAAAAATGGTCTCGCAGGCTCCGCAGCCCCAGGCGTGCAAACAAGAGATCGAAAGCTTCTGGCGTTCCCACCCTTCGCAGCGTAAATACGCTCTTCTGCACCTACACCCGCGCCAGTCGTATCATTTCCAGCTGATACCGGGAGGGTGCGTGCTCTACGCCAACGGTCCCGAAAGTTACAGCGAGATGCTGTTGCGCGAAGGTTTGGCCGTTCGCGATCCCGCATTCCGCAATCCCGAATGGGACGCGAAGCTTCAGCGGGCCCAAACGGCGGCGGAAAAACTCAAAAAAGGGCTTTACGGGACGTCGATCAGATCGTTGTGTATCAAAGATGAAGAATAAGCGGTTTAAAGTTTAAAAAAAGAGTTTAATCGTTGCTGGTCAGATAGATCCAGAACTCTTTGTGGGTAAGTCCGCGGTCGAGGAAGTAAAACTGCAAAACGGCGACCCGGTAGAGGGTGATGGCCATTTTGGCGTAGGGAACGGCCAGCGAGAGGGAGAGCCACCACGGCTGGACCCGGTTCCCTTTCGAGAGGATCATCTCTTCGACTCCGATGTTTTTGCTCAGGTAGAGGCCAAAGGCGATCGAGAATACGAAATTCAGGATCAGGCCGAAAATGGCGTAGGCAAAAATTTCCTGGGAGGCGAAATCGATCATGCGCGTTATTCTTTATAGTTGTTGATGGCGTCTTGAAGAATTTTGGTCGCGGCGGCTTTGTTTTCAAACCCTTTGACTTTGACCCATTTGCCCGGTTCGAGCATTTTGTAGGTTTCAAAGAAGTTTTTGATTTTTGCCAGCGTGTGTTGGGGGATATCGCCCAAGTCCTGGATCTCTTCGTACGTCGGATCGATTTTCGACGTCGGGACCGCCAGGAGTTTTTCGTCGATACCGCTTTCGTCTTCCATGATGAGAACACCGACAAGGCGGCAATTGGTGACGCATCCCTCAACCATCGGGTATTCGGTCAGGATCAGAATGTCCGCGGGGTCACCGTCTTGCGAGAGGGTTTTGTTGACGAAGCCGTAGTTTGCCGGATAGTACATTGCCGAGTGCATGACCCGATCCAGTACCAGCGCACCGCTCTCTTTTTCCACTTCGTATTTGATGTTGGACCCGCAGGCGATTTCGATGATCGCTTTGACTTTGTCCGGGTTTTCGCCGTAGCCGATTTTGGTTAAATCCATAAGAGTACCTCTTTGTATTTTGATGACGCGATTGTAGCCAATCAAATTTTAAAAATAGCGAAGAGTAACATTTTTTGCACTTGGCCGGGCGAGGCGTATTCCGGTAAATAATATTTAAACATCGTTTGGATAAAATCTGCGCGTTACGATTTGATTACAAACCAAAGGAAAGCGCGTGTTTTTCGAAAGCGTCAAAATCATGTTGTTGGGCATGGGTACCGTTTTTTTGTTCTTGATTATCATGAACTACATGACCGTACTGATGTCCAAAATGATCAACAAATATTTCCCTGAAGCCCCAAAAGCGCCTGAACCGACTCCCAGAGCACAGGCTAAACGCAGTGATGACAAAGCGAAAGTGGCAGCGATTGCCGCCGCGATCCATCATCATCAACTTACCCAAAACTAGGAATCTAAATGGCCAAAAAATACATTGATATTATGGATACGACGTTCCGCGACGGATTCCAGTCGGTTTTCGGCGGACGCGTTCTCATGGAAGATTTCTTCCCTGCGGTCGAAGCGGCGAAAGAAGCGGGTATCCGCCATTTCGAATTCGGCGGCGGTGCACGCTTTCAAAGTCTTTTCTTTTACCTGAACGAAAACGCGTTCGACATGATGGACCGTTTCCGCGCCATCGTCGGACCCGATGCGAATCTTCAGACCCTCGCGCGCGGGGTCAATACGGTGATGCTCGATACCGGTAGCCGTGAAATGGTCGATCTTCATGCCAAAATGTTCAAAAAACACGGCACGACCACGATCCGAAACTTCGATGCCCTCAACGACGTCGAGAACCTCAAATATTCAGGTGAGCGGATCGTTCATCACGGTCTGAAACACGAAGTGGTCGTCACGATGATGGACCTTCCTCCCGGATGTGTCGGTGCACACGACGGCGCGTTTTACGAAAAAACCCTGCGCGCGATCCTCGATTCGGGAATTCCGTACGATTCGATCTGTTTCAAAGACGCCAGCGGAACGTCCAGCCCGCAAAAAGTGTACGAGACGATCCAGATGGCGCGCCGCCTCGTTCCCGAGGGGACCCATCTGCGTCTGCACACGCATGAAACGGCAGGGGTCAGCGTCGCGTGCTACATGGCGGCGCTCGAAGCGGGCGTAGACGGTATCGACCTCGCAGCCGCTCCCGTCAGCGGCGGTACGTCGCAGCCCGATATCCTGACGATGCTGCATGCGGTCAAAGGGAAAAACTTCGATCTCGGCGGGCTTGAACTCGAGAAAATCCTCAAATACGAGGATGTCCTCACCGACTGCCTCAAAGACTATTTCATGCCGCCCGAAGCGACGCAGGTATCGCCTCTGATCCCGTTCTCTCCGATGCCCGGAGGCGCGCTTACGGCCAATACGCAGATGATGCGCGACAACAATATCCTGAACCGCTACCCCGAAGTGATCCGCGCGATGCGCGAAGTGGTCGAAAAAGGGGGATACGGCACTTCGGTTACGCCGGTCTCCCAGTTCTATTTCCAGCAGGCGCTGAACAACGCGCTGATGGGACCTTGGAAAAAAATCGCTCCGGGATACGGACGGATGGTTCTTGGGTATTTCGGAAAAACTCCGGTTGCTCCGGATGCCGAGATCGTCAAGATCGCATCAGAACAGCTCGGACTCGAGCCGACGACTGAAAACGCCATCGATCTGGCCGACAAAGACGAGACGAAATCGATCGCGTTCTGGACGAAACGTCTGGAAGACGAAGGGATCGCCGTCAATGACGAAAATATTTTTATCGCTGCGTCATGCGATGAAAAGGGGATCTCGTTCCTCAAAGGAAACGCAGAGGTCAACGTCCGTAAAAACATTCCCGAAGCCGTAGTGCCTGCGGGTCATGTGCCAACACCAATCAAATCAGAAGGAACCAAAAAAATGTCAAACGCTACCGGAAACTATACTGTTGTCGTAGACGGTCAAAAATACAACGTTCAAATCGCTGCGGGCAACGTCGACGTACAGGTTGTCCCTCACGTGGCTACCGCAGCCGAAGCGCGCGACGAGCTGCCGGTCCAGGAAGGTGCCGAAGTGCGCGCCATGCTGCCGGGTGCGGTGTGGAAAATTATCGCGGAAGCCGGTACGGCTGTCAACGAAGGGGACAAAATCATGATCCTCGAATCTATGAAAATGGAAGTCGACATCGTCGCTCCGTGCAACGGTGTGGTTCAAAGCATCCTTGTCCGCCCGAACGACAAAGTGGTCGAGGGCCAAGCGCTCGCCATCATAGGATAAGTGACGGATGAAAAAACTTCTATTTTCTTTGATCGCCGTTTGGACGTTCGCGACCGCAGGCATGGCATCAAATGCCGCCCCTGCGGCGGCAGCGGTAGAAAACAACGCGACGGCTCATGCGGCGGTCAGTACCCACCGTGAAGAGACGTATCAGCCGATGTCGGCAGGCGATATGCTCGATAGCTTTTATCAGACGACCGGCATCAATGCCCTGCTCAATCCCAAAGAGGGTGTTTTGACCGCGCACGGCGAACCGATGAGCGATTTCCACCAGACATGGGGCCGTACGATCATGTTCTTTGTGACGTTTATCCTCTTTTACCTGGCAATTGCCAAAGGTTTCGAGCCTTTACTGCTGCTGCCGATCGCGTTCGGAGGCCTTTTGGCCAATATTCCGATCGCGAACATTGCAGGGCCGGAAGGATTTTTGGGAATCATCTACAGCATGGGGATCTCCAGCGGTCTGTTTCCGCTCCTGATCTTCATGGGAGTCGGTGCGATGACCGATTTCGGGCCTTTGCTTGCGAATCCGAAGCTTTCGCTTCTGGGCGGTGCGGCACAGTTCGGTATTTTCGGAACACTCGTCGGTGCATACGCGCTGAGCCAGTATACGACGGTTTTCGATTTCACGCTGCAGCAATCGGCGGCGATCAGTATCATCGGCGGAGCCGACGGCCCGACGTCGATCTTTATCGCTTCGGCTTTGGCACCGGAACTGCTCGGGGCAATCGCGGTCGCATCGTATTCGTACATGGCCCTGGTACCGATCATCCAGCCTCCGATCATGCGTGCGTTGACGACTCCCGAAGAGCGTAAAATCAAAATGAAAACATTACGTCACGTGACGCGTCTGGAAAAGCTGATTTT
This sequence comes from Campylobacterota bacterium, assembly GCA_040752835.1. NCBI lineage: Bacteria > Pseudomonadati > Campylobacterota > Campylobacterota bacterium. The sequence goes on along the minus strand of JBFMGG010000006.1, from coordinate 157,718 downwards.
CCCGATTATCGTGTTGATGCTGGTCGTGTTGATTCTTCCGGATGCCGCTCCGCTGGTCGGTGCGTTTGCGCTCGGTAATTTCTTTAAAGAGACCGGAGTGGTCGATCGTCTGAGCGACACGATGCAAAACGCCCTGATCAACATCGTTACGATTTTCCTCGGGCTGGGCGTCGGGTCCAAACTGGCCTCCGATCAGTTCCTGGTTGTCGATACGCTGGCGATTTTGATGCTCGGTTTGTTGGCCTTCTCCGCAGGGACGGCCGCCGGGGTTCTGATGGCGAAATTCATGAACCTTTTCAGCAAAGAGAAAATCAATCCGCTTATCGGTTCGGCCGGTGTTTCCGCCGTGCCGATGGCGGCACGTGTTTCACACAAAGAGGGTATGAAAGAAGATCCTACGAATATGCTTCTCATGCACGCGATGGGACCGAACGTAGCCGGTGTTATCGGTTCGGCGGTTGCCGCGGGTGTCATGATCGCTCTTTTCAAATAATCCGCTTCACTGTTTCACATAAGGGGGGAGTTCCTCTCCCCGATCATCCACTGTTTTCTTTCCGTACAATATTTCCATCGGCAGTGTAGCCGGCTTGACGCCTGCGGATCTCTCCGTACTTAAAACCGGGCAATACAATAGCAATGCATTTGAAAAGCGAGGAAGAGGGGCCCGCCCTTAGCGGGGGAGAAGATTGTTTTTTGACGGTCCCATTTTTTCGATGATGAGGCTGAGAATGTTTTCGCTTTTGGTTTTGTCGATAAAGCCGTCGGCTCCGAGACTTGCCGCTTCGCGTTTGTTGTTTTCACCCGTCATGGAGCTGTTGACGATGATGGGGATCGCCTTGGTCGAAGGGTTGCCCTTGAGTCTTTGGATGACCGTGAACCCTGACATTTCGGGCATTTCGATATCGGTAATGATCGCCGGAATGGATGAAGGGTCGGGGTGTTTGGCAATGTAGTTGACCAGGTCTTTTCCGTTGTTGAAGATCTGATAGCCGACGTGGGCGTGTTCGAAAATCTGGCGGAGATGCCGCTGCGCCGTTTTGGAATCTTCGGCGATGAGAACCGTGCCGTGTTTGAGTTTTTCGGGAAGCGGGAGGTTTTTGATGCTTGCCGCGGCCTGGTCGACGTTGACCATCGCCTGGGGGATGACATCGGCGAGAAGCTTTTCGTAATCGAGTACGAGGCACAGGCTGCCGTCGTCGAGGCGGGTGTCATTGATGACAAGACCGTCTTCTCCCATCCGGTAGCTGTCCGGGGCGTGCATTTCGTTCCAGTTCTTTTTGACGACACGGTAGGCGTACATGATCCGGATGCCGATGATAATGCCGTTGAAGTCGCAGATCAGGAGATTGGATGCTTTGCGTTTTTCTTCGCTCAGTTCGACGTCCAGCCATTTGGGCAGGTTGAGAATCGGAATCTGAAGCTCGCGCAGAACGATCGTCCCTTCCAGCAGCGGATGGGCCCCGGGGATCTGCGTGAGGTAATGGCGTTTGGCTTCGACGACTTCACGCGTTTTGAATACATTGATCGCATAATAGGGCGATTCGGGCGCATCGTCGATTTTAAAAACGAGCAGTTGGACTTCGTTGTTTTTTGCCAGGTTGGTTGCGGCATCGACATGTTCTAAAAGAGACATTATTTCCCCATTTGTTTTTAATCCCTTAATCATATCGAAATTCATCGTTTTTTTTTACTTAATGCAAGGGGGGGCAGTGTAAAATACGCTTAAATCCCTGTGAAAGAAGAACGCAGCGTGCCGTCGCGGCGCGCCATGCCGGGAACCTTGAAAGATGAAAACGACTGCCTGTCCTCTGGATTGTTACGACGCCTGTCGAATCGTTATTGATGAAAACGGGATGCCCAAAGGGGATAAGACCCATCCGATCACCCGCGGATACCTGTGCCCGAATCTCAACCATTACGGCGAGTATCCCCGAATTCCCGCCCCCCGCCTTCACGGCCGGGAAGTGAGCATAGACGAAGCACTGAGGGCGTTGGAAAAGCGGCTTGAGGAGAGTAAACCGCGCGAAGTGCTCTATTACCGAGGAAGCGGCAATGTGGCTCTGATGCAGCGCAGCGTCGAACATTTTTTTGCCCACTACGACGCGGTCGGTACCTCCGGATCGCTGTGCGACGGTGCCGGTGCCGCCGGTATCGAAACGGGACGCGGACGCAACTACGTCCTTTCCCCCCAGATGATTGCACATGCCGAAGCGGTGGTCGTGTGGGGACGCAATCCTCATGCGACCCATTCGCATCTTTTGCCGTTTTTGAACGCCAAGACGCTGATCGTGATCGATCCGGTCGAGACGGAACTGGCCCGAAAAGCCGATCTGCACATAAAAATCAAGCCACGGGGCGATTTGCACCTGGCACTGCTGCTGAGCCGTTTCGCGATCATCGAAGGTTCTCACGACCGGGAATGGCTGGAAGAACATGCGGGCGACGTCGAGGAGTTTTACGAACTTACCCAAAGCATCCGTATCAAGGCGACCCTCGATGCGATTGATGTATCCCTGGGGCAGATCGGCGATATGCTCTCGCTCATTCAGGGGAAAAGAACGGCGATTCTCGTCGGTGCGGGGGTGCAGAAATACCGAAACGGCGCCGAGGTGCTTCGTGCCATCGACGCGTTTGGGGCGGTGATGGGGCTGTTCGGCAAAGAGGGGTGCGGCGTCAGCTTTCTGGGGGATTCATCGGTAGGGATCGATTCCCCGTTTCGGAGCATTGCCAAAAAGGTTTCGAAGCCTACCGTCGATTTTTCGAAGTATAATTGCGTTTTCGTTCAGGGGGCGAACCCCCTTGCCCAGATGCCCGACTCCAACCGGGTACGTCAATCGTTTTCACAGGCGGGGTTCCGTGTCTATTTCGGGTTGTACGAAAACGAAACTTCCCGCGCTTCGGATCTGGTGATTCCGGCAAAGAGTTTTCTCGAAAAAAACGATTTCCGCAGTTCGTACGGAGACTACACGCTGCAGGAGATGCGCAAAATCCACCAAAGCGATATCGGGATCGGCGAGTATGAAGTGGCCCGAAGGCTGTGCGATACGTTCGGCTTTCCCCTTCTGGGGGAAGAGGAGTATCTGGAGCATTTCCGCGATCAAGCAATCGAACGCGAAGGGGTGACATACCGCTCCTCCATCCCCGATATCCCGTATTCGGAGGGGTTTGAAGAGGGGGAATTCGTTTTTCCCGACGAGGTTGAGGCGAGGCTCGAGGAAAGGGAAGGGTTTCATCTCATCACCCCCAAGCATCCCAAAGGGCTCAATTCGCAGTTCTACCGCGAATCGGCCGCTTTTTTCCATCCCGATGCGGGGTTCGAAGAGGGGAGGCGGGTTCGTCTCTCCTCCCCCTCGGGGAGCGTCGAAATGGAAGTCGCGTGGGACGGGCGGCTTCGGAAAGATTGCGTCCTGATTTATTCGGGGACACCCGATGTGAACGTCCTGACGCCCGCGTGGTTGAGCTACGAGGGGGAATGCGCCGTCTATCAAGAACACACACTAAAGGTTGAAACGTTATGACAAAAAATTTTGAAAATTATGTATTGCCCACCTATGGGCGCCAGAACGTCAGTTTTGTGAAAGGGATGAATGCCCTCCTCGTCGACAGTGAAGGGAAAGAATACGTCGATTTTGCCGCGGGGATCGCGGTATGCAGCGTCGGCCACGGCAATGACCGCCTTACCAAAGCGATCTGCGAGCAGGCGTCGCGGATCATCCATGTCTCGAACCTTTACCTGATCGAACCGCAGGCCGAATGTGCCCGCCGGATCGTCGAGCAAAGCGGATACGACATGAAATGTTTTTTCGGAAACAGCGGTGCCGAGGCGAACGAGGGGGCGATCAAAATTGCCCGCAAATACGGTGAGGAAAACGGTCAGCCCAAACGGTACAAAATCATCACGCTGCAGCATTCGTTCCACGGCCGGACGATCACGGCGCTCAAAGCGACGGGGCAGGAATCGATGCACAACTATTTCGGGCCGTTTCCCGACGGTTTCGTGTATGCCAAAAACATCGATGAGATCGAATCGTTGCTGGACGATCATACCGTCGCGGTCATGATCGAACTGGTGCAGGGGGAAGGGGGCGTGCAACCGCAGGATCGCCAGAAAGTCCAGGCACTGGCCGCGCTGCTCAAATCGCGCGATATTTTGCTGATGGTCGACGAAGTGCAGACGGGTATTTACCGCACGGGCGAGTTTCTGGCGTCGAACCTCTACGGAATCGAACCCGACGTGATCACACTGGCCAAAGGGCTGGGCGGGGGCGTACCGATCGGCGTGGTGATGACGAGCAAAAAAGATATTTTCGCCCCCGGCGACCACGGCTCGACGTTCGGCGGCAATTATCTCTCCACCGCAGCGGCGAACGAGGTGCTCGACATCCTCTCCGAACTCAAGCAAAGCGGGGAACTTGATCATATGCTGATCTATTTCGAAGAGTCGCTGGCCCGCTTTGCCGCCGCTCATCCGGCCATTTTCCTCGAACACGTGGGACTTGGGATGATGCGGGGGCTTAGAGTGGCCGACGGGGACACCCTCTCCAAAATCATCAACGCCGCGCGTGAGGCGGGGGTACTCGTCCTCAAAGCCGGACGCAATACCCTCCGTTTCCTGCCGCCGCTGACGATCACCAAAGCGGACATTGACGAAGGGTTCGCGCGTCTTGAAAAAGCGATGGCGTCCCTCTAAGGCTATTCGTGCGTTTTAGCGACTATATGCAAGAGTGGCTGTACGGAGAAGAGGGGTATTACGCCTCGTACCGCCCGATCGGCAAAAAAGGGGATTTCTATACGGCGGTGAGTACCTCCAAGTTCTTCGGGGGAACGATCGCCAATCACATCGTCCGACGCATCGACGAGGGGTTTTTGCGAAGCGACGCGCTGATCTGTGAAATCGGCGCCCATCACGGCTACCTCCTCGCCGATATCATCGAATTCATCCATACGCTGCGTCCGCAGCTTCTGCAGACTCTTCGGTTCGGAATCGTCGAACGGTTCGAAGCGCTTCGAACGGCGCAGCAAAATTATTTCGACGAATCGTTCGGCAACGCGGTGAAGCTCGAACACTACGGCGATTTGACGGAAGTCTCCGAACGGTGCGCCTTTTTCGTCGCGAACGAGATTTTCGACGCGTTTCCCTGCGAATTGTTTTACAAAGGGAAAACGGGCCGCGTCGAAGAGGGGAAAGTCCTCTTCGACATCGACGATCCTGAAATAACGGAGCTGGCCGAAAAATATAAGCAGGATCGGGGCGAAATTGCGCGAGGATACGAGTCGTTTGCTCAGGCGATGCGCAAGGCGGCGGAACGTTTCGAATTCGTCAGTTTCGATTACGGCGAATTGCAGGCGCGAAGCGATTTTTCGATCCGCGTCTATCGTGAACACCAGGTCTACCCGCTCTTTGACGAAGCGCTCGACATGAATGAAGCGTTCGGCCGAAGCGACATCACCTACGACGTCAATTTCACCCACGTAAAAGAGGCGTTTGAAAACGAAGGCGTCGTTTGCGCCCAGTATGCGACGCAGCTTGTGGCGCTCGTGGAGATGGGGATTCTCGATCTGCTTGCGATCCTCAAGGAACGCGCCGGCGAAGCGATCTACAAACAAGAGCTCGAAAAAGCCAAAATACTCATTACCCCTTCGCTGATGGGGGAACGGTTCAAAATGATACGGTTCGTAAAGGAATAAGAAACGATGATGCGGTGGATAATCCCGTTTTTCGTGCTAGCGGCATCCGCCGGCGCGGGAGTGCTGCACGATGCGGCGTTCGATGGAGACCGGCAGTCGATGGAACGCCATATCCGGGCGGGACACAAGGTCGACGAAGCCAATGCCGCGGGGCTGAGTGCCCTGCACGTCGCGATCAAGCTCTCAGACACCAAAATGGCCGCCTACCTGCTCGAATGCGGAGCCGATATCAATTTTCAGGATAACAACGGCAACACGCCGCTCATCCTGGCGGTCAAGAAAAAAGACCTCGACCTCGTGACGTTCGTCGTCCTGCGCGGCGCGGACGTGAATCTGGCCAACAAAGACGGCATCACCCCCCTGCACCAGGCGGCGTTCAGCGGGAATGAGAAAATCGTCGATTTTCTCCTTAAAGCCAAAGCCGATCCCCATCTTAAAAACAACGACGGGGCAACGGCGTACGATTTCGCGATCGCCAAGGAGTTTTTCCAGATCGCCCAACTCATAAAAATGTCGATGTAGGAGAGAGTATGCACATCAAAGTAAACGGCGAAACCCGTGAGGTTTCCGAAAATACGACCCTTTTGGAACTGATCCGTTCGCTCGGCATCGAGGCCAAAGTGATGGCTGCGGCGGTGAACATGCAGATCGTGAAGCAAGACGGGTGGAACAGCGCCGTTTTGCACGAAGGGGATGCGGTCGAACTGCTCGATTTTGTCGGCGGGGGATGAAGCGGACCGTACCGCTGAACCTTGCCTGAAGCTTGCCTCGGATCGAAACGGCGTTGGGATTCTTTCAGCCTCGTAGGCTAAGATGATGGATGATACTTTCGTTTTTGGAGGTTTCCCATGCTTCACGAATTGATGAAACTCCCTTTCGAGCCTTCGTCGCTCGAACCTTCTATTTCCGCCGAAACGCTTTCATACCATTACGGTAAGCACCATGCCGCGTACGTCAACAAGCTCAATGCCCTTATCGCCGGCACCGAATACGAATCGATGAATCTCGAACAGATTATTCAAAATGCCACAGGTCCTGTATTCAACAATGCCGCACAGGTATACAACCACGATTTTTACTGGAAAGGGCTGAGCGGTTCCGTGACCGAACCCTCGGCACGTCTGAGCGCGTTGATCGAACGCGATTTCGGATCGGCCGAGCGTTTCAAAGAGGCTTTTGTGAATGCGGCGATAGGGCTGTTCGGATCGGGATGGACCTGGCTGGTGGTGACCAAGGAGGGGCGGCTCGAGCTGCGGACGACCTCCAACGCCGATACCCCCCTACGACAGGGAGAAACACCGCTTCTGACCTGCGACGTATGGGAACACGCCTATTACATCGACTACCGCAATGCGCGTCCCGACTATCTGGAAGGGTGGTGGAAACGGGTCAACTGGAATTTCGTTTCGGCCAATCTGGCCGATTTCGAAAAAAGCGCTTCGAACCCTCCCTGTAACGACAATACGGACGTATGCGGCTACATCGATACGATGCAGAGGAATGAACGCACCCCCTCCTGAGACTTAGTGCCCGGAGTGAGAGGAAGCGGCAAGAAGTTTTTCGTAGCGCGTTTTGAGAATCAGGTATTCGGTGTGAAGGTCTTCGTACGCTTTTTTATAATCGATTTCTTCGTCGACAGGATCGGAGGGTGCGGGAGACTCGGACACTTGAACCGGGGCATGGGGCTGGGATGAGAGGAGAATGTAGGTCGTTTTTTTGCCGTCTTCTTCTTTTTCGACGCTTTTGAGCTCACCGTTCATCGTCTTTTTGATGACGGTATGGATGCTCAGGCGGTGCATTGCGGCGTATTTTTGTACGGTTACGAGTTGTTCCATCATGACTCCTATAATACGGTTTTACGAACGATGATTCCGCTGAGATAGGCGGAATTCGGGATATTGAGAATGTAGGGATGATCATTGTCTGCGCGCTGAAGCTCCAGAACCTCCAACGGGACCCCCGCCTTGGCGGAAGCTTCGCGGGCGATCTCGAGGAGGGCGTCTTCTCCGATATGGTGCGAGCAGGAGTAGAGTGCGACGATCCCCCCCGGTTTGGTCAACGACAGGCCCGCCGAAAAAAGAAATTTGAACCCCTTGATTGCCCCCTCGGCCTCTTTTTTCGTTTTGGCAAACGGGGGAGGGTCGAGGAAAACCGCGTCATAGCGGTTCGGCGTTGTTTTTTCGAGGGTCAGGAAATCGAAAGCGTCCTGGCGGATGATGTCGCACTCTGGAAAACCGTTGAGTTCGAGGTTGTGCCGGACTTGCGTCAGGGCATGTTCGGAGAGATCGACAAACCGGACGTCGGCACCGTTGCGCAGGGCGTAGAGACCGAAACCTCCGGCATTGCAGAAAACATCCAAAACACGCATCCCCTCGCCGACATATTCCGCACTGATACGACGGTTACGGCGTTGGTCGAGGTAGAAGCCCGTTTTTTGCCCTTCGTGAAGGTTGACGCTGAATTTGATCCCGTTTTCAGTGATCGTAACGGTTTCGGGAACCGTACCGGAAATGACGCCGTTACGGGTCTCGAGTCCCTCTTTGGCGCGTACTTTGGCATCGGATTTGTCAATGATGCCGATGGGGTTGAGGACCTTTCGGAGGGCATCGATGATCGGGGCGCGCAGCCGTTCCATTCCCAGGGTGTTGATCTGAATCGCAAGATAGCCGTTGTAGCTGTCGACGATGAGACCCGGGAGAAAATCGGCTTCGGAGTGGACGACGCGGTAAGCGTCGGCGCATCCGGCTATGGCCTTGCGTTTGACGTAGGCCGACCGGATCCGTTCTTCGAAAAACGAAGCGTCGATCTCTCGGCGCTCAAACGCGAGGACCCGTACCGAAATCGTGCTTTTGCGGTTGAGATACCCCCGCGCGAGAAATGTCCCATCGGGTGCAAGGATATCGACGATCTCTCCATCGGCAATATCGTCCGGGGCGATCAGTTCGTTGCTGTAAACCCAGCAAAAGAAATTGCGTAAGGATCGGGCGGCGTTTTTGGTGACGGTAATGGCGTTCATGGGATTCCTCGTAATGATGCTAAAATCATAACCCAGAGGCGATAAGAGAAGGGTTAAGCCCTGTGCCGTTCAAGGGCGACGACGGCGATCGCGTAGTCGCCGTCATGGGTGATCGAGACGCTGAGGTTTTCGATAGCGAACGCCGTTTTGACCCGTTCGGACAGATCGATCAGCGGTGCACCTTTGGGGTTTTTTGAGAGGATGATATCGTGAAATCCGCACTCGGCCCCGATGCCGCATCCGAGCGCTTTGGCGCATGCTTCCTTGGCGGCCCAGAACCCGGCGGCGTTACGGTGGTTTTTGACGAGGAGAATTTCATCGGGGGAGAGGAAACGGGAAAGCCCCCGTTCGCCGAAACGGCCCAGTAGCCGTTCCATCCTCTGCGTTTTGACCAGGTCGATTCCGATCATTGCACCACGAAATCGGTGAAGTAGACGTTTTTGACTTTACCGTCTTTAAGACGCATGTTGATCTCGTCGACGATCTGTTCTTTGAGTTTCTCTTTTCCTTTGATCGTCGAAATTTCTTCGAGCGATTTGGAAGAGAGAATCCGGATAATGATATCGCGGAAAATCGGTTTTTTCGTATCGAGTTCAGGGCTAAGTTCTTCCCCCTCGATTTCAAGGTTGATCTCGACTTTCAGATAACGGCGTCCGCTTTCGGAAAGGAGATTGACCGTGAAAACGTCAAGCGGGTACATCAGTCCCACTTCGGTCAGGGAAGAATCCGAAGGGCCCGCTTCGCTTTCGGCTTCGTCGGCATGCGGCGCGGCCGCGGCTTCTTTTTTGGCTCCGTGAGCCGCTTCGCCCGCCGCATCATCGTTACCCATCATCAAAAATGCAATGGCCCCGCCGATCGCCAGTACGAGCACCAGTACGATGATGATAATGATCAGCAGCAGGTTCGATTTTTTCTTTTCTCCGCCTTCTGCGGTCTGTTCTTCTTCTTTTTCAGCCATCCGTTGCTCCGGTTGTTTGGTAAGATAATGGATATTGTAGCGAGAAACTTTTGAATTTTAGGCTTTCTTGGAGTAAACTTACCCGATTAAAACAAGGAATAGTGCAATGATAGAGAGGCTATTGGGTTACGTCGGCCGTCCGTTCGTCCGTTTTTTCGACACGATTGAGAGATTCGGGGCGTTTATTCTGTTCCAGGTCAGACTTTTTGCACTCTTTCCGTACGTACTGCGCCGCCCCAAAATTTTTCTGACCCAGATCGAAGTTATCGGGATGGGGTGTATGGGGGTTATTACGCTGACCGCCGTTTTTACCGGAATGGTGCTGGCGATACAGCTTTACAACGGGTTCCACCAGTTCGGCGCCGAAAATTTTATCGGCTATACCGTCTATTTTTCGATTACGCGCGAACTGGGGCCCGTGTTCGCGGCCTTGATGCTGATTTCGCGCTCCATCAGCGCGATGGCGGCGGAACTGGGGACGATGCGGGTGAGCGAACAGATCGACGCAATCGACATCCTGGGGGTCGATTCCAAAGAGTACCTGATCTCTCCGCGCATCGTCGCGACGATCATTTCCCTTCCGCTGTTGGTGGTCTGGTTCGATTTTATCGCCATCGGGGCCGGTTATCTGATTTCGACGGGAGTTCTGGGGATCAATCCGGTCGTGTATCAGGACACGCTGATGCGTCTGGGAGAATTCGACGACATTATGACCGGCGTCATCAAAGCCGCGGTTTTCGGTTACATCGTCAGCGCAATCGGCAGCTACATCGGCTACCATACGACCGGCGGGGCGAGGGGAGTCGGAGAATCGACGATCTATGCCGTCGTCTATTCGGCGGTAGCGATTTTCGTCGCGAACTATTTTCTCTCGGCCCTGTTTTTGTTCCTGGATTGGTAAAAAACCGTCCGGAAGGACGGCATCAGAAGTGTGTTATTCGGCGAGGTCGCTGAGAGGACGGAACTGGTAGGAATCGGGATCGTAGTAATCGATCGTTCCGGTTTCGATATCGTAGTACCACCCGTGGATGAACAGTTTATCCGAGTCCACCAGTTTTTTGACGTAAGGGTAGGTGAGAAGGTTTTCGATCTGGGTGATGATCGAGAGTTGCTCGGTTGTCCGCAGGAGATTGTCCTTGGGGGCGTTGTCTCCCAGTGCGATCAATGCCATCGATTTGGCTTTTTCTCCCAGAGTCAGCCATTTGGCCGTATGGACCATCGACGTATCGCACGTCGTTTTGTACAGCGATTCGATCGCCCCGCAGTGAGAATGTCCGCAGATGATGATCTCGGAGACTCCCAGGACGTTCACGGCGTATTCGATTCCCGCCGCGGTCGAGTGAAAATCCTCGTCGGGTTTGTAGGGAGCGACGAAGTTTCCGACGTTTCGGATAACGAATAAATCGCCGGGATTGGACTGGACGATCAGGTCGGGAATGACCCGTGAATCCGAACATCCGATGAAAAGGGTCTTGGGGTTTTGACCTTCTTTTGCAAGTTTGAGCAGTTGCGCTTCATTCTTGCGGAAGTAGGTTTTCTGGAAGGTTTCGTTCCCTTCGGCAAACTCTTTAAGACGCTGGACACTCAGATCCGAGGGGTTGATGGTCAATGACATTCCTCTATTCCCAGTTTTTTGATGATCGCTTCGAACACGTTGCCCCCTTCGCGGTCGCAGTCGTCATGGTATTCGATCGTGATCATCCGTTTTCCGCCGGTGACGGCACCGCCGTAAATGGTCGGCTGGATTGAACACAAGGGAGTACACGCCTCGATCGTCTCTTCGATCAGTTGGCGTTCTTCGTCGGTCGTATAGGCGAGCGAGAGCTTGGAATAGCGCTCTTCGGATTTATGATCGGCAAAAATGGAACACATAGGCATGTTGTTTCTCCTCAGGTTATGGGTTGGAAATTATACTCGAATCTACCTTTAAAACCACTCCAGCAGTTTACTCACTTCGTCGATTTCGTAGCATTTGACGCTGCTTTTTTCGAGCGGTTTTTTGGGGATGAGTGCTTTGGTGATCTGTTGGGAAGCCGCTTCTTTGAGCCGCTGGTCGAGTTGGTACACTTCGCGGATATCCCCGACGAGCGAGACTTCGCCGATAAAAACGGTCTCTTTTGAGATGGAGCGGTTGCGGAAGCTGCTGATGATGGCGGCGAGAATCGCGAGATCGGCGGAGGTTTCGGTGATTTTGATGCCGCCCGTGATGTTGACGAAGACGTCGTAACTGTTGAGCGGCAGTTCGAGTTTGCGCTCCAGCAGGGCCAGGAGCATGTTGAGACGGTTGGTTTCGAACCCCGTCGCCTGACGTTTGGGATTGGGGGCGTGGGTGTCGCTCACCAGCGCCTGCACTTCCAGCACGATGGGGCGGGAACCCTCCATAATGACGGTCAGGGCCGAGCCGCTTTGGGATTTGGAGCGGTTGAAAAAACGCGAGGAGAGGTCTTTGGCCGAAACGAGCCCTTCGCCGCGCATTTCGAATACGCCGATTTCGCTGGTGGGGCCGAAACGGTTTTTGAACCCGCGCAGGATCCGCAGTTCGTGACCGCTGTCCCCTTCGAAATACAAGACCACGTCCACCATGTGCTCCAGTACCCTCGGGCCGGCGATCGAACCCTCTTTGGTGATGTGCCCGATGATGAAGATGGCGATTTTGCGCTCTTTGGCAATGCGCATCAGGTCAAACGTGATCTGGCGTACCTGCGTCACCGATCCGGGTGCGGAGGGGATCGTCTCGGAATAAAGGGTCTGGATCGAGTCGACGATGATGCATTCGTACGCGCGTTCGTGCAGTTCGCCCAGAACCTGTTCGAGGCGGATTTCGCTGAGGAGGTAGAGGTGGTCGACGTTGGCCCCGAGGCGGTTGGCCCGCAGTTTGACCTGTCCTTCGCTCTCCTCGCCCGTGACGTAGAGGACGTTACGGTTCTGGCGTGCTAGGTTGGAGCCGATTTTGAGGAGCAGGGTCGATTTTCCCACCCCGGGACTCCCTCCGATCAGGACAAGTGACCCCGGGACGATTCCGCCGCCGAGAACCATGTCGAGTTCGCTGTCATCGCTGCTGTAACGCTCGGTCGTCTCTTCGACGATACTCGTGATCTCTTTGGCCTTGGCTCCGGCTGCGGGAGATGATGAGGTGAGTTTGATGATCTCCTGCTGCTGTTCGTTCAGCTCGATAAAACTGTCCCAGCCGCCGCAGTTGGTGCATCTGCCCATCCATTTGGGGGTGGTGAAGCCGCAGTGCTGGCATTCGAAGAGGGTCGTTTTCTTTTTGGCCATGATCAGGCGGCTTTCTCGCCGAAAATCGCGTCGAGGATACCGTCGACGAATTCGTATTTGTCAAACGGGATGAGATGTTCCGCACTCTCCCCGACGCCGATGTAGAGGATCGGGAGTTTGAGGGCGTACGCGATACTGAAAACCGATCCCCCCTTCGCCGTTCCGTCGAGCTTGGTGATGATGATCCCATCAACACCCACCATCTCGTTGAACGCTTTGGCCTGGGCGATCGCGGAACTCCCCTGTGTCCCGTCGAGAATGAGGATTTTGCGGTGGGGCGATCCGGGATGGGCCTTGTCGCAGATGCGGACGATTTTTTTGAGTTCGTTCCCCAGATTCGTCTGGGTGTGGAGGCGTCCGGCGGTATCGATGATGACCTGCTCAAACCCCCGCGCTTTGGCCGATTCGATCGTATCGTACGCCACGGCGCTGGGATCATGCCCCTGGCGCGAAGAGACGATGGGGATTTCGAGTTTGTCGGCCCAGCGGGTGAGCTGTTCGATCGCGGCGGCGCGGAAGGTGTCTCCCGCACCCAGGATGACCCGTTCGCCGTTGTTGAGGTGGCGTTGGGCCAGTTTGGCGATCGTCGTCGTTTTCCCGGCCCCGTTGACGCCGATAATGAGGGTGACGGTCGGTTTGTCGGGGTTGTCGGGGAGGGTGTTCTGGGCGAATGCCAGGGTCGCGAGGAGTTTCGACTCGAGCTGTTCGCGGGTGACGTTTTCCTGATAGAGTTCGCGGAGGATGATTTCGACGAGGTCGTATTCGACGTCGGCTTCGAGGAGGATGTTTTCGAGTTCATCCTTGGAGACGGTGGCTTTTTTTTCGGGGAGTACCGCCGCGATCGCGTCGACCGTTTTTTGGAGCCCTTTTTTGATGAATCCGAACATCCTTAACGCTCCAGTGCTTCGGCGATGTCGTGATCGATGATCTCTTCGTGGGTGGCGCCGGCATAGTGGGTGACGTATTCGCCGTTTTTGTACAGCACCATCAGCGGTATCGGGAATTGCTGTCCGACCCCGATGGTCGACGCGATCGCTCGGGCGAGCTCTTTGTTGTCGGCTTTGTTGCTGATCAGGTAGTTTCCACCTTTGTACTTTTCGCGAAATGCTTCGAGCTCGGCATTGCTTTTGTCGTCTTCGATCGTGATCCCCATGATAATCAGGTCGTCGCCGTATTTTTTCTGGAGATTACCGAGGTGTTTCACTTCGGCCTGGCAGGGAGGGCACCAGGTGGCGAAAATATCGAAAAGAACGACTTTATCTTTGCCGGTGCTGAGGGTGAAGTTGGTTCCCCGTTTCTCGACGGTATAACCCTTGCCTTGGGTATCCATCAGGTTGAACGTAGCGGTAGAAACCATCGCATCTTCGGCCGAATCGTCACCGCATCCCTGAAACAGGAGGGTTATCGAGATCAAAGAGGTAAAAAAGAGTGAAAAACGCATCGAAGTGCCTTTTGGAATTGGATAAAATTAGGCTGATTATAACGAAGCAAAGGTAAAAAGTGACCAAAAGCGAGTTCCGAAGCGTTTGCAGCAAACGACTTAAAAGTGCCAGCCCCGCGACGAAAACGATGCGCGACGCAAAGGTCAGAAGGGTGCTCGAACGGGTTCTTGCGGAACTGGATCCCCGAACCGTGCTGGCCTACTGGCCCATGGACTTCGAGGCCGATATCCGTAAAACGCTCCGGAGTGCGCGCCGCAGAGGAAAAGTATATCTCCCGTTTATGGATGGCGTCAGTTTCAAGATGGTACCATTGAGATTACCGTTGGAACGTAAAGCTTTCGGGATTTACGAGCCTCGGGACAGTTATCGAAAAACAGATTTAATAGATGTAGCTATCGTCCCCGCTATAGGGGTAGACGCCTCGCTGGGCCGGATCGGTTTTGGCAAAGGGATGTATGATCGATTTTTCCCGACCCTTAAAGCCCGACCGTTTACGATTTTTATCCAGTCCTGCGAATGTTTGACAAACAGATTTTTATGTGACGATTATGATGTGCGGTCTGATTTGTTGATTACCCCGCGCGGGGCCTATAGTATGAGGAAAACCCATGTTGAACGAACTACTCGCCGGCGGCGGCATTGCCGTCGCCAGCGGTGTAGTCGGATTTTTAATTTCGAAAAAGATTTCCGCCGCCCATTTTGATTTGTATCTCGAACAGGCCAAGGCCAAGGCCAAAGCGATTGAAAACGAAGCGCAGATCGTGTTGGAACGCGCTTCGAGCCGTTCGCGCGAGATCGAAAAAGAGGCTCAGAAACGGTACGATGAAACGTACGAACAGGTCAAAAAAGACCTCGCGGAACGGGAAGAAAAGATTCTCGCCCGTGAAAAAACGTTCGATCGTTTCCGCAAGAGCGAGGAAGAGAAACTCTCCTCCCAGCGTTCGGCAATCGACAACCGTCGTCTGAATCTCGAACGCAACGAGCGGTCTTTGGAGAAATTAAAAGAAGACTATCGCCGCAAAAGCGACCAGATGCAGGTGATCGTGGAACAGCGCGCGGGACTTTCCGCGCAGGAAGCCAAAGCGATCCTTCTCGAACAGGTGCGGGACAAAGAACGTCTCGCCCTTGCGCGTGAAATGCGGCTCCTCGAGGAGCAGTCCAAAGAACAGCTCAAACGCAAAGCCGATTATATCCTTGCGCAGGCGACGTCCCGTTTTGCGGGCGAGTTCGCGGCCGAGCGGCTCATCAGCGTCATCCATCTCGATGACGATGAACTCAAAGGGCGCATTATCGGAAAAGAGGGGCGCAATATCAAGACCCTCGAAATGGTGACGGGGGTCGATATCATCATCGACGAGACGCCCAACGCCATCATTGTCAGCTCGTTCAACCTCTATCGGCGCGCTATTGCGGTGCGGACGGTCGAGCTGCTGATCCAGGACGGGCGGATACAGCCCGCGCGGATCGAAGAGGTGTACCAAAAAGTGTGCGAAGAGTTTGAAGAAGCGATGCTCCGCGAAGGTGAAGACATCGTTTTCGAACTGGGACTCAGCGGGATTCACCACGAACTGGTCCGACTCGTCGGACGGCTCAAATACCGTTCGAGCTACGGGCAAAACGCCCTGGCGCATACCCTCGAAGTCGCCCATCTGGCGGGCATAATGGCGTCGGAGATGGGGGGCGACCTCAAACTCGCCCGACGCGCCGGCCTGCTGCACGACATCGGCAAGGCGTTGACCCAGGAAAGCGGGGGCAATCACGTCGACATCGGCGTTGAGCTCTGCCGCAAATACAATGAAGATCCCGTCGTGATCAACGCAATTTACGCGCATCACGGGTTCGAGGAGATCAAAAGTATCGAATGCGCCGCCGTGTGTGCGGCCGATACCCTCTCCGCCGCCCGTCCGGGCGCACGGCGCGAAGTCCTGGAGAGTTTCCTGCGGCGCGTCAGCGAGATCGAAGAGATCGCCACCCGCAAAGAGGGGGTGAAACAGGCCTACGCGATCAATGCGGGGCGGGAGGTGCGCGTCATCGTCAACGCCCAAAGCGTCAACGACGACGAGAGCGCGCTGATCGCCCGCGAGATCGCCGAAGAGATCGCCCAGAAGGTGCAGTTTCCCGGCGAAATCAAAGTCAATGTCATCCGCGAAAGCCGCGTCGTGGAGTACGCGCGCTAGAAGGCCGATACCGAAGGGCGGAACCTTCGGTTATTCGGCGATTTCAACCTTTACCATCCCCCGTAAATCTCCCATTTTGTATCCAACCGCTTTGTCTTCGGGATAGGTCGTCTTGAGCGCTTTGCCCAGCGCTGATTCCGGGGCGATGTCGCCGTGGCATTTCAGGCACGCTTCGTTATTGATAAGAATCGGCTTGTAGTAAACGCTACGGGTTTCGGAGAGTTGTTTCAATGTGTGCGGGGGGAGACTTTCTCCGCTTTTGACCATTTTTTCCCATTTTTCCAGCAACTCCTTCTCCTCCCCGACCGCCGCGTTGAGAGGATTGCGGTTTTTGAGGCTGAGTCGCTGGATCTTCGTCCCGCTCTCTTTGGACACCTGATCGGTCATGGGAAGGGCGTTCATCGAACAGAATTCGAGCGTTTTGACCGCTCCGGAAGCTTCCATGTTCTTTTTGACCTCTCCGCCGAGCTTTTGAAGTAGAGCCGAAGAGGATGAGGCGCCTTTCGCGATCCGTTGATCGTCGTTTAAAGCGGCGGCACAGAGAAACGAAGAAGTGGCAAGAGCAACAGCAAAGGGAAAAATTTTCATGAAGTATATCCTTGTATTATGATTTGTATCATTCTATACTATAATAAATAACATTTTCTTCAGACACTCAGTCTAGATACTCTCCCTCAGAATCATCATAGGGGTCCAGATGAATCAGGGCGTGCACGTTTGCATCGGGAAAGAGCTTTTTGAGTGCGAGTTCAATACGGTCTCCCACTTTGTGGGCGTCGTAAAGAGAGGTGCTGATGCTGAAAACGATGTGGACGCTCATGTAGATTTCCGATCCCGAACGGCGGGTACGCAGATCGTGATAGCCGCTGATGTCGTACTGGTTATGTAAAAGGGTATGGATCTTCTCGACGCTTTCGGCGTCGAGCGCCGCGTCCAGGAGCATCAATGTCCCTTCCCGGATCAGCGGGAAAGCCGAATAGATCATGTAGATCCCGATTCCGATCCCCAGCAATGGATCGATGAACGTGTAATCGGTAAAGTGGATGA
Organism: Campylobacterota bacterium; assembly: GCA_040752835.1. Lineage (NCBI taxonomy): Bacteria > Pseudomonadati > Campylobacterota > Campylobacterota bacterium. The sequence continues at coordinate 140,114 of JBFMGG010000006.1, read as the reverse complement.
CGGCGAGCGAGATCAGAACCGCCGCGTTGCTGAAGAGGTCGGTTTTGTAATGGAGGGCATCGGCCTCGATGACCATGTTCCCCGTTTTTTTCGCCACAAAGTGCAAAAATACCACCAGCGCGGCGGTTACGACGATCGAGACGACCATCACTCCGATCGAGAGATCCAGGTGCTCGATGGGACTCCCCTGAACCAGTTTGGAGATCGCTTCGTAGAGGATGAACAGGGCCGAGAGGCTGATGACCGTCCCTTCGACGACCGCGGCCAGGGGCTCGAGTTTTCGCCGTCCGAAATTGAAATATTCGTCCGGCTGTTTTTCGGCATTGTGCAGGGCGTAATAGTTGAAGGTCGAAACGACCATGTCCAGCAGCGAGTCGATAGCGGAGGCCAGAACGGCGACCGAACCGCTGATGATGCCGACGGTGAGCTTGAACGTCACCAGCATAAAGGCGACGGTGGTAGAGACGAGGGTGGCTTTTTTTTCGATACGCATAGGGTGATTTTAGCCTAATATGGCTAAAATTTCGGGCTTTCGGATACGAAAAGCAGCTCAAAGGCCCGGACAGGAGAGGGAATGGATTTAAACGCGATACGCGCCGAACGGATGAAATGGATGGAGTGGAAAAACATCGCGCCTTTGCGCGAAGCACTCGCCGTCCTTCCCGATTTCAGGGCCGAACTTTCGTCGCAGAATACGGTCGCCCTTCGCGGCGGCGGAGAGATCGACGCCGCGGAACTCGAAAGAGTCGCACGGATGATGATGCCCTGGCGCAAAGGGCCGTTTGACCTTTTCGGACTTTTGATCGATACCGAATGGCGTTCGGACATGAAATACAACTTTCTCCGCCCCCATTTCGACCTGCGCGGCAAAAAAGTCGCCGACATCGGCTGCAACAACGGTTATTACATGTTCCGTTTTCTCGAAGACGCTCCCGCAAAAATGGTCGGATTCGACCCTTCCGCACTTTTTAAGACGCAGTTCGATCTGATCAACCGGTTTGCGAAAACCGACATCGTTTACGAGCTTTTGGGGGTTGAACACCTGCCGTATTACGAGGAAAAATTCGACGTCATCTTCTGCCTGGGGGTGCTGTACCACCGCAGCGATCCCGTCGCCATGCTCAAAGGGTTGCGGCAGGGGCTCGCCGAAGGGGGAGAAGTCTATCTGGATACGTTCATCATCGACGGCGACGAAGCGGTCGCGCTGTGCCCCTCGGAAAGCTATTCCAAAATTTCCAACGTCTATTTCGTCCCTACGCTCAAAGCACTGGAAAACTGGTGCATCCGGGCCGGGTTTAAAGAATTCGAGGTGCTGGGAACGGTGGTAACAACCTCCGATGAACAGCGCAAAACCGACTGGATCGAGTCGCAAAGTCTTGAAGATTTTCTCGATCCGGCCGATAATAGCAAAACAGTAGAGGGGTATCCCGCGCCCAAACGGGGATACGTACGGATCAAAAAAGGATAATTTTGGCGAAAGAAGCAGTAGAAACAGCGACGGAAGTGCTCCAGTCGGTTACAAATCCCCAGGCGGCGCTGAACACGCACGAACGGATCAATACCTCATTCAGCGGTTATATCGTACGGCTGGAAAGCGGTTACGCGCAGGTGACGCTCGAAACCAGCGACGTCATGCGGGCGGACGAGCTCGGACTGGTACACGGCGGCTTTATTTTCAGTGCCGCCGATTTCGCGGCGATGGCCGCGGTGAACGAGCCCAACGTCGTGCTGGCCTCGTGCAACTGTCTTTTCCTGGCCCCCGTCCGCTCCGGCGACGTCGTGACGTTCGAAGCGACCGAACACCAAAAAGAGGGGCGTAAACGCAACGTCACCGTCAAGGGTTTCGTCCATGAGATCAAAGTGTTCGAAGGGGAATTCAAAACGGTTATTACCGAGCGCCACGTTTTGCGCCTCGATTTGATGAAAAACGTCGAATAAGGGGTTAGACCACCTTCAGCCAGTAGTCGACGTTACGCTGTTCCGCACGGACGCTCGTTGCTCTTCCGTGGCCCGGATAGAGCGGTTTGTCGTCGCTCCAGAGCGCAAACTTTTTGAGGCTTTGGCGCATCGCTTCGGGATCGGAGTAGGGGAAATCCCAACGCCCGATCGAACCTTCGAACAGAAAATCGCCGCTGAAAACGGCATCACCGATCTCGATCATCGAACACCCCGGGCAGTGGCCCGGAAAATGGTGGAACGTCACCCGGATCCCCGAAATGTCAAACGTTTGGTCCCCGTCAACTTCGACATCGGGAACCGAGGGGGGAAGATCGGGCATCCACGTACTCCCCGAAAGAAGCATAAGATCCGCTTTGGGAGCGTAGAGGGGGACGCCCAGCCTGCGCTGGAGTTCGCTGTTGCTCCATACGTGGTCGAAATGACCGTGGGTATTGAGGATGGCGACGGGACTGGAGACGTTGGAAAGGACCCATTCGGTGGCCCCCATCCCCGGATCGATGATGATCTCCTTGCCGTCGATTTTGACGATATAGCAGTTGGTCTGATAATCGCCCATCGGGCGTTTTAGAATTTCCATACAGTGCTCTTTTTTAGTCAAATTTTAGCATAATTGGCTCCATGGAACTTTACGGTACTCTCGAAACACTGCTGGAAACGGCCGCCCCGGCCGAAAAGATCGGGGGATTCAAAACCTTTTATGCCGCCTATCAAAACGGGAGCGTCAGCCGCGATCCCGCCCGGGCGTGTCGGGTTTTCGAACACCCCTCGTATGAGGGATTTTGTACGATCGCCGATCCCAAAGAGGTCCCGCGGCGTAACCATCTCAAATCTCCCCACGGCCAGACGTTGCTGCTGCACGCGATCGCCCACATCGAATACAGCGCGATCGATCTCGCCCTTGATGCGGTTTACCGGTTTCGGGACGAAGGGGAGGAGTTCGAACGCGACTGGCTCGAAGTGGCCGACGACGAGGTTCGTCATTTCGAGATGATCGAGGCGCTGTTGCGCGAACTCGGGAGCGGATACGGAGCATATCCGGTACACGACGCGCTGTTCGAAGCATCGATGCGGACACTGAGCCTCAGCGAACGGATGGCGGTAGTCCCCCGTTACCTCGAAGCCAACGGTCTGGACGCGACGCCGCAGATCCTGCGAAAACTCGAGCCGCACAAAAAAGAGCCGATGGTCGCGAAAATCATCGCGGCGCTCCACGTCATTCTCGACGAAGAGGTCGATCACGTCCGAAAAGGGGACAAATGGTTTGCCCGATCCTGCCGAAAAGAGCAGATCCCCCAATCTTCGTATTTCGAAATCATCGAACGTCATTACCCCGGGAGCTTTCCCCGAAAAATCGATATCAACTGCGAGGCCCGGCGGCGCGCCGGATTTGCCCAGGGGGAACTTGAAAAAATTTCGTCGAACCGATGTTGACGGCGGCCGCGCGATTTTACGTTATAATGCAAAATGTTAATTTTACGGTAAGGTTGGCAGGTGGGCAAGTACGCATTGATCAGCGAGTATCTGACACGGTTTTTGGAAGAGGAAGTTCGCAAGACCGGCCTCGCTAAAACGGTCGTCGGTTTAAGCGGCGGTATTGATTCGGCCGTGGTCGCGGTGCTGGCTCACCGTGCATTCGGAGATGATCTTCTGTGCGTCAAAATGCCCTCGCACTATTCGTCCCAAAGCAGCCTGGACGACGCCGACGAACTGTGCCGCGTTTTCGGCCTTCGCAGCGAAACCCGCACCATCGAACCGATGTTACGCGCCTACGGAGAAGAGGGGATGTCGGCGCTTCGCATCGGCAACCTCTCCGCACGGCTTCGGATGGTGACGCTGTTTGATATTTCCGCGCGTGAAGGGGCACTGGTGCTGGGGACCAGCAACAAAAGCGAATTGATGCTCGGCTACGGAACCCTCTACGGCGATCTGGCCAGCGCCCTCAACCCGATCGGCGATTTGTACAAAACCGAGGTTTTCGAACTGGCCCGCCATCTTGGGATTCCCGATTCCATCCTTTCCAAACCGCCCAGCGCCGATTTGTGGGAAGGGCAGAGCGACGAAGCCGAGATCGGCTACCCTTACAGCGATCTGGACCGTGTGTTGAAACGTTACGTTGAGGAACGCCATACACGCGAAGAGATGATCATGGGTGGAGAAAAACCCGATTTGGTCGATATGATTATCGGAAAGATTTATAAAAATCAGTTCAAACGCCGCATGCCGGTAATCGCCAAACTGACAGCGCGTACCGTCAATATCGATTTCAATTATCCCAGAGATATAACCCTATAAAAAGGAAAAGCAGATGAATATCCCGTTTTATCGTGTCGAAGTCGGAGGAGATGAGAGAGAAAAAATCGACGAGGTGCTCGACGGCGAGGCGCCGGACATCATCAAAGATCTCGAAAGCGCGTTTGAATCGTATATCGGCGCTTCGTACGCCCTGGCCACTTCGCACGGCACTGCGGCACTGCATCTGGCGATGCTGGCGATCGATCTCAAGCGGGGTGACAAGGTACTGTGTTCGATCAATGCCTATCCCTCGGTTCCTGAAGTGGTGCGCCATTTCGACGCCGAGCCGATTTTCATCGATATTGATCCCGATACCTTTAACATCGATCTGGGCAAACTCGAGCATTATCTGGCCGAGAACAAAAGCAAAAAACTCAAAGCGGTCATCGTTTCGCACGTGGGTGGGCAGAGCGTCGACCTAGACCGCCTCTACGAGATCGCCAAACAATACGACGTCAAAATCGTCGAAGACGCTTCAGACGCACTGGGAGCGACCTATAAAGGCCGGAAAATCGGTTCGACCGGCGCCGACATCACCTGTTTTGATTTCAGTCCCCATCTCCGCCGCAACGTCTGTAACGGGGGAATGCTCGTCAGCGACGACGAAGAGATCATCGAACGGGCCCGGTTGCTCCGAAACCATGCGATGGTGACCGAAGACGAATCGCTGGGCTACATCTACGACGTCACCGATATCGGGAGCCAGTACATGATGAGCCCGCTGGATGCGGCCACGATCCTCGTGCAGCTTGAAAAGCAAGACGACATCATCGAACGTCAGCGCGAGATCGCCGCGGTGTACAACGAGCGTCTCGAAGGGGCACCCCACATCAAACTGCCGATTGCGAACGAAGAACATCCCTATTCGCTCTTCATCATCAAAGTCGACAAAAACCGCGACTCTTTCGCCCGTGAGCTTTCGGCGCGCGGGATCGAATGCGGCCTCCACTACATTCCCCTGCACCTGCTGAGCTACTACAAGGCAAAATATTCGCTGCGCGTCAACGATTTTCCGGTCGCGCTGCGCAGTTACCAGCAGGTTCTTTCGATTCCCAACTACGCCGCTTTGAGCGACGATGATGTCGACGAGATCTGCGAAGCAATTCTGGACGTAGCGTCGACCCGGGTGTGAAACGCTTTCTGACACGATGGGGGGAGGGGTATCTGTATCGCCCCTCTCTGCTCCAGAAACTCCTTTCGCTTTTGCTGCTCCCCTTAAGCGCCCTGTATTGTCTGTGCGCCTACATCCGCTACCGTCGAAGCGTTCCCAAAAATCAGGGTATACCGGTTGTCAGCGTCGGCAACCTGATTGTGGGGGGGAGCGGTAAAACGCCTCTGGTGATCGAACTGGCACGCCGCTTTACCAAACCCGCCGTCGTTTTACGCGGGTACGGGAGATCGAGCCGCGGTATGGTGGTCGTCAAAGACCGGGACATTTTGTGCGACATCGCCCAAAGCGGGGACGAAGCGATGCTCTATGCCAAGTCGTTGCCCCATGCCGTGGTGATCGTCAGCGAGATCCGCGAACGGGCCATCGCCGAAGCCAAAGCGATCGGGTGTGACGTCGTGCTGCTCGATGACGGATACGGGAAACACGCCATCGAGAAACTTGACCTGCTGATCCGCGTTCCGACTCCCAATCCGTTCTGCCTCCCCAGCGGAGCCTTCCGCGAAAAACTCTGGAAAGGTAAAGCGGCGATTATCGCCGAAGAGGGGACGACGTTCACCCGTCGGGTGAGCATTCAGAATCCAACGCGTAAAATGGTTCTGGTGACCGCCATCGCCCGTCCCGAACGGCTCGATCCCCATCTCCCCGAAGTAATCGAAAAGGTTTATTTCGAAGATCACCATCTCTTTACCCCCGGCGAACTCGAAGCGATCGTCAAGCGGACCGGGGCGACGAGCCTGCTCGTAACTCAGAAAGACTTCGTTAAAATGGCGTCTTTTAATCTCAACCTCACCGTCATGGAACTTTCCCTGGACGTGGATGAGGCGCTTATCGAACAGGTAAAGGAATACGTCAATGCAAAAAAAGATTGATACCGTCAAAACCCTGATGGACGCGATGCCGTTCATCAAAGAGTTTCGTGACGAGATCGTCGTCATTAAATACGGCGGATCGGCACAAAGCTCCGAAGAACTCAAGGCCAAATTCGCGCAGGATATCGTATTGCTGCACCTGGTGGGAGTCAAGGTCGTCATCGTCCACGGCGGAGGGAGCCGCATCAGCCAGCTGCTGGGGGATCTGAAGATCCCGACCGAGTTTATCGACGGCGAACGGGTCAGCACCCCCGAAGTGATGCGGATCGTCGAAATGGTCCTCAGCGGGGAGATCAACAAGGAGATCACGTCGCTGCTCAATTCCCACGGGGCCAAGGCGATCGGGATCAGCGGGAAAGATGCCCACTTCCTCAAAGCCAAGCCCAAAGACGAAGCCAAATTCGGCCTTACGGGACGGGTGAGCGAGGTCAAAGCCGACGTCATCCACAACCTCCTGCGCGAAAACTTCATCCCCGTCATTGCCCCCATCGGTGCCGACGAAGCGTTGGGACACCCGGGTTACAACATCAATGCCGATCTCGCCGCATCGGCCATCGCCGCCGCCATCGGTGCGTGCAAAGTGATTTTTATGACCGATACTCCGGGGGTGCTGAACAAAGAGAAAGAACTTTTCTCTACCCTCAGCGAAGCGGAAGTCGAAGCGCTGAAAAAAGACGGAACGATTAGCGGCGGGATGGTTCCCAAAGTGGATGCGTGCCTTGAAGCGGTGGACGGCGGCGTCAAAAAAGCGCACATCATCGACGGCCGGATCGAGCACGCGATTTTGCTCGAACTTTTCACCTCCGAAGGGGTGGGGACGCAGATCACCCTGTGATCGGCCCGAACTTTAAGCTTCCTGCGTTATAATTTCGGTCTCTTTTCACACAAAACACTAACGCGGTCGTGGTGAAATTGGTAGACACGCTAGATTCAGGTTCTAGTGGCAGAAATGTCGTGGAGGTTCAAGTCCTCTCGACCGCACCATCGTAAAATAGGCACTTTCAGAGCCTAGCAACAATCACTCAAATTTTTAAGAATTCGTTTGGGGTACAACTTGGGGTACAACTTCGATTTCACGATGCGATATCAACTTTTTTAGATTCAATCCACTTTTCAAGCTTTTCCACCTCGAAATAATTTCGGTTTCCAACTTTGATCGCCGGTATGAATTCTCCCTTCATGTAGAGTTTCGTAAGGGTGTTTTTTTTCAGTCCGTAGATTTTTTCAATATCGCGGTATGTGATAAGCTTTGTCATCATGGTTCCTTTCGTATTACCGAGCACCGGACGTATCCCAGTCCGTAGTCTTCGGTAAGCTGTTTTTTGTAAGAGAATTTTCCGTATTTGACGACTTCGCCGGTGACGATCACCGTGTCGCCGTAGGATGGTGGCTTTTTGATTTTGCATTCGATCCACAGGTGGTCGCACAGGTGGCGGCCTTCTTCGTTCTGAACCCTTCGGATCAGGTGCGAATCTGGGTGGTTTTTGGCTTCCCTGCAATACTCTGCGGTGACGGTTATCGTCTGACCGGATAGATTGCGGAGGCGGTTACGTGGTATGGCGCTCACGGTACGCCTCCTCTTTACTGATCAGTTCAAACTCAATCACCAAAACGTATCGATTATCGAATGATTCTTTACCGTCGATTGATTCCCAAAATAACCCAAACGCATCACTCGGTGACTGTCCCGACATTTCATCATTACCATAGTGCCATTCAACCATAGTATAGGTTCTATTTGTGTATCCTTTAACATTTCGCTCAATTTTAATAGCGCCCTCAGCAATCGCATCCTCTTCGCTGATCTCATTCAATCGCTCAACTCGGATATTAGTGATACGGATAAATGTGCGTGCCATTTCACGGATACAACCGTTCGGGATGCCTTGGCAGTTTATTAACCATTTTGGGATAGGAACAAATCTGCTTGGAATATCAATACAATTAAATGAATTATCAGATAGGTATTCATACGTGATATTAGGTATCTTATCTGCTGTCCAAGTAGTTACTCCCGCGTGTTCAATAATTTTTGCAGGCTCACGAACCCAAAGGACTTCACCTAATCGGTGTTTAAGAGGGAAGCATTTACCGTCAAAGAATACAAAGCATCGACCCTGCTCATCGAACTGAGTAGTAACCTCTATGTCTCCGCTCGGAAGTCGTTTGTCGATACGGCGAGTTTGTGTCTTTCGTCCATCAAGTATCGCTCTCACCATTTCGGTGTTGAATATTGCGGGTTTCATAGTTGATCCTTATCTGTTCCAATATTCTCATTGCCTGGTGGTAGTCGTGCCACTCGTCTGCGGTGTCGAAGTCGTCTCTGGTAACTTCTTCGATCGGTTCCGCTTCCATTCTCGGTTGTAGTTGCGATGCTGTTCCGGGTTGTTCTCCCGCCATCGCTTCACGCTCTCGTAAGATGCTTTCGGGTTGTCCTTGCGCCATTTCTTCATGTAGTTGCGTTTCCACTCCCGTTTTTGTTCCAAAGTGAGACGCGGTTTTTTCGGCTTTTTGACCATCTCGTGGACTTGCACGACATGATCTGTTTTCGGCTTTGGCTCTTTCGGATCCTTGGCCGATTCGGGCTTTTTTCTCCGGCGCTCTTTTACCTCTGCGGCGATTTTGGCATGGTTGTCGATCGACGACGATACTGATCGCTTCGGGGTGATCTGTAGAGGCGGTTGCCCCGTGCGGTCGTATCCCATCATCGCGTCGAAGTCGCGGCGGATCATCGGTTTCTGCCCGCGCTCGCGCATCTGGGCGCAGTAGGTTTCGTAGGTAAATTTCGGGTTTGGGCTCATTTCGTATCCTTTTTTCACCAAATATTGAATAAATTCGGCTGTTCAGCGTTCGGAGAGATCCAGACGCACTCTTTTCGAATGACTGTACCTGCTTTGGAAGATGCTCTTGCATCGAAGCTGATCATACGCCAGTCTTTGAGCATGTCGTTGTAGAGATCGGAGTCATACCCGGACAGTAATACCATCCCGTTCACCTGCAGAAGTTTTTTTAGCAGCTGCTCATGGTCTTCTGCGGTCATTTCGTGGCGATAGTACTTTGTACCAGAATCCATAGAAGACCGCGTCTCAGGAAGATAAGGAGGGTCGACGTAGAAAAAGGTACCTTCATGGTCGACGGTATCGATCAGACGCTCCGCTTCCATATTTTCGATGACCACCCCTTTCATACGTGTGATGATCGCATGAAGGTGATCCGGCAGGGCATCCCATTGTTTCGCCGGAGCGCTGAAAGATGCTTCGCATCGATCAAGCCCACGGAAACCGGTGCGTCCTTTTGTGGCACCGGCCGATCCGAACCCCATATGGGATCTGACGATACATCGGCGAGCCTGCTCTACAGGATCGTCAGTATCTTCCCAACCGAGCTTCATCTCTTCGCGAGCGAACGGTGTCAGTTCTAGCAGCTGAATGAGTTTCGCAGAATCAACCGGGTCACGGAGTACTCTGAACACATTGACGATATCGCCGTCGAGGTCGTTGTAGATCTCGTTTTTGCTTCGCGATTTGCGCAACAGCACACCAGCACCCCCCCCGAATGGTTCGACGTATGTCATGTGTGGGGGCATGAGTTCGATGATCCTGTCAGCCACGCGCCACTTCCCGCCGTGGTATCTGAGCGGTGGTCGTGTCGGTTTACTCATGCTGTTCTCCTTATCTGTTCCAATATTCTCATTGCCTGGTGGTAGTCGTACCACTCGTCGGCGGTGTCGAAGTCGCTTCGGGTGACTTCTTCGCCGCTCTGCGTTCTCTCGCCTTCGTCGCTTCCTTGGATTTGTAGGTCGAGGAGGACTTGTACAGTTTGCGCTTCTGGTTGAGCACTGCTTTGTGTTTCTGGTAGTGCCGCGCTTGGGCTTCTTTTTGCTTCCGCTTTTTGTGCTCGGAGATCTGTTCCAGGGTCATCGAGGAGAAGTCCGCTTTCTTGCGTAGTTCCGGCGGGACTTTTTTGTAGTTCGATCTTCCCTCCGCCTTCATGCGCTCCCTGAGTTCCTTCTGCTTTTGGCGGACATAGTCCGGGTTCTCCTGTTTCTTGGAGAGGTAATACTGTTTTGAGTATTCCCGCTGACGGATCCGTTGCTCCTCGGTATAGGTCCTCTTTGGCGCACCGGACTCCATGCGTTTGCGTCGGTATTCTCTCTGCCGCGCGTTGCGAATCAGTCTTCGCTCTTCTTCGGATAGTGTTGAGTATTTCCCGCGGGGTCGGAACTTCGGCTTCGGCTCTTTTGGGACCTTTTCCTTTTTCGGCTTTGGCTCTTTTGGAACTTTTTCTTTCTTCGGCTTTTTGATCATCTCGTGGACTTGCACGACATGGTCTTTCTTCGGCTTCGGCTCTTTCGGAACCTTGGCCGCTGCGGGCTTTTTTCTCCGGCGCTCTTTTGCCTCTGCGGCAATTTTGGCATGGTTGTCGATCGACGACGATACTGATCGCTTCGGGGTGATCTGGAGCGGTGGAACCACATCATCCGGAGTTATGCCGAACGCCTCGTTGAACTGCTGTTCGGTCATACCGGCGACTCCGCCGACTGATTTGAGGTACTGTGCGTAGGTAAATGCTGGTTTTGCACTCATTTCGTTTCCTTTTCGATATGACTCCCCAATTCCTTGGCGAAGTAGTCTCTGATCTTTTTTCCGTAGTAGGCGATGGCGTCCGGGCGGCTCATCGGAGGGGGGAGTCTGCCCAGCGTTTTTTGTATCTGGATGAAGTTTTTGCGGAAGTCGATGTTTTCGCGTTTGAAAACGTAGGCTTCTCCGTGGGTCATCCGGCGCATTACCAGCACCCCGCTTTGGCATCCACTTTTACAGCTTCAGATGTGACGTACAGAGGGCAGATATCATCTTCTGCAGCATGCACTCCGTCTTGCTGGGTCAGCCCAGCGTCAATACACCGTGCCGGGTGATAACACTTCAGCTCCTCAAGATAGTCGTCGGCAAAATCAGAGAATCCACAGGTAAGGCATTTTTTTGGTATTCTTGGCATGGTGAATCCTTTGTCGATTGTCTCACAGTGAATCCGTCGATGTTCGGAATGGTTGGACGTATTCAGTCTGGGGCAGGGATGGGTGCGGCGCTCAGGCCGCGAAAGAATCAGGGTTGTTTGCGAAGCGTTTCCACGCCTCAAAGTTGACCCGTACCAGAGCCGCTGCGGCCGGTGGGCATACGCTGTTTCCGACCATTCTGACCTGAGCGTATCCTGGGATAGGCTTTTTGTCCGAAGTGTGGTCGATGATGTAGTCGGGGCGAAAGCCCTGAGCGTTGTAGAGCTCTCTGGGTTTGAGCATCCGGAGTTTGATGTCGATGATTTGGTATTTGGTCCCGTCGATCGTGACGATACCCATCCGCTCATCGTCGCTCAGATCCGGTCCGCAGTAGTGCGCGATGAACTCGCGTACCTGGATGATACGGTCCATCGTTTCGATATCCCACGACGCTCCGGTGAGCGGGTCGAAAACAACGTCCACTTTTGCAAAACGGTCTTTTGTGACGACGGTACGAAGCGGATCGGATACGTCCTGACCTATATCCTGACCCTGACCGTAGTAGGTACTCAGGAACGTCTGAACGATTCCCTGATGCGTCCCGGCCGCTGTGATCGTGTGGGCGGGTTCATCGACCGGATAGCCGTAGTTGGTTCCTCTGAATTTGATCGCATAGGAGACGCACAGCGCCGCTTTGCCGTTTCCGTTCGTCGTGATCGTCCCGATCGGATCGCCTACCGGACTGCCGACCGAGCTTGTGAAGTCTCGAACGACGTGTAGGAGCTGTACCATTTCGTTTTCGATCAGGGCGTGACGGTTCTCGGTCGTGATGGTTGTCAGCGGATCGAGTGGACCCCACGACGATCCCTTCGAGCTTTTGTTGTCGATGCCGATCAGAACCGGCGATATCATCGCATGATGGTTCCCGGTTGTCACCGTATGCAGCGGGTCATTCATGACTCCGCCCGGGTGTCCGGTATTGTTCATCATGATGAATGGGGCAACCTCTGCGGAAACCAAACCATGCCGCATCCCTCCGCTGGTGATTGTCGACAACGGTTTGTCCATCGCAGTACCTCTCCCATCTGCTTCCCCGTTGCGTTCTCCGAAGTACGTCGTGACAAACGGTGCCATGTTGGCGGTCGCGAGCGCATTATGGTCGACGGTGGTGACGGTACCAAGCGGGTTATCGATCGAACTTCCGATCGCACCTTTCGGACCTCCGTAGTTTTTGACGATCCACGGCCGATCTACAATGTATGGATTTTTGCTTTGCATCACAAACTTCTTGAGCCCTTTTCCGATTCGTCTTAGTGAGGCATCTTTGAGCGGCCGGTTGATGCGGAGTTTTTGCTCGCGCACCTGCTCTTTTGTCATGAATATCGAGTATGACGGCACCGACCAGTCGATGATGTCCGCAGCGGTTCGGTACGGTTTCAGACCTTTGCTGCCACCGTGCGTCGCTTCGGGCCATACCGGGGCATTACCGTAGCACGTAGCGACCATAAATAGACGTTTTCGGATTGTCGGAGCTCCGTACTCATGTGCGCGAAGCTCTCTCCACTCTACCTGATACCCGAGCTTCTCGAGCTCTCCGACGAAGCGGCTGAACGTCTCACCTTTACGCACCGGGCATGGCTGGCCGTCATCGAGGACCGGACCCCAGTCGGTGAACTCCTCGACGTTCTCCAGGAAGATCATCTTCGGTCGTCTGAGCTTCGCCCATTTGACGACTACCCATGCGAGGGACCGTAGCTGTTTGCAGACCGGCTTCGATCCGCGTGCTTTAGAGAAGTGGGTACATGCAGGCGAAGCCCAGAGCAGCCCGACCGGGTATTCCGGGAAGATAGTTTTTGGATCGACTTCGAACACGTCCGCGGTGAAGTGGATCGTATCGGGGTGATTGACCTGGTGCATGGCAACCGCATCCGGGTCATGGTTGACCGCAACGTCAGGATCACGTCCGATCGCGGCACGTATCCCCTCAGATGCTCCGCCCCCTCCGGCGAACAGATCCACGATCAACCCAAACTCGGGGTCGAAATGATCGAGCATGTCGATCATAGTGCGCTGGATTTTACTCATACGAACTCCGATTAAACGATTTCAGCAACGGGTTATCTTCCGACGTTTCAAAAGGTGGTAGGCAGTAATGCTCGCATCTAGCATCGTACTCACCCATAGGCATTACTGTAAGAGCGCACCATGTGCCGATATTGTCCGATAACAGATAGTTGCACCCCCTGCATCGAGTGTCTTTTTGCTCTTCGCGGACGATGCGGTCGTATTCCGCCATGAAAAAAGCGGCTCCGATGATCAGGTTCGTTTTACGGTCATGCTTTTGGCGTGAATCGAAAACGGGACACCACGGATACAGGGTTCGGACCGGGAACATTTCGCCTCCGAGTTTGTAGACCGGCACGGTAGCACCGTAGCATGCTCCGGCATCCGCCAGCGATCCGTCGGTATGTTCATCGTCATGCTCTCTGGTGTATCCCTTTTCGACGATCTGGCGGGTCCGCTCTTTGGCTACGAGTTCGAGGAAGTTTGATCTGTGCATGGTGAGTCCTTTTTCTTTCTTTCGTGTTCTTCATACCAGCCGAGCAGTACGGCCAGCACCAGCATTACCGCTATCAATACGGTCATTTTTTTGCCTTCGAATATTTCGCACCTGGAGCGTTTTCACCCCATCTACGTTTTGATCCATATAATATTCCGATCACGGCCATAACGGATATGATCAGCGCGGCTCCTATGAGTTGGTCTTCCATGTCTGCTCCTAAAAAAGTATTTTCATGGGGTCAAGTCCTGTGCGTTGACAGAATTTGATGATTTGTTTAAGGGGGGGGGTGATTTCGTTTTTTTGCAGATGCGAGAGCATTACCCCTCATATTTAACAAATTGGCGACGTCATTGTCAAAAAAAACACCACTCTTGTGTTTGCAAGTGATATCTTTGATCCGCTCGATCATTTCCGCAACAGACACAAACTCATCCATCTACGCCGCCTTACATGAGATCGTATTTTTCACACCAATCGAGGAGCTTCTCAAAATTGGTTTCAATGACTTGCCAAGCAATAAACATCGTTTCTCCTTTTCTATTTCTTCGAGGATTCGCACCGCTTCACCGATGCTGATAGATCTGTACTTCATCCGATCTCCTCGATGGTGATTTTGTATCTCTTCCACGGTTGCACTTCCCGGAATAACAGGTGAAAATCATCCCCGCCAAAAAGCAAACGACCATCACCTTGTGTGACAGCAACCTCTTTTTGGACTTTTATTTTTTTAGGTTCGATCGGCTTTTCTGCTTTCGGCTTCGCCGCCTCTTTGAACTCATCCCTCTTGATCTCTCCGGCGTTGTAGCGGTCATAGACCTCGCGCTGTTTTTCCGGCTCGACTCGGCTCAGTTCTTCGAGCACGGAGAGTCCGGTGTCGCGTTTGTTCTCCTCGATGTCGGCTCTGATCTCCGGGTCGAGGTTGAGGAGGCCGAACGCTTTGGAGAGATACGAGCGCGGTTTGGATATCGCGCGGGCTAGATCCTGTTTTTTATCGTACTTGCCGGTTTCCCACAGCCGCACGACCGCCATCGCGATTTCGTAGTCGGTTAGGTCCTCGCGCTGGATGTTTTCGATCAGGGCGATTTCGTCAACGTCGAGTTCACCACGCTCCGACACGATCGCTCGGATTGTAATTGCCTTGTTGAGCAGGTGTGCGCGATATCGACGCTCCCCGGCTACAATCATGTAGCACCCCCCGTTTCTTCGCACGACTACGATCGGCTGCATCAGCCCTTTGCCCCGTATCGATTCGGCCAGTTCGGCGAGCGATTCGGGATCGAAGTTCTTGCGGGGCTGGTCTGGGTTTGGGTATATCTTCGATACCTCGATCTCCATCAGATCGGTAATGCCGGAAGTGCGGGGCTTGGATTCGCTGACCGCGTTATCGAGTGCGTCTAAGTTCATCTCTAAGCTCCAGTATTTCGGTTTGGGCCAGAGCGTTTCCAATGCTGCTGAAAACGCTCTGACCGTTGCCCATCGTGGTGTAGTAGATTTTGCGCGAGCGGATGGCGCTGTCCAGGATGGTGAAGCGCGATCCCTTGACCGCTTTTTTGAATTTGTCGAAGTTGCGGGTAGCGGCGTGGACGTTGTTGAACAGTACGTGGAAATGCGTATCGACGGTGTCCAGTTCGGAGAGGATCGCGTCAAACGTCCGGAACCCGAGCACCTCGGTCACGCGGTCTGGGGTGATTGGGATCACGACGTGGTCGCTGTGCCGGATCGCCGCACGGTTCAGATCGCTGTCGAAGCCTCCGATATCCATGATGAGCGTCACATCGTGCGTGGTGCGGGCGATCAGGTCGTACAGCTCTGCGACGCTGCGCGGCTGATGGACGGTGAACGGTCGACCCGCCATGATGTTGACGTAATGGAGCGTCTGGTTGAAGTCCATGTCGACGATCTCGACCGGACCGATCAGACTGAATGCATGGGCCAGATGCCATGCGGCGGTCGATTTTCCGACACCGCCTTTGGTGTGTGCGAGGGTGATGTTCATTTGGGGCCCTTCGATTTGTATTTATTGCACCCATCATTTAAATCAACATCACAGCTATAGAAATTGCAATCAATATTTAAACATTCAAGTGAATCATGTGGGGAAAAATACCCCGAATATTCACACGTTTCACACGTTTTTGGCTTTGTGAGTTCTTCAACTTCGGCTATCGCCGCATCGTACACTTGAGCGAACTTGTGGTCGTCTTCTATCTGTAATCGTGTCTTTTGCAAAATTTCCAATGCATTCATCGTTTGACCTTTTTGATTGAATTTTCCCGCGGGAAATTTTGAGCGTTCCACTGGATATAGGGATAGTGAACCGCAAAGGGAACCTATACCCAGCGCAACGCTCTCGGTGAAGCCCTCACGGCTAATCCCCTACCGTTAAATTTCCGTAATGTCTATTTTCAGGAGAAGGTCGTAGAACCTCATGCAATCGGATGACTTTAGAGGGCTTCATGGAGAGTGTTTTCCACGGTGAAACCCTTTGGTATAATGTGAGTTCTCACACAAACATCAACACAAAGGGCTTCATGATGGAAATTACTGTTCGATACCAAGGGCACAGCGGGGTGAATCTCGGGTTTACCGACACGATGGAATATCTGCCAAGAGTAGGGGAAATGATCGAAAACAGCTATCTGAGAAGCCACAGCTGCACCGGGCTGTTCGTCATCATCGAGATCACGCACGCCCGTGATGACAACGGCAAGTTCTCGGCACTGGTTCAGTGCATAGAGATCAGCGACGTCGATGACAAGCGCTTCAGGCTGGCTGAGGCTGGAAACATTCCTCACATTCCGTGATCAAAAAAGACGCTTCGAGCTCTTTGCGAAACTGGATGATCTCGTCTCTGATCCTCATCATCTTTTTATCGAACATATTGAGTTTGTCGATTTTGTTGATGCCGTTGTAGCTGTAGTATTTGCCGAGCGGTCTAAGGCAGTGAAACAGGTCTGATTCCGCCATTGATATATTGTTCGATACTTCCACAGCGGCCTTAATTTCATCGAAAGGGACCATCGTTGCATCCTATGAGTGATCTGTGAAACGCAGACGTGATGGAATCCCAACATCCTGCGCTTCATTAAGCACTCGTTGCTTCGCCCCTGACTTCGTACCATTGGGGGCTATAGGATGGTGTCGCTGCACGTGGCGCGCTCACCAGCCTCCCGCAGACGCCGTTACCGCTGCTTGCCGGATCGACATGATCCGACTCCCTCAGAGATTACTCTCCGCTTCGTTGAGCATAGGCTCAATTGACCGTACCGATGTACGATCTATGAAACTATGTTGATGCCGTTTGTTTCGCAGTGTTCTTTGAACCCGCTGCAATGTGTTTGCATGTATTTGAAAATCTGTTTATCCAACGGTGTGCTTTTTCCGTCACGGATCAAACGCTTGTGTAGGCGCTCTTTTACAGAGGAAGGTTTCGCACCGATAGCCTCACACGCTTTTTCGAATGAGGACCCTTTTACCATGAGGCCCATCTTGACATTCTGGTAAAGCGAAATTTGCGGATTAAACGTCATATTTGTCAAACCTTTTCGCCTATTTGGCGAGTGTGTTATAATTGTTTATGTTTTGTAAACGTAAACGATTGAAGGTATTGTACATTCAAAACGAATGTATTGTCAAGTATATTTTGAAGGTTTTTGAAAGTATGAAAGAAATAGAACAGATTTTAGTGCGGATTCGTAAGGCTGCAAATGTAAAAACAGACGTTGAGCTATGCGAAAAAATAGACTTTTTAAAATATCCTACGCTAGATACGTGGAAAAACAGAAACAGTATCCCATTTAAAAAACTACATATGATTGCGGATCGGTTAGGTGCTGATTATCAGTTCTTGCTCACTGGCAAAAGTAGTGGGACAATGGTTTCTCAATCCATGGTTGGTAATGGCAATAACCAAGTCAATGGTTCAAATAACAGCATCTCAGGAATATCAGCTCAAAAAGAGGATGTCGCAGATTATCAGGAAGAAGATGAGATGATCAATATCCCGTACCTGCACGATGTAGTGGCATCGGCTGGCGGAGGTGCGGTTATCCCTCATGACATCGAGAACAGCTTCATAAAATTTTCAAGTGCATTTCTAAAAGACTTTTTGAGGGTAGACCGATTTGGCGGGATCCATGTCATCAGTGCGACCGGCAACAGTATGGAACCTACGATCGCGGCCGGTGAGCTGCTGATGGTAAACCCGTACGAGAACGAGGACTGCAAGATCAAAGACGGTGCGATCTACGTCATCATATGCTCCGATTCGGTTTTCGTGAAGAGGATCAGGACCAACCCGATCACCAAAGAGATGAAGCTTGTCAGCGACAACAGAGAAGTAGATGACATTATCATCAAAGGGGATGATTTCGACGGATGCAAGATCATCGGGCGTGTAGTAGGACATTTTGATAAATTATAAGGGGTAATCGTGCAAAACATCGATGGGAATGACAATGTCCAAGTTTTTGGAGACGGTAATACCATTACTGTCAGCAGACAATTTGAAGTTAATAAAAATAGCCATGCTGCTGCAATGGCGATGGAGTCTTCACCTACAGTTTACAGACTATTAAGTGACTATGTAGAATTTCCGATGTTTATGACCTACTTTTTTGGAATGGTTGCATTAACTTTTTATGCCAAGGAATATCTAGGTACCTTTATGATCTATGGCGCGATTAGCATGGCTATAATATGGTATTTTTTACCAATGAAATATCCTTTCTTACTTGGGACAATATGGTGGAATAAACTTAGCCGTACAGGTGGGGAAAGTATCGATTTTAGGGATATACATGAGATGCACTGGAAAGGTAGGGATGTTTATATCACTACGTTTGGTAGAGAGCGGTACAAGATTTCTTTTTTCAGTATTGGTGGGGCGAGAGAACTATTTGATGCCTTTTCGATCTATGTGAAGTTAAGATAGAAAAAGTTTCATCGAAGATTGTCAAGCATCTTCTTCTTTCGATTTTGCTGTTTTGAATTTGAAGAATTGGGCAAAAGCTATTCCCACTGTCGATGTCAAAAATAATCCTGCAGTGATCGGATCATGGTAATACCCAAAATAAGCCCCTCCTGCTAAAGAAGCTCCTCCTATAAAAAACGCCATAAACTGTCCAATAAATGCGTATGCTCTCACATACGGCATTTCCTTCTCGCGCATTGTTTGTTCTTTTTTTTCTGTTTCTACGACGTCTTTTTGTATATCTAACTCTTGTTGCCTAAACCCAAGAATACGATCTACTAGTTCTGGGTGAGATTCTTGCATGCGGTGGAGAGCATCTATTTCAGATGCTCCCATGTGGAAATTATTTTGCTGAAGAGTTAAAGAGTTATGTTCACTATGATGCAGATGTTCTGCTAATTTTTGATTTACCACTTTGCGCTGTGATTTCGTCAATCTGCTCACGTGTAAATCTCCTGTGTGGATTCATTTTTCGATCAATACGTCTGGAAATATCCCCAATCTTATTGATTTCCGAATAGTCAACCGGGGTGAATGCATTGGTAAAACCAACGACAAAAGCTCTCAGCTTTTCGCTCATCTGCCACCTCCTGAAAAATTGCGGGATTATATCTGAAACCGCTTTAAAATGTTCACTACTTATGAACATACTTTTTATTGAATAACTACCAAGTATATCGTCAAATCGGAAATAAGTTGCAATTTAGCGGAAATATATTGCTACTTTTTACCTTTAGTAACATCTTCACTCTTATCGCAAACATGATTGCAAAGATCATTCCAAAATTGTGCGCTTATTTTCCCGCGGGAAAATTACAGGCTTACATCTTCACCATTTTTTCCAGCACATTTTAAAGAGACCCAAAATTATATCCCCAATTTTTTAGTTGCATAGTCTAGCGCTGTCTGTTCTGACGGATGGATCGTTTTTTGAGTATTGACAATTGCCGACATTGTTTCAATAATATCTCTTTTAATATCCTGCGTGTAATCCGACATCCTTCCGATCCTGACTTTGAATGTTCTCTCGCTGATAGGGTACATACGATCCATGACTTCATTGATCATTTCATCCGTGATTCGGTCATCTTTTCCGATTCTTCGAACTGCATTACAGATGATTACCCGTTCTTCTCTCCTGAGTTGTGTATCCGCCTTGCCCACATAGAACAGAATTTCCATGATATTGGAATGTTTTTCCATGAAATCGTCAAACGATTTTCGTGGAGATGCCTGATATTTTTTCTCCAGATACGGCAGAATGTATTCAATCACTTCCCCTGTTTCGAGGTCGATAAACTCTTTGATATTTTTAATGATGAACGTCCTGTTAGCATTACGCAGGTGACAATATGCATATACTGCCTTCCCGTTTCCTGCGGTTCCAAAACCAGTTACGTCAATATCCCTGAGCGTCTCATTTCCATTTCTGTCCTCATAGACGATTCTAGCTTTTATGCGTAGGTGCAAAAAATCTGCGGCGTCATAGATGGTACCTTCGAACGGATCGTAACCACGGTCTACCTCTTTCTCCCAAGCTTCATCCGAATCAATATCTGATTCATATTCCCATATTGCATTTTCGAGCTGATCTATCGCATCTTCCAGTATCGGCCTTGTTTTATCATCAACGATTTCAAGATAGTCATTCAGTTCATCGAGCTTGTCTTCGGCTTTTCGGTAATCATCTTCGTTTTTAATGTCAAGCGATATGGACAGCTCCACTTCTCCTTGCTTGAGCAGTTTTTTACGATTGTTTTGTTTTTTTGTAAATCCTGTTTCGAAACTGGAAACAGCGTCGCTATTGCCTACATTTGTTGGCGTTCGCTGTGGAAATCCTGGTGGAGCTTTTGAGCTGTTTGGGTACTGCTGTGCGTTTTTTTTGATCTCTTCTCCCTGTTTTTTTGCCCACTGATATATGGTTCCTCCCACAAACGCAATTGCTACCGCCTCCCAAAACATCCACTTCCTCCAAAAATAATATAAACTTTCAAATACTTGACAATACATTCAAAACGAATGTATAATGACGGTTCAAACCAGATTCATCTGAGCAGCGGGGGTTTGACCTTTTGGGCCCGTTCGCTCTTCAGATGAGTTCCCAAAAGGATTCCATATGGCAATTCCAAAAACACCATGGCTATATCGTGCCGTATCCAAAGCGATAGCATCGTTCGGAAAACGACACCATATTACAGAGCGCCAACACTTCGCACCTATGATAGGTCTTACCGGATCGAACGGAGACATACAGTTTTCGACGATTCTCAATTATACCACTTATAACCCTGCAGCACCAAAGCCGTTGTCATCCGATCAGCTCGTAGTTCTTCTGGATGAACTTGGGGATGACCGAAAAATCATCCTGGACGCGATAGCAAAGCAGTACGACGGTGTATTCGTTTTCAGTGCAGATGCCGAAAACACGGCTCCTGAATCAATTAAAGATGAGCTGCTGTTGATCTCTTCATTCGCCGGGAACCTGTCGGCCAAATTCCTCGAACATCACAACGACGACGGGATGATCGATGATGCAGAGGCCGATGAACTGATGCACATCGCTTACAAAGCCAGACAGCGTATTAAGACGTTCGAGGAAATGGTCGAAAAATGCAAATTGCGGGTTAAGGAGGAGTAGATGGCGAAGATTGTTTTTAAAATCGGTTCGACACCGTATACGCTGCATGAACACTTCATGTCCGGCGGATCGCTAACACACGACGAAGCCTACGACGGGAAATGCGGAGAACGGATTCGAAACCTGCCCCAGCGGATCAAGGATCTGCAGTTGAAATTTGAGGAAGCGAACGCCGTATGCCCACTGATGTACATCGACGAGCCAAACGAATACGATGAAAGGTCACATCGTCGCTATTTCTACCGCGGGTTCGGATGTCCGCACGAGAACGATCCGGAAGCGAAAGCGTACGGTGAATGACATGCGCGTCCTGTCCCAATACGAGCGAAGCCAGTTCGAATCCGCGTTCACCTGTATCATGAGGCTGTCGAGCGTATACGATCCCAAGCGCGATACCGACACATTCGCCATCACATCCGGCGGAGAATCTCTCCCGAGCGTTTATAACCGCCTGATCGCAACACTGGGCGGGCTGGACAAGGTCGTGAACCTGTTCTGCCCACTGAACCGTGAAGAGGCTATGGATAGACTGATACGGTGGTGTTTCAACAACAAGATCCAGCCGTCAGCGTTCGCACTTCCAGGTGTGTTAGGTACTGGACCAAAGCGATCGTATACGGTTGAGTATGAGTTCAAAAGTAAGGACGCCGCGTGAGTATCAAACTGATTCAGCAGGCTTGGGATTCTCCTCTCAAGGGGAATGATTTATTGGTGCTGATAGCGCTTGCAGATAACGCATCCGACGAGGGGTATTGCTGGCCATCATGGCAATCGATCATGTCAAAGACGAAAGTATCTCGGGGGACTCTTTCGAGCGTTTTGAACCGGTTGGAGGAAGGCGGGTACATCGCCAGAGAATCACGAAAAAGAGATTCCGGAAGCGATGCGTCGAACGGGTATTTTATTCTCCAAAATAAGCGGAGTTCAAGATTTGAACACCACCAAAGCAAGGGGCAAAGTTCAGAATCTGAACACCAGAACGACGGGGGGCGGAGTTCAGAATCTGAACTGGGCGGAGTTCAGAATTTGAACCCCCAAAGTTCAGAATCTGAACACCTATATGAACCGTCATATAACCGTCAGTTAGAACCGTCAGTTAAGACCCCTAAACCCCCCGTTGAAAAAAACGATGCGAAACCATACGCCGAAATCGTCACCTACCTGAACGAAAACACCGGATCGAACTATCGACCGAACACGTCAAAAACCAAAGAGCTCATCAACGCACGTATCAAAGAGGGCTTCACCGTCGAAGATTTCAAAACTGTCATCGACAAAAAAACGGCGATGTGGAAGAACGATCCGAAGATGTCGGCATATCTCAGACCAGAGACGCTGTTCGGTACGAAGTTCGAAGGATATCTCAACGAGCGTGTCAGCACTGCGCAGGTGCTGGCGGCATCCGGTACGATCAGCGACGTCACCGCTCACAACATCGAAGTAGCCCAAAGATGGAGTCCGAAGAATGCTTAACGAAAACATGTTCCTCGCCAAGATGACAATGCTCGGCGAGATGTATGACAAAAAGATCACCGACGCTTTGCTGGACGGTTACTGGATGGTGCTGTGCGATATGAGCGACGAGGAGTTCGTCGGATCGATCAAAGCGATCCTGTCCGGCCGGAAGTTCGCATCGTTACCGAAGCCTGCCGAAATCCTCGACTTCGCCAAACCGGATCTGGAATCGATTGCGACTATCGCGTGGTCGGATGTGGAGCGTGCGATCTACAAAGCCGGGAAATATGAATCGGTGTCGTTCGAGGACCGCGTCGTCAACTCCGTCATCGATGCGCTGGGCGGGTGGGTGTTCGTCTGCTCTCAGGACATCAGCGAGATGAAGTGGCTGAAAAAAGAGTTTGTCAAGCTGTACTCGATCCACTCGAAGCGTGAAGATCACCCGACACACCTGATCGGGATTGCGGAACGTGAGAACGGGAAAGCGAACGTGATCCCGATGGTGAAAGCCGGATATGTCGTGCATGCTCCGGTAATCGTTCCTGCTCTGAATCCTGCGCGGTCGGTCAACGAAGCGCTGATCGGGTTGAGCAAGCAAGTGAGGGTGTCGTGATCAACATCGATGCGAACTTCAAAGAGATGAACCGCTTTATCGGATCACTTCCAAAGCAGCTCAACTACGGAGCTTCGGTTGGTTTGAACAACCTTGCCACGCATATGCGCGACTCTGAGTTGGCCGGTGCCAAGAATGCTTTGACACTTCGCGGAAGATGGTATGAACCTCGCTCTCGTTTCGGGTTCAATGTTCAGTTTGCCAAGAAGAACGATTTAAATGCTTCTGTCTATACCAGAGCGGACTGGTTGGTACTTCATGCAGAGGGAGGAATCAAGACTGCACGTGGTCGTATTGCTATCCCGACTGCAGAAGTGAAACGTAGTAAACGCGACATGATCACACGATCGAATCGACCCCGCAATATCAAAGGATCGTTTCTTGTTCACACGAGCAAGGGAGATGCTATTGCAGTTCGAAAAGGTAGAGGCAAACGTTCTCGGTTGGTGATTCTGTATTGGTTGGAAAAACAGGCAAAAATCAAAAAGGTGTATGACTTCTATGAGATCGGTAAAAAGGTTTACGACCGTAATGCGCAAAAATATCTTAGTGAAGGGATTGACAAAGCATGGGTATCTATGAAAAATTGACGGGTCCTTCTGGGAAAATATCCTTCGGGGGTACGCGCCACCTCGATCGTTCCGTAGTTTGTGGACTTTTTACTTGGTTGACAACTTCGAGTGTGTCAACGTTGACAAATATCGGCACCAACGGAGTTAGATGATGTTGATGACACAGGCTGCTTTTGCACGAAAGATGAAACGAAGCCGCCAGTACATCAACAAACTCGTCCAAAAAGGGATTATCCCAGCCCACGACAAAGGAAGGGTGGACATGGAGGAAGCGGAGCGCCTGATGAAAGAGCATGAGGACCCGCGCCGTGATGGTCAGCGTGAAGCGAATGCCGCCAAGCGTTCAGGAGATGATTTATTGTCTATGGCAGGAAGTTACCCGTCACAGGCCGATATGACCGATGAGGAACGTGAGATCGTGCGAGAGCAGTTGAAGCAGACGCTTCGAAATTTGCAAAATCAGGCACACGATATCGGTGAAGATGACGAAAACATCGGTGACATAGAATCGATGAATGTCAAGCAGCTCAATATCGCCATTTTAAAACAGGATCTTAGGATCAAACGGGCAAAGGCTGATGAGAGTGAAAAAATGTCCGTGCCTATCGATGAAGTTCGTAATAGTGTTTTTGCTGCATCGCGCATTGTCAGAGATGGGCTACTTGGGATACCGGCTCGTTTGGCGGCACGGATTGCCGCAGAGACTGATCCGCATAAGTGCCGGACAATGATGGAGCAGGAGATACACCGACAACTAGAAAATCTAAGCGAGGCGTTCCGTGAGCTGTAATCCTGTTTATGATGCTTTTGCTCTTGGGTTTGCGCCTGATCCATATATCACCATCGATGAGTGGGCAGACAAGTATAGACAGCTCCCAAAAGGGGCCAGTGCCGAGGCGGGACAGTATAGCACTGACCGTATGCCGTATCTCAGAGAGGTTATGTTCGAACTCAGCCCGCAAAGTCCGGTACAGCAGGTAAAGGTCAAAAAAGGGACTCAGCTAGGTTTTACAGAAGTTTCAAATAATGTTTTGATGTATTACATGGACGTAGTTCCTACATCACAGCTGATGATTCTACCAACGGAAACGCTGGCAAAACGTCATCATGATAAAAAACTGGAACCTTCTCTTCGTGCGATGCCAAGCCTTGCCGAAAAGATTCATGCCGGCAAAACCAAATCAGATATCGGGTCAACGTTTGAAAAAAACTATTCAGGCGGGTCATTGTCGATAGGGTGGTCTGGTTCATCGGCAAACTATCGCTCCCTATCATGCCGTGTAGTAGTAATGGATGACGTTGAAGGGTTTGTACGTGATGTTGGAGATGAGGGTGATCCGATGGATCTTGGGAAAAAACGTACCGACTCATTTGGGATACTGCGAAAAATATATATCAACTCCACGCCTGCAGAAGCTGAAAACTCAAACATAGACCCTGAATTCGAAGATTCCGATCAGAGACATTTTTATATGCCTTGCCCATATTGCAACGGACTTGTGACATTTGAAAAAGACGGGTTTGTATTTGAGTATAACAAAGAGACTTACACATTGATCGGAGATGTCAAGTTTGCTTGCAACCACTGCGGATCATTGATCGAAGAATATCACAAGACATGGATGATGGACCTCAAAAACGGTGCAAAATGGGTACCACATAATCCTGGCCATCCTCATGCCGGGTTTTATGCTCCAGCCTATCTATCACCGATAGGGTTTGTTAGCTGGAACGAAATTTTCAGAGAGTTTCTACTGGCAAAAATGACCATGAAGCGCGGCGACATCCGAAAAATGAAAACATGGGTAAATACCCGTGATGCGAAGGTATGGGAAGGCGATATGGAGACGGTAAAAGCCGATGATCTCCCATCACGCAAAGAACATTATACCGCTGAAGTGCCTGATGGAGTTCTTGTGTTATCTGCTGGAATCGATACGCAGAACGACCGATTTGAAATCGAAGTTGTAGGGTATGGAAAAGACGGTGAGACATGGAGCATCGATTACAACATCATTCATGGAGATCCTGCTGACATAGAGACGAGAAAACAGCTTGCATCGTATCTGAACCGTACATTTGAGTGCGAGGACGGAGCACGTATGAAAATATACTCCAAAGGGGTTGATACCGGAGGGCACAGAACGAAAGCGGCGTATGCGTTTTGTAAACCACGGTACAGCCAGCGTGTATATGCGCTGAAGGGATCAAGCACCATCGGAGCACCGTTTATCAACAAGCGGGCCAGTACGAAAAACGAGGGCAAAGTAAACCTGTTTCTTGTAGGTGTAAATGCAGGAAAGGATGAAATTTACGCAAACATCGAAGTCAAAGAGCCTGGCCCGAACTATATGCACTTCCCTGATTATGACATCTATGACGATCAGTATTTCAAGCAGCTCACTGCAGAGAAGCGGGATAAAAAAACTGGTGGATGGGTCAAGTATCGGCACCGTAATGAGGCGATAGACTGCCGCAACTATGCCAATGCCGCGCTACAGCTCGCAGGAGTCGATGAACAGATACTGAATATAGGGAGACGGATTGGGATCGTATCAATTCAACCAAAAGATAGCGTTGAAAAAATTTCCCGCGGGAAAAAATCCGGAAGAAGAATCATTTCAAGGGGGCGATGATGGCAGAAAAAGAGTATAAAGCACGCATGAAAGTGAGCATGGATGTGAATGTTCTTAATACAATCGAGATGCTAAAAGCTGAAAAAAATACGGAAGAAACAGGGTCACTTTTAAAAATGTTGCTTCTTGAAAGCCCAACATTCGCCCAAAAATACGAAGAAATCATGAGATTATTCGGTAAAACTGCCTAAAAATACCAAAAACACTTTTATAAAGTCAAGACCCCTTTTTTGGGTCCTTTTTTATTTTTTCTGCTTCTGTGAAAATGTCGTCAAGATTAAAATTTATCGGATTTAACCTTGGCAAAAACACTCATTCAACAACTCGAATCGGTACAAATGGCGATTGAAGCCGTCCTCACGTCTCAGAGCTATGAGATGGATGGGCGTAAACTCACCCGCGCTGATCTTGAGATGCTGCAGGCTCGTGAAGAACGCCTCGAAGAAAAAATCCGCAAATACGGTCCGAATTACGATATTACCCAAGAGCAGATCACTCCTCGCCGCGGTCCGCGTGTCAAAAAGGCGGTATGGTGATGAAAAAACCGACCGTAACCCCAAATATCATCGATAAAACTGTCATGTTCATAGCCCCGCAATGGGGCATATCACGCATCAAGTCGCGCATGAAGTATGAGTCACTGGCTATGGGTGGCTATATCGGTGCCGATACGTCGCGCCGGTCCATGCGTTCGGCAAATACAACTATCGGATCATCCGACACCGATGACCTCCCATCTCTCGAAAAACTTCGTGCCATCGCCCGTGATATGTACCGCAACGCTCCGATCGTACACGGGGCAGGGGATACGATCCGGTTTAATGTCATCGGTTCCGGGCTGACCGTCCAGTCAGATATCGACCGCGAATTTTTGGGGATGGATGAGGAAGCGGCGCGCAAATGGGAGCAGAACGCAGAGCGGCTGTTCCGGTTCTGGGCAGATTCGGAGAGCAGCGACGCAGAGCGAACGTCAAATTTTTATGAATTGCAGACGATCGCGCTGATGGGTGCGCTGATCAGCGGGGATATCTTTGCAGCGCTTCCATATGTCAAACGTGAGGGTACTCCGTTCTCACTTATCGTCCAACTGATAGAAGCAGACCGCTGTTCCAACCCGAACAGTAGCATGGATACCGACAAAATCGCCGGAGGGGTAGAAGTAGACGCGCTTGGCGCCCCCACCCACTACCATTTTACAAAATACCATCCAGGGGGACTGCGGTTATCGAA
Organism: Campylobacterota bacterium; assembly: GCA_040752835.1. Lineage (NCBI taxonomy): Bacteria > Pseudomonadati > Campylobacterota > Campylobacterota bacterium. Next base: position 112,151 of record JBFMGG010000006.1, on the reverse strand, counting down.
CGAGTGGAAACGGATTCCAGCATTCGGAAATAGTGGTCGCAGAAATATCCTGCACGTGTATGAAAAACTCCGCCCCGGGCAGAAGCGCGGCGTCTCTATCCTCGCCCCGATCATCGAACCGCTCAAGCAATTCACCGATTACACCCATGCTGAATTGACAGCTGCGGTGGTAAGCGGACTGTTTACGGTGTTTATCGAGAGCGAATCGGGCGGTGTCAATCTGGATATGGAAGATGAAAACGGCGGCAGCGGGTCAAATGTAGATGCCGATGAGTTGAACCTATCAGCCGGTGCCATCCTCGGGCTTGCCCCTGGTGAAAAGGTGACTACCGCAAACCCGAACCGACCGAACACGGCGTTTGACCCGTTTACTCAGGCGATCCTGAAACAGATCGGCGCTGCGCTAAATATCCCGTTTGAAGTGCTAATGAAACATTTCAGCGCTTCATACTCAGCAAGCCGTGCCGCTCTTCTGGAAGCATGGAAGATGTTCCGTTCCCGCCGCACATGGTTTTCGAAAAAATTCTGTCAACCCATCTATGAGGCGGTGCTCACCGAAGCGGTGCTGATCGGTCGGCTCGATGCTCCCGGTTTTCTAGAAGATCCGATGGTCCGTAGAGCGTATTGTCAGGCATCGTGGAAAGGACCTGCGCAGGGGCAGCTAAACCCGGTCAACGAGACAAAGGCCGCAGACATGAGGGTTGAATCAGGGTACAGCACACGCGCCGCCGAAGCGGCGGAGATGAACGGGAGCGATTTCGATCAGAACATCAAACGAGCTACTGTCGAGACGCGGCAGATGAAAGAATCCGGACTGTTTGAAATGAAATACACGACCGCCTCTATTGAGCAGGCGAAAATTGATCAGGGGAACGAACAATGAGCGCAATTTTAAATGCGATGGCAAATCAGCCGTGGTTAATGATGCCGGACCGTCTGGAAATGATGGCAAAAATAGCCAAACGCGAACACGACGTTGAAGCGCTTGCGGCCCGTGTCGGGTCGAAGCTGGACAATACTCGTACCGTAGAGATGCGCGGGAGTATCGCCGTGATCCCCGTCATCGGAGGGATTTACCGATACGCAAACCTTTTTACCGAGTTTTGCGGTGGTACTTCAACGGAAGTGCTCGCCAAAGACATCATCGCGGCGGGGGACAACCGATCGGTGAGCCATATCGTGCTCAATTTCGACACCCCGGGCGGTCAAGCTGCTGCTATCGCTGAAAATGCAGAACTGATTCGTATGGTCAGCAAAAAGAAACCTGTAATCGCCTATGTGGATGATCTCGCCGCATCGGCCGGGTATTGGCTCGCCAGTGCGTGTAACCATATCGCCGCGTCCAAAACGGCTATGGTTGGGAGTATCGGTGCAGTGTATTCGTTTCGGCTATATGCCGACGGCAGCGAGAAGATCGAGATCGTCTCGTCAGTAAGTCCGAAAAAGCGTCCCGACATCCGAACTGATGAAGGGAAAAGCCAGATTCAGGCGTGGGCGGACAAGCTCGGCGAAATTTTTGTCGAGGATGTGGCCGCGAACAGAGGCGTCTCCGTCGATGAAGTGCTTCAGCGCTTTGGTCAGGGGGATCTACTCATCGGCAGCGACGCGCTCGATGCCGGGATGATCGATGAGATCACAACATTCGAGGCTCTGATCACAGAGCTTCAATCTTAAACAAGGAGCATCAATGGCAATGTACAAAGACAGCGAAATCACCGCCGCGATGATTCAGGATAAATTCCCGAGTGTCGCTGCTGAGATTGTTGCATCGGCAAGCGCCGAAACAGGAATTACGATTACGGCGGCTTCGCTTCGGGAAACTCACCCGGACGTAGTGGCTGAAATCATGGCCGGGGCTACAGCCAATCAATCAGAGGCGGTAGCCACAGCAGTAGCGGCCGAACAAAAACGGATCGCTGATATTCAGGCGCTTTCTCGTCCAGGGTATGAGAGCATCATCAGAGAGGCTCTTTCGGATACCAAAGTAACTCCTGAGCAGGTGAAGATCAAGATGTTCGATGCGATGAACTCAAAACGTACCGAAACGGCGTCAGCACACAGCGCTGATGGCGAATCGCTCGGGAAAGATCTGGTCGAATTGGGTGGAGGTTCAGCCGACGGAGCGGATGCAAATACGTCGGATGATGAAAAAGCGGTTGCGGCGATGGCCGAAGCCGGTAAAAAAGCAAGAGGAGAAATGTAATGGCTGAAACATATACACCGGACAATCTGATTGCCGGGGAGACACGGACGGTTTGCGACATCGTAACGATCGCATCAGGAGGCACAGCGCTCAAACGCGGTGCGGTATTGGGAAAAGTGACTGCAACAGGGAAACTTATACTGTCTGCATCTGCTGCAGTCGATGGTAGTCAAATACCGAGTGCTATTCTGGCAGAGGATTGCGATCCGAGCTTGGCGGACGTGACCAATGTCGCTGTCTACATCAAAGGAGAGTTCAACGCAAACGCATTGAGCTTCGGAACCGGGCATACGTCCGCGTCGGTAAAAGATGCGCTTCGTGATGGCGGAATCTATATCAAAACAGCCGTAACGGCATAAGGGGTAAACGATGGCAATCAGTATTTTTGCATCACGAGCTATGGCGGCGGCAATGCGCCAGGAAAAGAAGACCGGGTCGTTCATACTTGACCTTTTGTTCTCAAAAACCGAACCAGTCACAAGCGAGACGGTGGATATCGACATCATCAAGGGCAAGCGCCGTATGGCACCGTTCCAGTCCCCGCGCGTCGAAGGTAAACTGGTCGAGAAACTCGGATTTACAACCAACAGCTATAAACCGGCATATATCAAGCCTAAAAAAGTGCTCGAATCTGCTGATATCGTTAATAACCGTGCTGCCGGCGAATCGGTGTATGCACTTCAGTCTCCGGAAGAACGTGCCCGTATGAAGCTTGCCGAAGAGCTCACTGATCTTGAGGATATGATCATCCGTCGCGAAGAGTGGATGGCGTGTCAGCAAATTGTAAACGGGTATGTCGATGTCGTCGGCGACGGCGTGAACTACCGGATCGATCTGCTGATGGATGCAGATCATAAAATCACGTTAACCGGAACAGACATCTGGACCGATGCCGGGTCAAATCCGAACAGCGATATCGGAACTGCCGTACAGCTGATCTCAAAAGATGCCGGAAAATCTGCAAACGTCATGATTGGGAACACGACCACTATGGATGTGTACGTGAACCATGCAAAAGTCCAAAACACTCTCAATACACGCCGTATCGATCTTGGGATGATCAAGCCCGAAGACATGGGTGATGGTGTGTCGTACTACGGGTATGTCACGGTCAATGGAAAACAGCTCGATCTTTACGGTTACGATAACTGGTACATCGACGATAACGGCGTAGAGCAGCCGATGATCCCTGACGGCCAGGTCGTCATCACGTCGACAAAAGCAGATTTCCGTCGTCACTACGGTGCGATCAAGGACAAAAAAGCCGGATTCGCAGCTATCCCGCGGTTCCCTAAGACATGGGACGAAGAGGATCCTGATGCAACGTGGCTGATGGTTCAGTCTGCTCCGCTTCCTGCCGCGCATGAGATCGATGCGATCGTCTCTATGAAGGTGTACTAATGGAAGCGATTAAACTCATGAATTCCGCCAAAGTAGGCGGAAAACTGCATAAGGCCAAAGCGGTGCTTGTAGTCGGTAACGGGAAAGACATCGATGTTAAAGATGCTGAGTATCTGGTGGCTCACGGTGCTGCAGAAGAGACATTCAAACCTTCATCTACACAACCATCTCCAAAGGGTGATGAACTCTCTGTTGAAGAGATGGCGGTACTGGATGATCTGAGTCAGCTCAAAGTTGACGACCTGAAAAAAGTATGTGAATACCTCGGTCTCGAAAAATACAGCGGTATGAACAAAAAAGAGCTGATCGCGCTGATCGAAGATCATCGCGGCATTGTCGACATCGACGAAATGGATGAAGACGCTCTGCGCGAGCTGGCTGAAGAGGAAGGGATTACGCTCCCAGACGATTCGGATATCGAGACTATCCGTAAAATCATTGCGACGAGCATCGGAGAGTAACGATGAGCCTCAAAGACCAACTTGCCGCTGACATGGAAAACGTGTTCATGAACTCCGAAGAGCTTGCCAATTCGTTAACGATCGATGGGGTAGTGATATCTGGGTTTTTGCTGGAGCAATCCGGCGAAATGGAAGAGTTGGTCAATGTGCTTAAAGTTGCGTCGAGCGTAGTGATCAGTGCTGATTCGGTGATCGTTGCAAACGGTAAAACATACGGTGTTGCAAGCGGTCCGCACGATGACGGTTTTGGATCAAAAACGGTCGTTTTGGGTACGCCTTTATGATGAGTGAAGCTGACGTAAAAATACGGATTTCGGATGCGGTTCGTCCTATCGTAAAGACGGCGGATGTTTTCGTATTCCGACGCACTCCTACCGCGTCAACGCTCAAAGAGGTTGTATTCGCAGTAAAGGTCAAGCGCGATGCTGATATCGGTGAATCGATGGTCAATGCATTGATGACGATAGGCAACGCGGGTGATCTAAACCATCCTGAGAAGATCGAGTTTGCCGAAAGTACCCTCGATTTTAACGAGGGATTGGAACACGAATATTTTATGGTCAAAGCGACGCTTTGGTCTGGAGTGTGATATGGCAAGAGCCAAAGATGAAACGGTGACGCTTGTCATCGAGGACAATACGGTGGTGGTCCTCAGCGATCTGGAATACAGCGGAGAGGTAACGGTCAATGCGGCCACCGCCGAAGCTCTGAAACAAACAGGAAAGGTAAAAGATTATGTCGAATCAGCTGACGCTTAAAAATGTTGTCCTGGCAAAATCAGGAGGCGCACCGGTTGCTGATGATGTCATCACAACCAACGGGCTCGTTTTTGTCAATCCGAAGGTGAAATCCGGAGATTACAAAGACATGGGTAACGGGATGATGGGTGCTACCAAAACATTCATTGACCCCAACTGGGTCAATGCAGAGTTTGACATTCCTGTACAGATGAAAAAAGCGTCTGCACTAGGAATAGCCCCCAGCATCGACGAGCTGCTCAAAATCTGCGGACTTGCAGAAACGGTCACAGCAGCGACAAAGGTCGAGTACAAGCCGGGCGGAACCGGTGCAGGTACAGGACAGATCAAGGTTTATACCGACGGGTATGTCCGTGCTCTCACCGGTGTGGCAGGAAATCTGAAAATCAGCGGGAAAGTAGGTGAGCCATTGTCGGCTACGGTATCGGTCAAAGGGTTTATGGCTGATGCAGCCGCTACTGCGGAAGAAAACCCTATTGTTACGCTCGATACTAATACGGCTCCGCTGGTAACCAAAGTTTCGGTTCTGACCGTAGGGGGTGCGACGCTCAATGCAGACAGCTTCGATTTTGATCTCGGCAACCAGATCAATGAGATTTACGCGATCAATATGGCCGAATACTACATGCAGGATTTCGACCCTACGATCACTGTCACTGCGGTCAAGATCAAAGGAACCGATGAAGCTGCATGGACCGATTTCGCAGCGGGAACAGTACGGGAGATCATCATCCAAGTTGGTGAAGCTGGGTCACAGATCGAGCTCTCGATCCCCTATGCAATCCTCAAAGATGTCAGCGAGAGCGACGATGCCGGAAACGTCAAAATTTCCCGCACCTTCCGCGCTCAGGCATCTGCCGGGAACGACAATTACACGATCACCTACAAGTGATCCAAGGGGTTAGCCATCCCCTCATCAAAAAGGCAATGAATTTTTTGATCAAAAAATTTCCTGCGGGAAAATCCATAAAAAGGCAAAAAAATGGCTTTGTTCACAACTATAACAATCGCATTGGAGATCGATGAGATCACATTCAATGTCACGGTTTCAAATTTGAAAAAAGAGCAGCAGGATACGCTGAAAGAGAAGTACGGTTCATTCGAATCTGAGGTCAAAGAACAGAGCGAAATCGAGACAAAACTCGGTCGAATGATCGAGCGGTACCAGCTTCTCAAAGCGGACAGTCAGAATAAAGAGGCTCTGCAACTTCTTGACAAAATCGAAGATGCTGAAGCACTTATTTCTCCAAAAAATATCGAAGAAACCGAAAAAATGCTCAACGATATGTATGAGTCTCGATTTTTGATGACTGTTTCGGGGGATGATAAACAACGACTTAAAAATTATGTTGACGAACATAATGTCGGTTACATGACACTTGTAAAAGAGATTGAAAAGCTCGTTAATGAGGCTCGCAAGGGAAAGTAGAGCGACTCAAACGGTTTGCGCGTGAGTACGGCAAAGGTCAAAGCTGCTTTGATCTTGCGGATGATCTGCACCGTTTGGATGAAGATGCCGTGTTTATCCCTGAGTGTGAGTCTGAGGAGATGCTGATCGATTGCTTTACGTTGTCGCTTAAAAGTGGCTTCAAAAGTCCAGAGATCAATTATGAGATTGTCAAAGATTACGCAACCAAGATAGATGACGATCCAATCGAAGTTTATCGAATAATGAGGGTTATGCTATTTGAGCTTAACGGGTAAAAAATATCCAAATAAGCGTAATTGCAATCAAAAAAGGTGCCGTAAAACCGATCACGGCTGTTCTAAAAAGAGAAGATAAATATTTCATAGGAGGCAGTATATGGAAAAAGAGCTTAGAATCAAACTTAATACCGTATCTGACCTCAAAGGGATAGAAAGCGTTAAGCGAAGTTTCTCCGAAATGGAGCGCGAATCGATGCGCGCCGTATCGGCACAGCGATCTGTTTCGTCGGCAACTTCAGATGCAGCAAAATCGGTAGATAACCTGTCTGAACGCATCGGGTTTATGGGACACGCTTATGTTGGCTTCCAGGCCGTTATGGCTGGATCGTCCTATATGAGTGATCTCGCCAGAGATGCCATCGCTCAGGCAGACACATGGAACCTGTTAGAGGGACGTTTACGCCTTGTCACAGATTCCACACAGCAGCTCGTATCGGTGCAGGCCGATCTGTTCGATATTGCGCAGGAAAGCCGGACCAGCTTCGAGAGCAACGCCGATCTGTATGCTCGTATTGCACGGGCTACGCAGGATATGAACAAAAGTCAATATGAAACGCTCGACGTAACGGAGGCCATCAGTAAATCATTTATAGTTTCAGGGGCTGCCGCTGAAAGTGCAAAAGCGGCAGTAATCCAGTTGGGGCAAGGGTTTGCATCCGGAGTACTCCGCGGTGAGGAGCTCAACTCTGTGTTAGAACAGGCACCGAGACTGGCGGAGGCTATTGCAGATGGGATGGGAGTAAGTGTAGGGCAACTTAAAAAGCTTGGCGAGGAAGGGAAGCTTACCGCTGAAAAGGTTTATGAAGCGATCCTAACGCAAAAAAAAGCTATCGAAGAAGAGTTTGACCAGATGCCAAAGACAGTCGGTCAGTCGCTTGTTAATCTTCAAAACCAAATCGGGCTCACTATCCATGAGTTCGATCAGATGCATGGGGTAACTACCGGTATTGCGGAAGCGATATCAGGGGTAACGGTGGTATTGTCTGATCATAGTGGAGAGATCGGAGACTATGTCGGGTATGTTGGTACAGCTGTAACAACTATTTTGGCATGGAAAATTGGGACTATTGCATTATCTGGAGCTCAAAAACTTCATGATGCTTATCTTGCTGCATCTACCGTAACTACTACTGCATATAGTATGGCAGTAGGTAAAAGTGCTGGGGCTGTTACGACATTAACTGCTAGACAAGTTGCTGCTAATGTGGCCATGTCCGGTTGGAATAAAATAGTTGCATTAAATCCATATGCTATCGCTGGTGCAGCGATTGTTGGCGTAGGTATAGTTCTTAAAAATCAGGCAGATGAACTGCGTGATTCAGTGAGAAGAACCGCTGTGGATGTAGAAAACCTGAGCGCAAAAGCACTGCAGGCAAAGATTACATATGGAACTATCGAGCTTGACAAGGTAAATGAATCAATCAATAATCCTTCGATAATGCAATCACTTTTTGGGAATGAAAGGATTGCGCTTCACCGCAGAGTTCAGATTGAGAATGAACTCAAAACATATGGAAAACAGCTTCAAAAATTACATGAAGTCGCGAATGCTAAACCATCTGGTGGAGGGGCAAATAAGCCTTACATACCCACCGATAAAGAGCTAAAAGCAGCAGCCAAATCCGCAGAAGAGTACGCCAAAAATTACAAATCGCTTCAAGATACTATCTTCAATATCAGTGCATCTGATCATGACAAAGCGATCAAATCTATCGAGGACCAGGCAAAGGCGTGGCGTGATCAGAAAATGCCTGAGATAGAAATTGCCAGATACGTATCTGAAGCAAAATCGGCGTTGAACCGTAAAGAGCTTGATGAGCTTGGAAGTATGATGAAAGAATCCAGAAAAATCACAGAGGAAGCATTCGCAACTGCTGATGCCGAAGATACGCAAAAGATACTGCAGCGTTGGGAAAGCGGAAAAAGCGCAATGCTTGACTATTACAAATCCGTAGGCGATGAGACTTCGGCGTTTTATATCGAGGAGTCTGACAAGATCGCCCGTCTTGCAGAAGCAGGTCTTTTGTCCAATGAAGAGCTGATCGGAGTACTCGAAGCGGATCAGGAGACATTCCGTAAATCGCTCGAAAAAACCAAAGACGCTACCATAAAGTTAAACACCGTCTTCGAAGACGCATTCAAATCGATGGAAGATTCGATGGTTGATATGTTCATGACCGGAAAATTCAAAGCGGAAGATTTTTTCAATTCTATCATCGAGGGGATCATCCGGATGCAGATCCGCAACTCGATCACTCAGCCTTTGACCACTGCGATCGGCAGCATCGATTTTTCAGGGATGTTTTCAGGCATGTTCGCATCTGCGAACGGAAACGCCTTTAACCGAGGTGCGCCGGTCTACGCCTTCGCCAACGGGGGTGCGTTTACGAATCAGGTCGTATCTTCTCCGACTATGGCACCGATGTCGCTGTTTGGAGAAGCCGGTCCAGAGGCAATTATGCCGTTGACCCGCATCGGTTCATCGCTCGGTGTGAAGGCCACTCCGTCCAACGTTGTCGTCAATATTCAGAATAACAGCGGCACACCAGTATCAGAGGATAACGTATCCACGTCATTCGACGGCGGGACGATGATCGTCAACGTCGTACTCGATGCGATCACGCGGAATAAAGGCGGTATGAGAGACACCATAAGAGGGGTGCGATAATGAACATATTCCCATCTAACCCTAAACCGCGTATCAACGGCACAGGTGGATCAAAAGAGTTCCTCATTATCGAATCAAAGTTCGAGAATAATTTTTCCCAAACAAGACGGGGTGCCACAAGGGGGATTCGCACGTTTGAACTCAATTACGATGCGATCACTTTTGCTGAATATAACACGCTCGAAGCATTCTTTGATGCCAATGTAGGGTCAAGTTTTCTATTCGTACACCCGGAAACATCAGTGACTCACACGGTCAAATTTGTCGATGGAAAAATGAACTACAAATACATCTCTAACAGCCGAAAAAACACATCGATTACGTTGGTGGAAGCATGATACCCCTCTCTTCCATAGTCATCGACCATAAAAACGATCTCGCTTCCAATGAAGCGTTCCTGATCGCCCTGGAGCTGTCGATCCCGTCGCTCGAATCTCCCATCTACCTGATCCGCAACAACGAGAATATCACCTGGCGCGGCATCACATGGCAGGCGTTCCCGTTCTCGATCGACGAGATCAGCGAGACGTCGACCAACGAGGTACCGTCGATCGCGATCACCCTGGCGAACGCATCGCGGGTAATGGAACTCTACGTCACACAATACGACGCATGGCTCAAAGAGAATCCGCATCAGCCGATCGTCGCCACGATCCACATCATCAGCACAGCTGATCTAGCAAATACCGACTCGATCCGCTCTATGAGCTTCGAGATCAGCTCGTTCAACTCCACCGCTCAGGCGATGGTGTTCAACCTGACTCAAAAAAACCTCTACGTCAAACGCTGGCCGCCCAACGCGATTACCCGCAAATGCCACTTCAAATTCGGCTCAGTAGAGTGCGGTGTGAACTCGGCAGGCAAGACGTGCAATAAAACGCTCTCCGACTGCAGACGCCATGCCAACTCTATCCGTTTCGGAGGGTATCCGTCCGTCGGCGGCAAGCTCGAAAAGGTGTTCTCATGATCGCGCGGTTCATCGGGATACCGTTTGGCGACGGTGAGCCATCGTTTAGTGGTGCGAATTGTTACGGTCTTGTTCGGCTCTTTTACCGCGAACACCTCGGAGTTGAGATCCCGGATCTTCGCGTCCACTCCGATCACTCGAACCGCGTATGGGCAACGTACCTGCGCGAGATCAGTGAGCGGTGGGACCGTGTAGAAGAACCGCAGTTCGGCGACGTCGTGGCGATGGCGCAGGATATCTCTCATCCGCGCATCGTTCAGCATGTCGGGGTCTATGTCGGTGATGGCAAAGTGCTCCACACGCTGAACAAGATCCATTCACACATCGTCACCCTTGAGAGTGTCAAATACTCCGTGAGAGGATATCACCGATGGCGCTCCTGACCACAGTACACAACCCGTTCGACCCGATCGGAAGCCGTGAGATCAAAGAGGTGCCATCTGGCAAACCGATCTATGCCGTCATCGACGGGTTCTACTGCCAATTCGATGTCGTCGTATCCCTGAACGGGACAATCACCCACGACTATGAGTATGTCATCAAACCGGAAGATCATATCGGTTTTGTGGCTGTTCCTGGAAAAGGAGGAGGTAAAAATCCGATGATGGTAGTGGCCGCTATAGCGTTGGCAGTAGCTACAGCGGGGGCAAGTTCAGCCGCATCAGGAGCACTTACCGCAGCAGGGTATGGGGCAACTGCAGCTGCAGTAGGTGGCGCAGTTGCCGGTATGGCGGTAGCAATGGTTGGCGGGATGCTTATCAACTCGCTACTCGCACCTTCGGCCCAATCTGTAGGGTCTATCGAAGATATGAGTTCTTCTCCTACGTATGGATGGGAAAGCGCTCGAAACCAGAATAATGAAGGTGTTCCTCTCCCGATCATTTATGGGAAAGCCAAGCTTGTACCTCCGGTAATAAGCCAGTATGTAGAGACAAGCGGAAACAAGCAATACCTCAATGTGTTGTACGCTCTCAATGATGGTGAGATTGCATCCGTCAGTGATATTTACATCAACGGAAATCCCATAGGTTTTTATTCAGAGGTATCGTATGATGTTCGGCTCGGCACCAATAACCAATCACTGATACCATCTTTTGACAATACCAGAGTCGATACGTCTGTTGGGTCAAAGCTTGGCACTTCGGAAACGATAAGACGCACGTCATATAACAATGTGTCCGCTTTTACAGTTGTCGTTGCAGCACCGGCAGGGATGTACTATGCGAATAATACAGGCGGCCTGGACTATGTGAAAGTAGAGCTTGACATTAAGTACCGCATGGTCGGATCATCGGCATGGATAAGTCTGACGCAATACTCCCCGGTATATGAAACTCAGGTTGTTTGGGATGAAGCGTTGGGCGAGTATGTTGAAACAAATGTTTTGACCGGGTACGCATCAAACACTGTTGTATGTGGAGCTTCTACATCACCATTAAGATCCACTTTTTCTGTCGACAATCTTCCGCAGGGACAGTATGAAATCAGCGTGAAGAGAATTTCTACGGAAAGCACTTCGTCGCGCATGCAGGATAAAGTTTTTTTCGAATCGTTCACCGAGGTAATCTATGATGATTTTACCTATCCAAACACCGCCCTGCTTTCGATACGTGCTCTGGCAACTGACCAACTATCAGGCTCGATGCCAACGATTTCGTGTGTAGTTAATCGCGGTGCTAATACGTCAAATCCATCCGTAGCCGCTCAGAATATCCTGACAACCATAGGGGGGGAAATAAACCAGGGTGCTTTCGATGCTTGGTCTCAATGGTGTACCTCTGAAAATCTAGAATGCAACATTGTTTTCGATAGCGAAGTAAATGTCCGTGATGCATTGAATATGGTCGGGCTTCTCGGCCGAGCCAATATCATCCAAATCGGATCAGAATTTACTCCGCTCATCGAAAAAGAAGAAATACTTCCTGTGCAGCGATTTTTATTCACGATGGGCAATATCATCCAGGACAGTTTCAGGGAAGACTATCTGCCTCTGTCTGATCGATCCAATGTTGTCGAAATTACCTATTACGACGCATCTCTCGAGTATGAACGCCAGAGCGTTGAATTGTACCAGCACGGATTTGATGAAAGCACCGATACAGTACGCAAAGCCTCGATCGCTTTGTACGGGTGTACTTCACGAGCTCAGGCCATTCGGCATGGCAGATTTCAGCTAAATAAAAACAGATATCTAACCAATACCGTCAGTTTTGAAGCCGATGTGGATGCTATCGCATGTACTATCGGAGACATTATAGACGTATCGCATGACGTACCTCAATGGGGGTATTCAGGGCGTTTTTTGAAAGCTTCATTGGTCGACGATATGAGCTGGGCGTTTATCCAAAGCACAACGGTCAATGGGGTAATCGCCTCCGTATTAAACACGCGGCTCATGCAGATAGATCGTATCGTAACGCTTCTACCTGGAGTCGAATATGGAATAGCAGTCAGGCTCAAAGACGACAGTCGATACACCGTATCAATCTCAACCGATACCTTTACAGAAACCGACATTCTACCTATGCCAAATTCGATTGATGCCCAGCGTTACGACCTGTATGCATTCGGTACCACCAACAGGGTGTCAAAAATGTTCAGGGTTATAACAATCAACAGATCGTCGGATCAAAGACGAAAGATCAATGCTATAGAGTACATCCCTGAAGTTTATAACGACACTACTGACACCATCGAAGTCAACAATATATCCGATCTTGCAGAAGTTTCATATCTTATTGTAACCTCAGACACAGAACTGAATTCCAGTGGCCGCAGCATAAACGTGGTTACCCTCATATGGGCAGGTCAGGCTATATCATGGGATATCTACATTTCTTATGGTGCCGGCTGGGAACTGATTGAAAATACGAAAAACAACTACTACCAGATTCGGGACCTTCCGGCCGGAACGTACGGATTTCAAGTCGGTGATAAAACGATAGAAATAAGTTTGTCGGTAGCTGTAGTGCCGCTCCCCGATATTCAAAACCTTACCGACTATTTCAACGGATCGAGCGTCACTCTGCGATGGGATAACGTTACAGATATCAGGAAGCCTATCGAGTACGAAGTACGCTACGGAAACTCATGGGAAAACGGGCAATCATACGGGGCATCGGTGTCTAATGAGTTTACCCCTCAAAATGTAGGATCGTACTGGTTCAAAGCACGGTATTACGACAGCAGCCTAAACGAGTATATCTATTCTGAATCGGCTTCAGGGATAACAATCGCCGGGGTTGAGATCGTCAAAAATTATGTTGCACAGTTTGATGAACACGAGTTGTGGTCGGGCGATATGTTAGGACTGTGGGTCAATGGGGGAAGCTTGGTATTGTCAGGTACTCTGAATGTATCACAATGGCCAATGATCTCTACCATTCCTTCCATCATGTACGCAGGCGGAGTAATGCCGTCAGGTGAATATATCATCCCTGATGAGCATATCGTTGATATCGGAAGTGCGCAGCTATGTAGCGTCACATGTTCGTATTTGGCATATGGGTTTAACGTCATCGATCTAGTGAGCAACTGGCCGCTTATATCTTCGATGCCGTCAATCATTGGCAATGCAGGGGCAGAATGGTCTATTTTTCCACAAATAGCAATCGCGGGTAATGATGGAATATTTGGGGATTGGAGAGCATTTATACCTACTGAATATGTAGGTAGAATGTTTAAAATGAGGCTCCTTTTTGAGTCAAAAAACCAAAACATATCGATCAAAGTCGATACGTTCAGCTGGGCGGTAGACGTACCGGATCGTACTGAACGCGGAAACGCACTATCGGTTCCTGCAGAAGGAATAACGGTTGCCTATAGCAGACCGTTCCTCGGAATACCTAATACCCAGATCACGATTCTGTCAGCTCAGGAAAACGACGACGTTCATCTGAGCGATCAAACATTGAATGGGTTCACAGTTCAAATCAAAAACGGAGGCGTAGGGGTGCTTCGATCAATCAACTGGATGAGTCAATCTTATTAAAAGGAGAAACAAATGGCGCAAGATTCAACGGTATTGCCCGATAGCAACGGGGTAACTTTTCTAGCTAATGCCAATAAAGCATTGGCTACGCTGAACTCAAATAATGCAGGCGATACGGAACCGACAAATGAAGTCGTAAAAGGTAAAACGTGGTTTGACGGTTTACTCAACAAAATGAAATTCAGGAATTCGGCCAACGATGGCTGGAAGACAGTGGTAACCGAAGATACGCTTTCTGGAGTGATGGCCTCATCTATCCACGCCGCAATATCAGAAGAACCGGGTGACACCGATGAGTTCGGTTTTTACGATAGCCTGACCGGATTGCTGCGGAGAGTGAGTCTGTCCGGATTTGCCGCGAAGCTGAAAACGTACTTCGATACCTACTATGACGCGAAAACTTTGCTGGTCGAGTACACGGTGACCGGAGCAGCGGTCACATCAATCGACATCAGCGGTCTCGACATCAACACGCATAAAAGTTATCGCGTCGAATTTGAAAGCCCATTAAGTCCAGTTTCATCAGCGTATCTGTATGTATTTTTTAACAATGTAAATACGCTGACGCACTATTATTGCCAGCGCACCAACAGCAGCGGTGGGGCTATTTCCACAGCCACTTACAACTCCCCAAATATCGGGGGGTTGTCAAATACTGCTCCTATCTTGGCATCGCTCGACATCAGGCTGGCTAACGGATTCGTGAACTGGTTCGCCAAGACTAAAAACTCGAATATCTCATTTGACATGTCGGCCGGCTGGATGACGGCCTCAACTGTGCAAAACGTCACAAGCATATCATTGGCTTCCGGAGTAGCTGGGGCTATTCCAGTGGGTGCAAAAATCAGAATTTACCGGGGGGATGTATAAACATGGAAATCAAAATTACGACCGATATGGTTCTTCCTGCGCCGAAAACGCTCGATCAGTTGAAAGATGACAAGCTGCAGGAGTTGAGAGATGCTTTCAACTCCAAAAGCCTCAGACCGAGAGTCGATACTGGGCTTGGGTATTATGTAGACGGATCATATGCTGATCTTAGAAATTTTGAGATTGGGCAAGAGTTCGGACTCCAATTCATCAAAGATGCTGATGGCGCGGATCATCCAGCAACAGCCGGTGATTATGATCTGGTAATCGCCGCGATCAAACAGCACGGGCTTGATCTGTATCAGTGGAAGTGGGCGAAAGGGCAGGAGATCGCCGCCTGCACCACTGAGGCAGCTATCAACGCGGTGGTGATCTGATGGAACGCACGCCTGAACAGCTCGCCACGCTGTATGACAAATTTGAATCCGATATGAAGAAGCGCTCTCGCCGATTTCGTCTCGCTCTCGCCATCGATCAGTTCTTCAACGTTCTGATCTGGAACGGATCGCAGGACGAAACGATCAGCTCACACATCCATCGCCGCAAAGAAAAAGGGATCGCAACACGGTTAGATAACGTCGTGTGCTGCTGCCTTTCCAAGCTCGAATACAATCACTGTTATCTGTCAAGGGGGGAATGATGGTTGTAGAAACGAGCCTGATCATAAGTGGAGGCGGGATCATCGCGTCGGTTGCCGGAGCATGGGCCATGATGAAGGCACAGGGTGAGCGGCACAGCAAGGAGATTGAGTCGCTGAAGAACTCGGTCAACGGGCTGGGGGGAAGGATCGACGGACACGGCGAATCGATCGTGGAACTGCTGACAAAACAGAGCGCGTCGATCACGGCGCGGGAGTGCGATGACAAGTACGTATCCAAAGAGCTGTTCCGGCAGTTCGAGAAACACATCGACGGGCGGTTTGATACGATCGAAACCGGAGTGGGGAAGATCCTCGGTTACCTTGAGAACGGGAAGAGGGGGTAGCGGATGGAAGATTACAAAGGAATCAGCCGCGACGAGTTCCCGGCATGGCAGGGCTGGAAGATCATCGCCGACTACGCGAAGTTCGCATCGGACGAACTGACGCTGATTCAGCTCTGTGAAAACAATGTTCAGCTCCATGAGCTGGTCGCTCAATTTTACGAAGGAGGAAGAAAAAATGGCTGATTTTTCAATCGCCTATGCGCGTACTGCAGAGAATGAGGGGGGCTATGCGAACCACATCGGAGACCGTGGTGGAGAGACATTTCACGGCATCGCCCGGAAATACTGGCCGATGTGGAAGGGGTGGGAACTAATCGACGCGCACCGCTCGAAATTCCCGCGCGAAATTCACTCCCCATCGAGCTGGCGTAAGGTGGACAAAATACTCGAAGCAGAGCCACGTCTCAAAGAGCTTGTGCGCCGCTTCTACCTGGTCAATTTTTGGGACGACATCGAGGGGGACCGGATCAAGTCGCAGGAAGTAGCGAACATTCTCTACGACTGGGCCGTCAACAGCGGAGAGGGTTCACCGGCCAAATCGGTGCAGCGGATAGTTGGGGCGAAAATAGACGGAGATATAGGCCCGGCAACTGCCGCGAAGATTAACGCATACCCAGCACAGGAATCACTCCAAACGCTGCTGCGTACCGAGCGGGTCAAGATGGTGCGCGAGATCGTGCGACGCGATCCGAGTCAGGGGGTGTTTCTGGACGGCTGGATCGAGAGGGCTCAAAATGCGTAACATCATCCGTAAAATTTTCAGCAACTGGTGGAAATCAAAAACGCAGGTATTCAACGCGATGCTCGTCGCGGTGGGGCTGATAGAGGCGAACACGGGGGAGTTTAGATCCCTCGTCGGTGATGATAACTACGGGTTTTTCATCGTCGCGATCGGGGTGATGGGGTGGTACCTTCGTACCGTAACGACCAAGTCTATGAAGGATAAGTGATGGTGCTGCTATACTGGCGGGAGCTGATCATCCTCGGGCTCACAATAGCAGTAGTTGTAGCTGGCGCGTATGTGCTCAAGACAACAGGCGAGCGCAACTTCTTCGAACAGGCAGTCTCGACAAAAGAGGCGGAGCTGTCCGGATCAAAAAGGGAGATCGAGTATCTCAAAGCGTGGATGGCCCGCGATAAACTCGACGCCCAGGCAAAAGATGCCGAATACAACCGTACTATGGCTGCCAAGCCGAAGTACGTCACCCAGATTAAATACGTTCCTACCGGGGAGAAGTGCGCCGATTTTCAGGGTATCATCAGCGAAGCACGATTGAATCAGGAGGCGACACGATGAAGCTGTTGAGAATGGCGGCACTTCCGCTGGTGCTGATAGGGTGCGCCGAGCCGAAACCGTGCGAACCGATCACGATCACAAAGAAGTGCGAGACGAAGATGCCAGCAGATCCGAAGTGGAGCCAGCACGATGGGAGTGATGCTTCATGGTTGAAAGCCGAACTGGAAAACAGTGCGAAGAAAGACGGGCTTATTTATGATCTGAAGGCGGCGCTAGAGAAGTGCTTGTAATTTAGAATCCGCTAAACAGATTCATTCATTTTTAACACAGCTAGCCCGAGCAGCATGAGCTTTCTTTTCTTCGGATCATACTGGGATACAGCACCTTTTGTAACCCCGAGATAATCCGCCAGCTCCTGTTGAGTCGTAGGCCTTACCTGCAATTTTTCGCCTGCCCATATCGCCCGATTGTCCTGCGTGTCGCTTCGATCACCAAGCCATGCTGCGTAATCGGATTTGTCAAAGGGGATGAAGGTCACCGATTCAATCTCATCTCCGCTTTCAAATGCGCCTTGAACTGCCCCGCCGATGTGCGCGGCGTAATCTTTTTTTGTCATCGGGATATCCCGGTAATAGGTGATGCAGACCTTCATTCTGCATCCTCTGATCTTGCGGCATCAAACTCGTCTTCGAATCTTTCGGCGACGAAAGATACGATTTCGGCGACATCTTTTCGCATTGGAAGTATAGAGCCTGTGGCGATCTGCTCCTCGATCAGCTCGATAGCTTCCTCTTTGGTTCCGGAGAAGCTGTGGCCGTTCATCGCGTCCGAGAGGTATTCATTGATCACCTCTCGGTCTCCATCTTTCGTGTAAATCTCTTCGCGGCCGTTACTATACACGGCAAACGGAGCACCGGTCTTCTCTGCATTGGCTATACACTCAGCCACGTACTCACGATCATCGTCCTCATCCTCGTCATCCGAGATATAAAAAACATCTTCGAGATGCGAGCGATATTCTTCGATCGTGTCGAACTCTGTCAAACTCTCCATTTCCCCCATAAGTTCCCCTATGGAGTCGTAGGCCAGTCCGAACAAGCCGCGAGAATATGCCCGCCCGATCGCAAGGTTTTTGTACGGAAGCTCTTTTAAAACTTCTACGGCAGCTTCCAGGTCTTTCATTGTCATTGATTGCCAGTTCATCCGATCCCCTTCTTTCGATTGATATACCGAAAGTTTAGATTATCTAAACTTAAATAGTGTTTAAAATGTTTAGATTATCTAAACGTATCTATATTATTTCATAGCATTGTGAAACTGGTTCAGCGCATTTGCTGCCGTCTCTTTTTTGACTTTTGAGTACCGTTTTGTGATCGTCGTAGAGCTATGTCCAAGCACCGCGGCGATCTGTTCCAGCGTCGCCCCTGAGTTTACCAGGGTGCCGCCGATAAGGTGCCTGATATCGTGGATTCTCATATTGATGTCCAGCTTTTGCAGAATCTTGACCCAGTGATTCCGGAACGTCTCCTTGCTCATCGGTCTGTTCGTGTCGATCCGTGCCGGGAAGATGTACTTCGATATCTTCGGGATTGCGTCCAATACTTCCGCCGTGTCATCTCTGAGCTGATACTGGGCTGTTTTGCGGTTCTTCGTGGTGAATGACTGAACCGTGTACGATCGGCTTGGAATATTGACCGATGTCCACTCCATGAGCAGAATCTCTCCAAGACGTCTGCCGTCCAGCAAAAAAGACATTACCCCCCGGATTGTTGGCTCTGGGTAAGATGACATTGCCTGCACCAGAGCTTTTGCTTTTGGCTTCGATAATTCGAAACGGACCGTATTGTCGAATGTAGGTAGCTCAATATCCGTAGCTGGGTTAGGATATATCTTCGCCGCTTTGAAAAAAGGCCTGAGATAGTCCTGGATCAGTTTTGCCGTGCGGGGTTTTTTCCCTGATGCCAGAATAGAGTTCACGATCTGCTGCAGGTCTTCAGTCTCTATCTGCGAAACGGGGAGATGCTCTATCTCTTCCATGTATTTGTCAAATACCAGCTTTTGAATGTCGATGTTTTGTTTCGATAACTTTCCATTCGCATCTCGCTCCGAGATGTACTGATCCCACGCCTCTCTGAGCGTCACGTTTTTTTTCACCTCTTCTTTGCGTTTAAAAGTGAGATCGTCGCGGAAGCTGTCTCGTAGTCCAGACACTTTCTCAACTGCGCGTTTGAAAGTAATACCCTTATCAGTGAACGAGAATGTTTTTTTAGAAGTGACTTTTTTCCCGCGCTTCATGACTGTAGTACGTAGGATGATTTTAAAAGGTGGTTTGATTTTTTGATGAGGATAGGAGTCGTCGATTTCGGAGGATTCGAAGAGGTTTTGCGAGTCTTCAAAATAGATGCCGCGGCATTGGTATCCCCTGAGATTTACTTTGATGAGACGTTGGGCCATTTCTATTCCTCGGGTGCAATTTGGGGTGCAACTTTTGAGGAATGATTGTACCCAAAAAGGATACGTTAGGAATAGATATTAGGCAAAAGAAATACCGCAATATAGGCAAAATGCTCAATTAAGAATAGTTTGAATCCTCGATTCAGGTTCTAGTGGCAGAAATGTCGTGGAGGTTCAAGTCCTCTCGACCGCACCATCCCTCTTGAAAATCCCTGTTTAAGCCATTCTTCAAAGCTGATTTATCTGTGTTACCGAATTGTGTCCGTTATCCAACGCTTCCAAAACGCATCAACGTATCCACAAACAATCCAACCATTATTTTTTTTGATGCCATTTTGATGCCATATCGTATAAAGTTCCATATCCCGTAAATAGGTTTTTCGCATATCCTTCAAATCGTAACAGTAAAACGGAGCGGAAACACTTATTTTATGGGGCTCTTTCTGTATGCCCCCTTGTTTCTTACAGCCCCGGCAATCTGGGGATATAGCCCATTTTGGACAGTTTGTAATACCATCCCCACCCGATTTTGAGCCAGTGTCCGAAGAACGGCATCGGAATAAGACGGGCTTTGACGTCGTCGCGGTAGACGAAGCCCGCCCCGTTGCCCATATCCATCAGGCACAGGATGTTGAGATGGCCGTGATAGGTTTTTTTCGCTTCGCGCTTGAGGCCGAAAGAGACCGCACTGTTGTGGGCCGCGTTGCGGGCCATGATTTCGGCGATGTGCCCCTGTTTGGCTTTCCAGTCGGGGCCTTCTAGCGCGGCGGCGTCGCCGATGGCGTACCACCCTTCCACCCCTTCGATTTCACAGTGGCCGTCGATGCGGATGAACCCGGCCGCGTTTTGCGGCAGATCGGAGTTTCTGACCAGTTCGGAACCGTCTCCGGCGGGGATAAACATCGTCAGGTCACTTGCGAGGGTACTGTCGTCTTCGAACACGATTTCCCCGGCTTCGAATCGCTTTATTTTTTTGCCGTAACGGGTCGCGAAACGGTTGCGCTTGAACATCGTATCCATCATGCACAGGGCTTTATTCCCCATCCGGGCGCCGGGAGAGGGCATCGGTGCGAAAAAAGTCATTTCGAAATTTTCGCGAATGCCGAGTTTTTTGAGACGGTGATGGAGGTTGAAAAAGAGTTCGAATCCCGGTCCCCCGCGCACTCCGCTGGGATCGTTGGGGTTGCCGCCGAAGCCGAAGGCGATTTTGCCGCTGCCTCGGGCGATGAGGGCGTCGATCTTTTCTTTGAGCTGGAGCGATTGTTCGGGTGCACCGCAGATCGAGAGGGTATGGGCGATCCCTTCGTGTTTCATCTTGCCCGCCCCGATCGCGATGACGAGGTGTTCTACCGTGCGTTCGCCCCCTTCTTGGAGGGTGATGGTACGGGTTGCGGCGTTGAGTGCGCTAACGCGGTCGATGGTCAGTGTGAATCCGTGCCGTGCGGCGAGCCGGTCCAGTGAAAGGGTGGCGTCGTCGAAGCGGTTGAGGTGGACGGGAATCCAGATCGCGATAGGATAAACGAACAGATAGCTGCGGTCACTGATGAGTTCGACTTGGAAACCTTCTTTGCGATAGTAGATGGCGGCTTCGATTCCGGCGATTCCGCCGCCGAGGATGGTCACGTTTTTCATGGATGCTCTCACGTCTTAGAATTGAATCTTTCGGGCTTTCTGAAAGGAGCCCGGTTTGTTTTGTATAATATAGACTTTTTATAAAAATTTGACTTAATTATGATTTCTCCGTTGCGGCCGATTCCGGAACGTTCTGCTGCGGGTAATGATTTTTTTCGCTGTAGGCGTCCCGGATCGCGAGGAATTCGTCCAGATGGTCGAAAAAGATATCGATCAGCACCGGATCGAAATGGGTTCCGCGCTGGCTTCTAAGCAGGGCGAGAATGTCGTCGAGTTCCCATGCTTTTTTATAGCAGCGGTCACTTCCCAAAGCATCGAAAACGTCGGCTACCGCGGTAATCCGTCCGAAAATATGGATCTCTTCGGCTTTCAGTCCTCTGGGGTATCCCGAGCCGTCGTATTTTTCATGGTGTTCGTAGGCGATGATCGAGGCGGCCTTGAGCAGCGGCTTGGACGAATCGCGGAAGAGGTCGTAGCCGATGCGGCAGTGGGTACGCATGATTTCCCACTCCTCGGAGGTCAGCGGGCCGGGTTTGTTCAGGATGTGGTCGGGGATTCCCACTTTGCCGATGTCGTGCATCGGGCTGGCGTTGGACAGGACGGTCGTTTCTTCTTCGCTCAGGCCGTATTTCTGCGCGAGCAATCGGGAGTATTCCGCCACGCGCCGGACGTGGTAGCCGGTTTCGCGGCTGCGGGTTTCGCCGATCTCCCCGATGCGGGAGATCATCTCCTGCTGGGTCTGTTCGAGTTCTTCGTGCAATCGGATCGTTTCGGTGATGTCGCTGCGGATCGCGATGAATTCCTCGATGTTCCCTTTGTGGTCGAGGATCGGATTGATCGTCGCGTCAACCCAGTAATACGACCCCTCTTTGGTCCGGTTTTTGACGACGCCGTGCCAGGGGTCCCCTTTGATAATCGTCGCCCACATCTCTTTGAAGGTTTGTTTGGGCATGTCTTTGTGCCGGACCATGCTGTGCGGTTTACCGATCAGCTCGTCGTGGCTGAATCCCGAAATGGCGCAAAATTTTTCGTTGGCGTAGGTGATCCGCCCTTTTTTATCGGTTTTGGAAACGATGCTGCTGCGGTCGACGGCGTTTTTGTATTCGTCGAGGAGTTTGAAGTTTTTGCGGATGTTGTCGGCGATCCGGTACCCCAGCCACAGGATCAGTCCGATGGTCAGTGAAAGGAGGGCGATGACGATGACGAGATACTCGCGTGCTTCGAAGATGCGGGTATGAAGTTTGTCTTCGATAACCGCGAAATTGTGTTTTTCGCTCAGGCGGAGTTTTTCGAGGGACAGGGCGGAGATGCGGAGCCATTCGGCGGGAGCCATAGCGGGCGATTCGTGCCGGGAACGTATCGAGAGGTCGATCATCCGGTAGGTGGTGTTGATGTCGGGCCCTGTGAAGGTTTTACGGTACATGGAGCGGAACCGTTCGGAGGCAAGCGTTTCGAAACGTCCCGCGGCGGTATCGTGCTCTCCTTTGGAGAGGATCAGTCGGACGTAGAGGTCATGCCCCATCCGCTTTTGGGAGAAAGAGGTGTTCAGCAGAGACTGCATCTGGCTGAGGGTCTCTTTGATGGCCATGAGGTTGGTGTAGGCCTGAAAGTCGTTTCGCAGCGATACGTCGCTGACGGTGAGGACGATGGCGAGGTAATCCGAACGCATCTGGCTGATGAGGCGGGTATAGTAGTCGAACGAATCGATCGGGCGTACCGAACGCTTATCGACGTTGCCCCGATGGCGCTGGAGGGTGTCGAACGTCGCGCAGGAGGATTTGAAAGCGGTCGTTTCGCTGTCGGAGGCGCTTTTAAGGTTTCGAAGCGCGCGATCGACTTTGCCGCGCTGGAGCTGCAACGCCGGTTCCGTTTCTCCACCGCTGCGGGTCAGGGCCGCCGTGCTGAGGGAACGTTCGGATTGCAATTCATGGATCAGCACCGCGACGTACTTGATCTGATCGACTCTTTTATGCAGCGTCTGCAGCGTATTCATCTGGTTGAACAGATAATATCCGTAGGCCAGGGAGGCCAGCACGATCAGGAACATCGGAACCGACAGCAATAGGCGTAGCCGGTTGATAATGCTGATCGAGTGCATCGTGCTCCTTTGATATTTTTTTGATATTTTAGCGGACGGACACTGTATTAACCCTTGTCGCGATGCATTTCGCGATCCAGTCGACGAATCAACCGATTACGCTGCGCCCTAAGCCATCCGTGAGAGCCTCTTTGTTATAATCACCCAAAAATTTTAAAAGTGGCACGATGAAATTTATTGAAACACGCGGAAACGACGGAAATCACCCCCTGGAAATCACCTTCTCCGAAGCGATTTTGAGCCCTATCGCTTCGTTTGGCGGATTGTACGTTCCCAAAGAGCTCCCCGATCTTGGGGAATCTTTTTTGAACAAGCATCTGAACTCCTCGTACAAAGAATTGGCCAAAGATTTGCTCGCCACTTTGGCGATCGACATCGAATCTTCGGTGATCGACGAAGCGCTTTCGCTGTACGACAAATTCGATGACCCCGCCAATCCGGTTCCGGTGGTCAAAGTCCGCGAAGACCTCTTTGTGAGCGAACTTTATCACGGTCCGACCCGTGCGTTCAAGGATATGGCGCTTCAGCCCTTCGGCGTAGTGCTTAGCTCCATCGCGCAAAAACGGGGCGAAGAGTATCTGATTTTGGCGGCAACAAGCGGCGATACGGGTCCTGCGGCGCTGGAGACGTTCAAAAACCGTCCCAACGTCCGCGTCGCCTGCCTCTACCCCGATGGCGGAACCTCGGACGTACAGCGGCTCCAGATGGTGACCGAGGATGCCCCCAACCTCAAAGTGATCGGGATTAAAGGGGATTTCGACGACGCCCAGAGTGCGCTGAAACGGCTGTTGGGCTCACAAACGTTCAAAGAGACCCTCAAAACGAAACATATCTCCCTTTCTGCAGCCAATTCGGTTAACTTCGGGCGGATCATTTTCCAGATCATCTACCACATCCACAGTTACCTCGAACTGGTGCGCCAGAACGTCATCGCCATGGGCGAAAAAGTCTATCTCGACGTTCCGAGCGGAAATTTCGGGAATGCTCTGGGGGGATACTACGCGTTCAAAATGGGACTTCCGGTCGAGAAAATCATCATCGCTTCGAACGAAAACAACGTGTTGACCCGCCTCATCAACACCGGACGTTACGATCTGCGCGGCGAGAAGGTCGTACCGACCACCTCTCCGGCGATGGACATCCTCATTTCGAGCAACGTCGAGCGGATTTTGTTCGATCTCTTCGGAGCCGATCGGACCAAAGAGTTGATGAAGGGGCTTGAGAGCGAACGTTTCTATGCCCTGAGCGACGACGAGACGATGAAGCTTCAGTCGCTGTTCGCCGCGGATTACTGCAACGGTGCCGAAGGCAAAGGGTACATCAAGGAGGCGTTTGACGGCGGATACCTGATGGATCCGCATACGGCGACCTGTTTCAAAGCGTATGACTGCTGCGCGACCAAACCGATCAAAACGATCGTCTATTCGACCGCCGAGTGGACGAAGTTTTCTCCGACGATCGCCAATGCGCTCACCGGAGAAACGGGCGCACGTGATATCGACGCCCTCGAAGCGATTTCCAAAACCGCTTCCACCCCGATCCCCGCGATGATCAAAGGGCTCTTCACCAAACCCATCACCCAGGCGACCGTGATCGATAAAGAAAACATCGAAAACGAAATCCTCTCCTTCTTGAACTGATCCGCTTCCCTTCCGCCTCGGGCGGGAGTTTTTTTATTTCTCTTTTTTCGAGAGCGCGGTTTCGAGCCGGTTGATCTCTTCGGCCCCCCACACGACGATTTTTTTGGATACGCTCAGGTCCGGCGGATTTTTGCTGGGATATTCGATGCTGGAAAGAATATGCCGGATGCAGTTGAGCCGCGCCTTTTTCTTGTTGTCGGAACGGACGATGACCCAGGGGGCGATTCCCGTATGGGAGGCTCGGAGCATCTGGTATTTGGCTTCGGTGTATTTGTCCCACAGTTCCTGGGAAGCGGCATCGACGGGTGAAAGCTTGAACTGCTTGAGCGGATCGGTCTTGCGTTCTTTGAAACGGCGGGCCTGTTCTTCTTTCGAAACCGAGAAATAGAATTTAAAGAGGATGATCCCGGAGTTGACGAGCATCCGCTCGAATTCGGCGACGTGATCAAGAAACTCTTTGTGCTCGGCTTTGGTACAAAATCCCATGACCGGTTCGACCCCCGCGCGGTTGTACCAGCTGCGGTCGAAAAACACCATCTCCCCCGCGCTGGGCAGATGGGCGACGTAGCGCTGGAAATACCATTGGGTTTTTTCGACGTCGGAAGGTTTTTCGAGCGCCACGATCCGTGCACCGCGCGGATTGAGGTGCTCGGTGATCCGTTTGATCGTTCCCCCTTTTCCCGCCGCGTCGCGCCCTTCGAAGATGACGAGGATTTTCAGCCCTTTTTCTTTGACATGGTTTTGGAGTTTGAGAAGCTCGATCTGGAGTTTTTTGAGTTCCTGTTCGTATTCGAGGACCGATTTTTTGACCCAGACGGGAAGTCTTTCCTCTTGGTCCCCTTTGTGCCGCTTTTCTTTGACGGGCTTCGGGTTTTGTGATTTGCGCCGGTCTTCGTGGACGATGTCCTCGATTTTATCGGCTGCGGCGATCTCCGCGGTGGCCATCGAGTGTTTTGCTCCCATCCTCGCTCCTGTGTTTTGGCTATTATAACGTCGAGCGGATGATCCCGTCAAGGGACGCGGCGTCGGCGGTCGTCTCATAGCACGCGTTTTCCCCGCACACCAGGTACGCAGAAAGCGTTTCGTCGTTTCGGTACAGTACGAAGGGGTAAACCGGGGCTTTTTCCAAGGCGGTGAGCCGGTGAGCAGGGCCCTTGACCAGGCGGTCGGGATGAAGCCATCGTATGGCCTGAAGGGTAAGCGTCGGAAAATAGATCGGCGTTTTCATCAGTTTAAGCGAAGCGAATTCGAGGCTTTTGAACGCGAAGCGGCGGTATTTGGGATCGATCAGCGTCCCCAGATCCATCAGCGCTTCGACCATCACCGCCATGGAACCGGGGTAGGTGCCGTCGTCGAGTTCGGCTTCGGTCGTGAACGCCCCGCGGCTGAAATACCATTTTCCTTCCCGGTAAAAAAGTTCGAGGGCTTTGTTGGCGTAACGCTGGGCATCGACGAGATAGGGTTCGTACAAGGTGGTGCGGTACCCTTCGAGCAACGCGGCGCAAAGATAGGCGTAGTCTTCCAGAAAACCGTCGATTTTGGCGGTTTTGCCGATGAGTGCGGAGTGTTTGAAAAGATCCCCTTCGCCCATGGAGGCGAGGAGTTTTTCAAGGCTCCGTTTGGCTTGGGAGAGGTAGCGTTCTTCCGTTCGCCCCAGGACAAAAAGGGCGCGGATCATCATCGCGTTCCATGCGGTGATCACTTTGCGGTCGACAAACGGATAGTTCCGCCCTTTGCGCAACGAAGCGAGGTACCCGCGCACCGCGTCGAACCATTCGGGGCGCTCAGGTGAGGCGAGACGGACGATGCAGTGCCCTTCAAAATTTCCCTCGGGCCCGGGGCCGATAAGGTGCGCCGCGTGTTCGGGATCGGCAACGCCGCACGCGTGGAGCGCGTCGAGGATTTCGTCGTAGGCGTAAACGAAGTATTTTCCCTCTTCGCCGTCGCTGTCGGCATCGCTGGCGCTGTAAAAAAGGTCTTGTTCGGACATGAACGCCATCATGAAATCGGCGATTTCGCGGGCTACGGCCATGAAACGGGGTTCGCCGTAAACCTCGGCAGCTTCGGCGTAGAGGGCGCACAGCAATGCGTTGTCGTAGGTCATTTTTTCAAAATGGGGAACGAGCCACGACGCATCGGTGCTGTAGCGGCAGAATCCTCCGTCGATGAGGTCGTACATCCCTCCCAGCGCCATCTGATGCAGGGAGCGGCGTACCATCTCCCCCGGTATCGGATCGCCATAGAGACGCTCCAGCCGCAACAGGGTCCGCAGCGTCGAAACATGGGGGAATTTCGGAGCGGCCGAAAACCCGCCGTTGGTCTCGTCGAAATTGTGGCGGGCCTGTTTGAGGTAGAGTTGGGCGATTTTTTCGGTGAGCGGGGTGGCCTGAGGGGGCGTATCGTCCGGACGGAGGAACGAAGCGATTTCGTCGGCGTTTGCAAACAGCTTTTCGTCATTTTCGGCCACTTTGGCCGCAATGATTTCCGAGAGTTCGCTAAATCCCATCATCCGGTCCCGGTTGTACGGTGGGATATAGGTTGCGGCGTAGAACGGCTTGTTGCCGGGGGTGCAGAAAACCGAGAGGGGCCATCCGCCGCTCCGGCGGTTGAGGAGCATGTGCAGTTCCTGATAGTGTTTGTCGATGTCGGGGCGCTCTTCCCGGTCGACCTTGATGCAGATGAAATGGCGGTTGACGAACTCGGCAATTGCGTCGTTTTCGAATACTTCGCGCTCCATCACGTGGCACCAGTGGCAACTGCTGTAGCCGATACTGATGAAGATCGGTCTGTTTTCGCTTCGCGCGCGTTCAAACGCTTCGTCGCACCACGGATACCAGTCGAACGGGTTGTCTTTGTGTTGCTGCAGATATGGGGAGTCTTCGTGGGCCAGGCGGTTGGACATGTTCGTTTCCCGGTGATAAAGTTGCGCTAGTGTAACACCCGATGCTATGAGAAAGCTGAAAAATATTAACAATGT
Organism: Campylobacterota bacterium; assembly: GCA_040752835.1. Taxonomy (NCBI): domain Bacteria; kingdom Pseudomonadati; phylum Campylobacterota; species Campylobacterota bacterium. The sequence continues at coordinate 84,103 of JBFMGG010000006.1, read as the reverse complement.
TGCTCAAAAGGCTTTGCTACAGCTTTATGCGGTACAATTTGCAAGATATTCAGAATAAGGTTTTGCTATGCGTTTCCTATGGTTGTTCCTTCTTCCTTTCGCCCTGTACGGGGTAGGGTTCTTACAGCCCGAAGAGGCATTTAAACCCAAAATTTCGATGGCCGACGATCAGACGGCGGCAATCGAGATCGAGCTTGGCGACCAGATTTATCTGTACGCCGACAAAGTGAAGGTCGAAGATGCTGATCCCAAAGACGGTATCGGTTTCAAAGCCGTCACCATGGCCGATCCGGTCGATCATGAAGGGGAGCAAGTGTTCGAAAACTCTCCCGCGATCCGGATCGCTTTGGCCCGCAGCGGCGAGGTTGAAGGGGAAAAAGAATTCAAAGTCAAACTATCCTATCAGGGATGTTCGGCCGCAGGGCTGTGTTACGAACCCCAAGAGGTCGTCCTTAACGTCAAAGTTGATGCTACCAAGCTTCTTCCCGCAGACGGCTCGTCGATCCTCAAAGCCCCTGCGGTCACTTCCGGCGAGATCGATCTGGCCCCGGCGCCCAAGCCCGCCGTCGAAGAAAAATCCGAAACCGATCGGATCGCACAGGTGATCGAGGGGGGTAGCCTTTGGTTTATCCTCCTGAGCTTTTTCGGATTCGGCCTTTTGCTCGCCCTGACGCCGTGCGTCTTTCCGATGGTCCCCATCATCTCCTCGGTCATCGTCGCCCAGGGCGAAGGGCTCGGGACCAAACGGGCGTTTTGGCTTTCGGTCGTCTACGTGTTGGCGATGGCGGTCGCCTACACGATCGCCGGCGTGCTCGCGGGGTTGTTCGGCGCCAATCTTCAGGCCGCCTTCCAGACGCCGTGGATCATCACCCTTTTCGCGCTGATTTTCGTCATTCTGGCAATGTCGATGTTCGATCTCTTCGAACTCCAGATCCCCAACGCGATCCAGTCGCGCATCACCCAGATCAGTGGTCGCCGCAGCGGTATTCTCGGCGTTGCCGTGATGGGATTCCTCTCCGCCCTGATCGTCGGCCCCTGCGTCGCGGCACCGCTTGCCGGAGCACTGATCTACATCGGTCAGACCGGGGATGCGCTGCTCGGAGGCGTCGCATTGTTCGCGCTGAGCATCGGGATGGGGATTCCGCTGATTGCGGTAGGGACCAGCGCGGGCAAATTCATGCCCAAACCCGGACCGTGGATGGATACCGTCAAATCGATTTTCGGCGTCATGCTCATCGGGGTATCGATCTGGATGATCAGCCGGATTCTCGATGAAAACATTTCGATGATGCTCTGGGGAGCCCTCGCGGTGTTCGTAGCGGTCAATATCGGGGCCCTCGAACCGATCCGGGGACGCTGCATCCGCTGCCACCGTGCGAACAAAAAAGCGCTCGGGATCATCTTGTTCCTTTACGGGATGTCGCTGTTGCTCGGAGGCATGAGCGGGGCCAAAGACCCGCTCCATCCCCTCGATCCGTTCCTCCCCGCAAAAGGGACGGTGAACGTCGAAGCCGCACAGCATAAAACGTTTGAAAAGATCACCTCCATCGAGGAACTCGAAGCGATCCTCGCCGAAAACAAAGGGAAGCGGGTTCTGGTCGATTTCTATGCCGACTGGTGTACCGCATGCAAGGAGCTGGAAGAAAAAACGTTCAGCGACGAAGGGGTCAAAACCGCGATGGACCGATTCGTTCTCGTCAAAGTCGATCTCACTTCCAACGACGATGCGGCCAAAGCGATCAGCGCCAAATACGGCATTTTCGGACCTCCGGCCATTTTGTTTTTCGACGAGAACGGCACGCGGATGAAAAGTGCCGATATTGTCGGGTTTAAAGAACCCGGAGAATTTTTAGATCATTTAGGGAAACTCTGATGAAAAAAATCGTACTCGCTTTGTCCCTCGTTGCCTCGTGCGCGTTTGCCGAACTCAAATGGGCTTCGTCGTACGACGCGGCGCTTTCTCAGGCGAAAAAAGAGAAGAAGAACGTGATGGTGATGCTCTCGCGCGAAGAGTGCCCCGCGTGTGAATACATGAACGACGTGGTATTCGAAGAGAAGGCGATCAGCGCGGAGGTGCATAAATATTATGTCCCCGTCCACATCGACATTCACAAAGACTTCGTCCCCGAAGGGCTTTCGTACATCGGTACGCCGACGTTCCATTTTCTGAACGCCTCGGGCAAAAAAATCGGACGCCACGACGGTGCCGCGAATATCCCCACGTTTATGGGGATTTTGAACAAGTATAAAAAATAATTTTTACCGTTTTCCCTCGACGAGCCGGTCGAGAATGTAGAGCTGCAGGTTTTTGTGCGGTATCTCTTTGTCGAGTGCTTCGGAATAGATTTTCGCCACCTCTTTGGCGTGAAGAGCGTAGTCGAAATGGGGAAAATGGTTCTCCCACGCTTTTTTGATAATCCGCAGCGCGACCGTGTCGATCATGTACTCTTTGAACATCGCGTACGTCGCGAAAAACATCCCCGTAAACAGTACCGCCATCAGGATCAGGAGATGACAGTCGATTTTGGCCAGTACCGAATGAAAGATCGCCGACGCGGGAAAGAGAATCAGGTGCCAGAGCGCGATAAAGACGACGTAGCTTCGTCCGATGCTCAGACGGAATCCGGGGATTTTTCCTTCGAGCTTCAGTCCGTCCTGGTACATTTTGTTCGTGTTGAGCATATCCCGAAACAGCATCGGATCGTCGCTGAGCGTAAACATGTAAGGGACGATTTTTTCGTCTTTGAAGCGTTTGAGGGATGTTTTCATCCATGAAAAGAGTCTAATCATTTCGAATCCTTGATAATTTCGCTGACGCGTTTGGCGCTTCCGTGTCCCAGAAGCCCCCGCAGGCGTTCGGCATCGCTGAAAAAAGCGGCCGTATCCGTTTGACGGTAGGCATTATACAGGTTTTGGGCATACACTTCGTTTTGCAGTAGTTCAAGATGCAGCGGGCGGCCGAAAGCATGGGAAAAAAGGATATTCCCAAGCCCGACGTAATCGAGTTTCACGAGCCGTCTGGCAATCGCGTAGTCGAGCGCTTTGGCGATGTAGACCAGGACAAACGGCGTACCGATCAGTGCGGCTTCAAGGGTTGCGGTACCGCTGCAGATAAAAGCGAAATCGGATTCGACGAGGCTTCGGTGGGCGTCATGGACCACTTCGAATCCGGCGATGTCGCCGTAAAGTTCTTCTACCTGCCCGGCGGTAAAGTGGGGAGGGATGACGAGCTGCGCGGTGCATTCGAGCATCGGCCGAAGCTCCCGGAAAACCGGCATGAGCCGTTTGATCTCTCCGGGGCGGCTGCCGGGCATGAACGTGATTTTGCCGCTGTGGGTGAGGTCCGGCTTGCGCAGGGAGATCTCGTCGAGCAGCGGATGTCCGACGTATTCGATCGGGGCCTCCTTCGAATAATACGAGGGCTCGAAGGGGAGGATGGAACAAAGCCGGGTGATGGTTCGCTCCAGTACCGGGATCCGTTTTTTCTTCCATGCCCATGCCTGGGGGAGGATGTAATAGACGATCTCTTTTTCGGGATACCGTTTCCGGATTGCTTTGGCCAGCGGAAGATTGAATCCTGAGGAATCGATCAGCAGCACTTTGTCGGCCGTCGCGGCGAGTTCGAGCATCCGGTCTTTGAGGCGGAAGAAAAACGGGAGTTTTTTGAGCGCGTCAACGAACCCCATGACGGAGGTCGAACGCAGATCGACGATACTCTCTCCCAGCGACGAGTCGAAAATGCCGCACAATTCGACCTCCTCGCCCAATTCCCGGACTAGATAGCGTAAATGGACGTTTGCGGAATGCTCCAGGGCGCTGACGAGTAGCTTCATGATCCTCCGTCTCCCCGGTTGCTCATATCGGGCGTATAGGTGCTTTTCCCCTCGCGGTATTCGCCCAAAAAGGTGGTGAGCGCGTCGATTTCGCGGTCGCTGAGCCCCATGGCAAAAGGGATCATCATCTGGGAAAGCTGGGTGGAACCTTTTTTGGCGCGGTACTCTTTGAGTTTGTGTGCCAGAAATGCTTTGCGCCGATACGCCAGCGCGGGGTACTGGGCGGAGCCGGCGGCCGAAATGCCGTGGCAGCCGTTGCACCCTTTGGAAAAATAGAGTTTTTTCCCCTGCGTGTAGAGATCTCCGGCCGCGAAAAGGATCATCGGAAACAAAAATAACAACATTTTCGCCATTTTTAGAGGTGCCTTTAACCATTCATAGTCTACAATAACGTAATTATAGCGAACGGGAGCAACTATGATCATTTCGGGTGCGGTTATTTGCGATATTCACGGGGAACGGAGAAAGGATGTCCGGATCGAAGAGGGGATCGTCACCGAAATCGGCGACGATTTGCACGGAGACGAAACGATTGACGCAAAGGGGTGTTATCTGTTCCCCGGACTGGTCGATACCGACGTTCGGTTAAAAGACGCGCAGCTCAACCGGACCAACCTCGAAAAACTCTCCCGCCGCGCACTTCGCGGCGGCGTTACGACGGCGGTACTGGCCAGCGATTGCACGCCGCGCATCGATGACGAAATCACCCTCGAGTTCGTACAGCAGCACCGCCATCTCGCACACGGTGCGACCATCGAATCAACCCTCAGTGCCCTGAACGAAGAGGGGAGCCTCAGCAATATCGCGATCATGCTCAAAAAAGGTTCGGTCGCCGTTCATACCGATACGATCGACGATTACAACCGCATCAGCCGTATCGCCCAGTATCTGAAAATGGCGGACAGGACGCTGTTTTACAAAGCGACCGATAAAAGTCTGCACGAGAGCGGCGTCATGAGCGACGGCGAAATCGCTTCGCAGCTCGGACTTCCGGGAATTTCCCCCCTTTCGGAAGTGGTACACGTCGCCTCGATGATCGAGATCGCCCGCCATTTCGGCATACGGATCGTCTTCAAAAGCGTCACGGAGCCCCGAACGGTGGAAATGGTTTCCAACGCCCGTTCAGAGGGGGTCGACGTATCGTGCGAGGTCTCGCTGCACCACCTGCTGAAAAACGATTCGGCGTGCCTGGGATTTGATACCGACGCCAAAATCAATCCGCCGCTGGTGAACGAGGCCAAACGCCTCGCGCTGCTCGAAGCGCTCCGAAACGGCGCGATCGCTTCGCTCAGCGCCCTTCACCAGCCTAATTCGGACGTTCACAAAGACATTACGTTTTACGACGCGCAGTTCGGTACGACTGCGATCGAAGAGTACCTTCCGCTGTGCTATACCTACCTGATTCGACCGGGTACGATCTCCGTATCCCGCTTCGCCGAAGTCGCGTCGCGCGTTCCGGGGAGCCATATCGGGATCGAAAGCGGTGAAATCGCGCTCGGCGCAAAAGGGGACGTGATCGTGTTCGATCCCGAAGGGACAACCTCCGTATCGCACCATCACAGTCTCTACAAAAACGAAATGCTTCGGGGAAAAGTGGTGGCGGCGCTCTGCCGCGGCGAAGTAACGCGGTTTGAATGAGTACGGCATCCGGAACGGTGATTCCTCGCGGATCCGGAAGCGTGTTGCATTACAATGACTTGGCGTTGCGGAATTCCGAAATTTCCGCTTCGACCATTTCGTCTATCATTATTTTATAGAGTTTCGAGAGGAGATTGGGGGATACCCCCGACTCCATCGCCTTGAGCCGGACGCGGTCCATGACCGCTTCCATTCTCTCTTCACCTTTAATCTCCTCGATCGAATGTTTGAACTGGGCAGCCTGCTTGACGTAAGCGTTGCGCGCGGCGATCAGTTCGACGATCTGATCGTCCAGACGGTCGATATACTGGCGTACTTCTTCTAAACTGTGGCACTCTGCGGCTTGCATGCTTTTCCTTTGGGGAATGGGTTGGCGTTATCATAGCATGAATGCGGTAATTTGGAAAATATCACATAGTTATCACACTGATTGATATAAAATTAACTTATTTGGTATTTTTTTTGATATTTTATATATAGTTATAAATCTTTAAGAATTAAATACCTATGATACTCCTCAAGCGATGACGAATTTGTTATTGTTTTCGCACTCGAAGCTAATCGAAGAAGAGGAGAACCCTAAGTATGAAACTTTCAAGACGTGACTTACTCAAGTTTGCCGGTATCAGCGCCGCTGCTGCCGCTGTTTCAGGTTGTACGGCCGCTGCAGGCGCGGCGCCGGGATCGGCGGCATCAGGCAAAATGCTCGGTAAACACCAGGTCGTTATTATCGGTGGCGGATGGGGCGGTCTGACCGTTGCCAAAGAGCTCAAAAAAATCGATCCTAAATTCGATGTGGCAATCATCGAGAAAAACGACAGCTTCATGTCTTGTCCGTTTTCAAACTGCAACCTCGGCGGAATCGAAGGCGTCAATCTGAACGTTTTGATGCACGACTATTCCAAAGCGGTTGAAAACTTCGGTTACGGAATGCTTCAGGCCGAAGTGACCGGCATCGACCGTGAGGCCAAAGTCGTCCATACGGCAAAAGGTTCGGTCGGTTACGATATCCTCGTTCTCGCACCGGGTATCGACTATAACTATAAAAGTTCGTTCCCCGCATGGGATGCGGCCAAAGTCGCCAAAGCAAAACGTCTTGCCCCTGCGGCTCTCGTACCCGGCGGCGAGCACGTAGCGCTTGACCGTTTGGTCAAAAATCTTGAAGGCGGTGATGTCGTTATTACCGTTCCAAAAGGAAAATACCGTTGTCCTCCCGCACCGTTCGAACGTGCGAGCATGATTGCCAACTACATGAAAAACGAAGGAATTGAGGGTAAAGTCATCATCCTCAACGAAACGGCTGAAATCGCCAAAGGTGCGGCATTCAAAGAAGCATGGAAAGAAGTAAACAATGGCATGGTAGAACACCGCGATCATTGTAAGATCGTAGATGTTGATTTCGATAAAAAAGAGATCACTTACGTTCAGACGACTTTCAAAGACAAAGACGATACCGAAGGGACAAAAGCGACCCACACGATCAAATACGGCGTGTTCAACCTTATCCCGCACAACATGTCCAACCCGGTCATCGACATGGCGGGCGTCGCAACGACTCCCGATTCGTTCAAAAAAGTCAAAATGGCGACAAGCCCTGAAAAGCCGGTATCGTTCCAGACGGCTACAGATAAAAACGTTTACGCTGTCGGTGACGTTGTCGGGCATGCGGTTCCGCCAAGCGGACAAACTGCTATCTGGTCAGGTAAAGAGTGCGCGAAAGAGATCGCACACGTCCTTCACGGCAAAAGCTACAGCGTTGCGTCGGCTCTTCCGTACAAAAGCGCGAACGTTTGTTACTCTATGGTTGGAAGTAATCCCGAAGAAGCGATCATGGTTAATCATGAGTTCATGGTTTCCGGTCCGGTTATCGGTTCTAAAGGAAGCGTTCCAAAAGACGAAAAAACGGGCAAATTCCGTACGACAGGCCTTGCGAAAGCAACCCGCGACTGGTACAAAGGGGCGATGCGCGACCTTTTCGGTTGATGCTTTCCCCCTTTTTCTCCCCGCCCGGGGGGAAATTTAAATGCAATATCTGCTACACTAATCACCGCAAAATCATTCAACACGGACATTATCATGGATAGAAGAAATTTTTTGAAAGTTGTTGCCGCAGGTGCAACGGTTGTTGCGGTCAGCCCATCGCTGATCCGCGGAAATTTGTATGCCGCAGACGGCGCCCTTTTCAAAGCGTATGAGAAGGCACAGCTGGTTGATGCGGCCGGTAAACCGATCAAGGCCTCAAGTCTGGCCAAGGAAGTGACGTATATCTTCAATTATCCGTACGCTTCGACTCCGTGTATGTTGATCAACCTCCCCAAACCGACGGCGACGGACGTTCAGCTTACCTCCGAAACCGGTGAGAAATACGTCTGGAAAAGCGGCGTCGGCAAAGAGCGTACGCTGGTCGCATACGTGGCGATCTGTACCCACCAGCTGACTCACCCGACTCCGAACGACAGTTTCATCGGATACGTCCCGACCAACAAAAAAACGATGGCGTACGATAAAAGCGGCGTAATCGTCTGTTCGTCTCACCTCTCGGCGTTCGATGCCGGTTCGGGTGCCAAAGTTCTCGGCGGGGCGGCGACGCAACCTTTGAATGCGGTGGTGCTCGAACACGCGGCCGACGATACCCTGTGGGCTGTCGGGATTTTGGGTCAGGACAAATTCCACGACTATTTCCAGGCGTTCCGTCCGGAGATCAAAGAGTTTTACGGGAAACCGGCAGAGTCGAAAAAGCTCGTTTCCATTTCGGCCAAGACCGTCAAACTCAGCGAGTTTTCGAAAGAAATTATCCAATATTAAAAGGGGCAACCGATGAAAAAAGCTTTAGCGTCACTGGCAGTGGGAGTGTTTCTCGCCGGATCGTTGAACGCGGCTGAAAAAGCCGATCCGCGACTGGAACTGATGAAAGAGATGCGTACGATGATGGACGCGATGGAACAGATCCAGCGTGGAGGCCTGTACAGTTCGGGTGACGAGATGAAAATGGGGGTCAAAAGACTTCAGGGGACGCTCAAATCGCTCGAAAGCGAAGAGGTCAAAGCGATTCTTCCCAAAGACCAGGTCTACGCCTATAAATTCGCCCAGAAAACGGCTCACATGCTTCGTCTCTATTCGGACGATCTGATTGCGTCGGTCGAAGCGGGCCGCATGGACAACGCGCTCGAGGACTATACCCAGTTGCTCAAGCAGTGTACGTCGTGCCATATCCGCATCCGTAACTGGTAATCCTTTTTCGGCTCTTCTCCGCCCTGTGTGGGGCGGGACTCTTTTTCTATCTCTAAACCTTTTTATTCTGTATTAAATATGATAATTAAAGTTATGAAATCAAATATTTGATTTTCTGATTCAAAATCCCGATCCGCTGCGCCGAAAAGTATAATTTTTTCTTTTTATCACATTTTTGTCTCAAAAGCTTACAAATTTGTAACTCCATCAAAAAAAATTATAGTTTTAAAGATTTATTTAAGATAAAGACCTTTAAACTGAGTCTCGAGATCCAAATAAGATTATCTTATTACGGACGGTTTCTTGAAGGAGAATGAATGAAATTAGGAAAACTGAGTCTTGTAGCCGTAATGGCTCTGGGAACAAGCGCGTTTGCGATCGACAACGTCAAAGTAAACGGTGAAGCAAAAGTTTGGTATCAAACATCCGAAACACTGGGAAGCAACCTGGATATGTTCGACCACGGGACAAACTCGTTGGCGGAAGTATCATTGTTGGTCGGTGCAACGATGGACCTTGCTCCAAACCTCAGCATGGGTGCCAGCGCGTACGCGTTGACAACACTCGGTCTTGAGAACAACCTCGTCGGACAGGTTCCTACCGCACGTTTGAATCCAGATGGTACAGCCGCGTCAGGTGCGCTGGACGACCAGTCATGGGCCCGCGAATTGTACCTTGCCTACACTGCCGGCAAAACGACGCTCAAAGTCGGTCGCCAGGAACTGAATACTCCGCTTGCGTTCACGGAAAAATGGAACGTTGTTGACAATACTTTCGATGCTGCGGTTGTATTGAACAACGATCTTCCGGACACGACACTCGTCGGTGCATGGGTCGGTAAAGACAACGGTGCCGCCAGCAACACAACTGTCAACAACGGCGGTAAATTCTCGACGTTCGGTGCTACCGGTGCTTACGCTGCGGGTGCGATCAATAAATCAATTCCTAACACAACGGTTCAGGCGTGGTACTACGACGTTCAGAGCGTTGCGGATGCATACTGGTTGCAGGCTGATGCCAAACTGATGGGCGACATGGTCGAACTTGGTCTTCAGTACGCAAACATGGATAAAAAATACGTTAACTACAGCGACACTGATATCTATGCAGTGAAACTGGGTGTAAACGTTGCTAACTCAAACATCTATGCAGCGTATTCGTCTGCAAGCGACAACAACGGGAACGGTATCGCACAAGCGGATAACTTTTCTAACGTTGCAACGGGCGATAAATCAATGATTTACACTGCGCTGGGAAGCATCTACATGGATGGCGAGCACACTACGAAATCTGATACAGATGCGTGGAAAATCGGTGCGTCAACCAAAATGATCCCGGGTGTCACTTTGTCAGCTAGCTACGGTGAAGCCGAAACAGACGGTAACAACAATGCTGCAAACAAAGCTGAATACAGTGCATGGGATGTTATTGCATCCGGTAAAGTTGGACCACTTGGTTTGACCGCTATCTACACACAGTATGATAAAGAAGATAATACTGGTGCAAAAACAATCGATACCGATACTCTCCGTATCATCGCTTCTTTGAAATTCTAAGAAGTCATTTCTTCAGGGCCTTCGGGCCCTTTCAATTCTCCTTATGTTAAGTTTGCCGCGTGGGATTCGTCACCCCGCGCACACTCCGCCCGCAGATTCGTCACCTGCGGGCATTTTTAATCTCCCTTTTTCTTACTCATCCATCCGTTTGGCCTGCCGCTTGGGGACTACGCTTTTTTTACTTTCATCCCGGTTGTTCGTCTCGTGTTTCAGATAGTGCGGTAACGTCCTTCCTTCGGACTTGGCGATATCTTCGAGCAGTGTGGAACGTACCGTATCGGTATCCCGGAGCGTGCAGAGGTATTCGTAGATCAGGGCGCTTTGGCGCTCCAGTGAAATTTTCCAGGTTGAGAGGGTACGGGCATAGATCCACTCGCTGAAGGCGTAAAACGACTCGAATACGCTTTTCCCCTCCCAAAGCAATCGTACCGTCGAATCGAAATTTCCGCTGTTGTAATAGATGTCCCAAAACCGGGCGAACCGTTTCATCTTCTGTATCTGTGTGAAGCTGAGGAGATCGTTTTGCAAAATGTCATAGGGAGGTGTGTCGGCATAGAGCATCCCGTGCGCGGCATCGTGGCGCGAGAGGGTGGTGCCGGAGAGGTTTTTGAGAATCCCGATCTGGATTTCGCTGCGGGTGAGAGAGACGAGGGTGTCGAGGTTCCGTCCGAATCCTTCGAGACTCTCACCCGGAAGGCCTACGATGAGATCGAGGTGCAGATGCGCCGAGGTGCAGCTTTCGAGGAACCGCAGGTTGTCGATAATCTTTTCAAGCCGCAGGGGACGGTTGATCCCTTTGGCGATGAGGGGGTCGAGGGTCTGTATTCCGATTTCCAGTTGGAGCGATCCGGGAGGGAAAAGGGAGATTTTGTGACGGAGCGATTCGGGGAAATGGTCGGGGATCACTTCGAAATGGGCGAAATAGGGTGGTTCCTTGGACAAAAAGAAATCGAGGATCGCATTGGCGAAGGTCATATTGAGGTTAAAGGTGCGGTCGATGAATTTGAAACTGCGCGCGCCGCGCTGCCAGAGGGTTTCGAACTCTTCAAGCAACGTTTCGAGCGGAAAATTGCGCACCTTTTCGTCGATCGAGGAGAGGCAAAACTCGCATTCGAACGGGCAGCCGCGCGAGGCTTCGACGTAGATGTATCGGTGGGCCACGTCTTCGTCAGCGTAGGCGGAGTAGGGGAGCGCGATCGATGTAAGATCGGGAAGCGGGGCTTTGATGAACCGTTCTGCGGGAGCTTGAGCGTTCAGGACACTGCGGCATACTTCGTAAAAGGCGATTTCCCCCTCGCCGCCGATGATGCAGTCGGCTTTGGAAAAATCGACGCGGTGGGGAAGATGGCCCGCTTCGGGGCCGCCGAGGACGATGAAGGTTTGAGGGGAGACTTTTTTCAGGACCCCGATCAGTTCCGCCGTTTCGGAGGCGTTCCAGATGTAGACGCCTATGCCGATGATGCGGGGGGAGTGTTCGAGCAGCCTCTCAGCGATACTTTGAACCTGCTCGTTGATCGTAAATTCCAGAATCGCAGCGTCGCTTTGCAGCTCGCGCAGGTTGGCATAGAGATAGCGCAGCCCGAGGGCGCTGTGGGCGTATCGGGCATTGAGGGTCGTGAGGATGATAGGGTGCATGGGCGTTCCGGTAAAAGATAAACGTATTATATGGTATTCTATATAGACTCATAATAATGACAAAGGAAACATTATGCGCTACATTCGCCGTTTTGATTCGCTGAATATTCATGATATCGCTTTGGTCGGGGGTAAAAACGCTTCGCTCGGAGAAATGATCGGTTCGCTTAAAAAACTCGGGGTCAAGGTACCCGAGGGGTTTGCCGTTACGGCCGATGGGTACCGTGTTTTCGTGAACCATAACGGGTTCGAACCCAAAATCCGCGCATTGTTCGAGGGGGTAGACATCGCCGACATCGAAGAGCTCTCCCGCTGCGGGGAAGCGGTGCGGACGCTGATGCTCTCGGGCGAGATGCCCGAAGAACTTAAAAACGAGATCGCCGCCGCCTACCACGAGATGGAAAAAGAGTATGCGATGTCCTCGGTGGACGTAGCCGTCCGCTCCTCTGCCACGGCGGAAGATCTGCCCGATGCGAGTTTCGCGGGGCAGCAGGAGAGCTATCTCAACGTGCGCGGCGAGACCATGCTCGTCGAACACGTCAAACGCTGTTTCGCATCCCTCTTCACCGACCGCGCGATCAGCTACCGTCACAGCCGGGGGTATGACCATTTCGCGGTTGCCCTCTCCGTCGGCGTTCAGAAGATGGTACGCAGCGATCTGGCCAGCAGCGGCGTCATGTTTACCATCGACACGGAAAACGGCTCGGAAAACCTGATCCTCATCAACTCGATTTACGGACTGGGCGAGAACATCGTCGGCGGGAGGGTCAACCCCGATGAGTTTTACGTTTTCAAACCCACGCTGCGGGAGGGCAAAGTATCGATCCTCAAACGTCAGCTCGGTTCCAAAGCCCTTACAATGCGCTATGACGAGCGTCACCATACCGTGAATCTGGCCACGCCCAAAAAACTGCAGGAACGTTTTTCGATTACCGATGACGAAGTCGCGGTGCTCGCCCGCTACGCGATGATTATCGAAGAGCACTATACGACGCAGGCGGGAGAATACCGTCCGATGGACATCGAATGGGCCAAAGACGGTCAGAGCGGCGAGCTGTTTATCGTGCAGGCCCGCCCCGAGACGGTTCAGAGCCGCCGGATGGGTGAGAATATTCTTGAGCAATACCACATCAACACAACCAAAACACGAAATGTTTTGGCCAGCGGAAAAGCGATCGGGGAGAAGATCGGGGCGGGCAAAGTGAAAATCATCCGTTCACCCCACGAAAGCGACCGTTTCAACGAAGGGGAAGTGCTCGTTGCCGACATCACCGATCCTGATTGGGAACCGATCATGAAAAAAGCGTCCGCCGTCATCACCAACCGCGGCGGGCGTACCTGCCATGCCGCGATCGTCGCGCGCGAGATCGGCGTTCCCGCGATCGTGGGGACGGGGAATGCGACGGAAGTGCTCAGCGAAGGGGACGAAGTGACCGTCAGTTGCGCCGAAGGGGAAAACGGGAACGTCTATGCGGGTCTGCTGGATTTTGAGATCAAAAAAACCGATCTGGGGACGCTCCCGCCGACCAAAACCAAACTTTACATGAACGTGGGGAACCCCGAAATCGCGTTTAAAGTCGCCAAGCTGCCCAACGACGGGGTAGGGCTGGCGCGGATGGAGTTTATCGTCACCCAGTACGTCAAAGCCCACCCGATGGCGCTGGTTGACAAGGCGAAGGGAAAAACGCTCAGCGACGAAGACGCGGTTGTCGAAGCGATGAGGGGATACGACGATCCCAAACGGTTTTTTGTCGACAAGGTCGCCGAAGGGGTCGGGATGATCGCCGCGGCATTTTATCCCAAGCCGGTCATCGTCCGAACCACGGACTTTAAATCGAATGAATACAAGCACATGAGCGGCGGATTTGCGTACGAGCGCGACGAAGAGAACCCGATGATCGGGTTTCGGGGGGCGAGCCGTTATTATTCGCAGGAGTACCGCGAAGCGTTCCTGTGGGAATGCGAGGCGCTGAAGCGGGTACGCGACGAGATGGGCCTTACCAACGTCAAAGTGATGCTCCCTTTCGTCCGGACTCCCGAAGAGGGGAAAAAAGCGATTACGGTGATGAACGAAGCGGGGCTCGTGCAGGGGGAGAACGCTCTGGAGGTCTATGCAATGTGCGAGATTCCCGCCAACGTCATTCTGGTGGATCAGTTTTTGGAAATCTTCGACGGCTACAGCATCGGTAGTAATGATCTGACGCAGCTTGTGCTGGGAGTCGATCGCGACAGCGCGCTGGTATCGTCGGTATTCGACGAACGTAACGAAGCGGTCACGCGGATGCTCAGTATGGCGATCCGTGCGTGCAAAGAGCGGGGAAAATACATCGGCATCTGCGGTCAGGCCCCCTCCGATTACCCCGAAATCACCCGTTTTCTCGTTCAGCAGGGGATCGATTCGATCTCGCTCAATCCCGATTCGCTCCTGAAAATGCGGCAGGTCGTCAGCGAATTCGAGCGTTAAAATTTGAAGATCAGAACGTCGTGGTCGGCTTCTTCGAGAAGATCGAATGCGAAAAAGCTGAACGAACCGGATGTGTGGATGCTGATGAGATCGGTTCCGTAAGATCCCGATATCTCCATGAAAAGGGGAGGGTTAAGCGGTCCTTTGCGGGTGAGCATCTGAACCTTTTCGGGCAAGAGGTGCAGGGATGCGGCGAACGTCTCGGCAGCGAGCTCTTCGTTTTGGCTGATCTGCATCTGATATTCGAGGATATCCTCTTCGGTAAAACCGTACGTTTTTAGCCGGCCTTCGAAAGGGAGGTTGTAGATATTGAGCAGTGAAAGCTCGGCATTGGGGAAAAGGTCCGCCGTTGCGAGAATTGCGGTCCTGGAGTGATCGGAAAAATTGGTCGGGATCAAAATGCGGCGCGGGTTCAGCGGAAGATCGTTTTTGATGACCAGCACGGGAATCGAAGAGTTGCGGATGATGCTTTTGGTTGTCGATCCTACCAGAAGCTCTTTGAACATATAGGTCTCGCCGCTGCTGCCGATCACGAGAAGCGTCGCTCCGATCTGCTCGGCGATTTCGGCGATTTCGCGGACGACGTTGCCTTGCATGCAGTGAAAGAATTTTTTGTTCAGATGCGGGAACTGTGTACTTAAAGCACTCCAGCTGTGTTCGCGGATCGATTTGATCTCCTGTTTGAGGGCAAACCACGATTCTTCGATGACGTGGACCACATGCAGATCGGCACCGTGGGATTGGGCGAGTGAGAGCGCTTTGCGCACCACCGTCAGGCCGGTTTCGGAGAAGTCGGTAGCTACCAAAATCGTCATTTTTTTCATTATTGCTCCTTGGATGGTTTCATACGGGTCGGGATGAGCGCTGTTCGAGTATCGGTTTGTAATTGCGATCCCGTACGCTTTGGATCAGCTGTTCTACCTCTTCACTTGCAACGTCAAGCATCTGCAAGGCGGTTGCCCCCAGGCTCAGGCTCGCTTCGATCGCTTCGGGATAGGCATGCGTCGCACCTTCTTCGAGCAGTTTCATACTCGCTTCGGCATCTTTGGCTCGGACGATGATCGGCAAATCGGGAGATATTTTTCGCAAAAACGAAACCGCTCTGAGGGCCTGTTTGGAATCATCAACGGTCATTACGACCAATGAAGCGCGTTCGGCGCGAATGGCTGAGAGGAGTTCAGGATCGGAAATATCGCCGTAGGCGACGGGATGCCCTTCGGCGAGCCCTTCGGCAACCCGTTCGGGATCGGTATCGAACGCTTTGAACTCGATCCCCCGTTCCTGCATAAGCACCGCCACGGTGTGCCCGACCCGGCCGTAACCTCCGATGAGGACCTGTTCGCTCGAATCGATCAGCGACTCGGGGAGGGGATGCGGCAGAGTGCGGTGGCCGGATAGCAATTTGGCGATGGCTTCATTGTAGCGGATCAGCAGTGAACCCCCGATGAGCGAAAAAAGGACCGATGTCAGGACGATCTGTCCCAGATCGGTATCGATCACGCGCGAATCCAGGGCGATCGCGAGGAGGGCGAAACCGAACTCTCCTCCCACCGAAAGCAGTAGCCCGGTTCTCCAGGCGTCGGAGAGGTCCATGCCGCTTTTTTTGACCAGTACGGCGACGATGAGGATTTTACTGATCAGGATCAGCAGCGCCCCCAGCACCGCCCAATACCAGATATGGGGAATTGCCGCAGGGTTGAAAAGCATCCCGATTCCGACGAAGAAAAGCCCCAGCAACACATCCCGAAAGGGGCGGATGCTTGATTCGACCTGATGGCGGAACTCCGTTTCTCCCAGCATCATACCTGCCAGAAACGCACCGAATGCGAGCGAGAGGCCCAGACTGTTGGACGACCACGCGGCCACCAGCGCCACGAGCAGTACCGTGAGGGTAAATACCTCTGGAGACTGGCGGGTAGCGACGAGGTGAAACAGGGGGCGAAGGAGCCATCGCCCGGCGATAAACACAAGCGCAAAGGCGAGGATTGCTTTGGCAAAAGCCCACCCTAGCGCCATCCCCAGAACATCGGCGGTAACCGCCATACCAAGGACCGGAATGATGACGAGAAAAGGGACGGCGGTGACGTCCTGAAAGACCGACATGGCGATCCCCAGCCGTCCGTGAGCCGTGTTTTCTTCATTTTGCTCGGCCAGCTGGCTGGCGATGATGGTGGAGGAAGACTGTGCAAACACGGCACCGATGACGAAAGCGACGGCGGGGGGGAGGCCGAAAGCCCACAGCAAACCTCCCACGATTACGGTGGATAGGACCACCTGTGCGGTCCCCAGTCCCAAAACCTGGTGGCGCAGGGCATGCAGCTGGGGCAGCGAGTAGTTCAGACCGATCGTGAAAAGGAGGAAGACGACCCCGAATTCGGCGATGACTTTGAGCTCGGGAACATTAAGGGTGGGGCCGATTGTGTAGGGGCTGAGGATGGCTCCGACGAGGAGATACCCCAGACTCGTGGGGATTCGGAATTGCTGGAAAACGACGATGACCGCCACCCCGATTCCGAGCAGCATCAAAATCTGAGTAAGTTCGTTCATCGTTCCCGATCCTCTTGCAGCGTTGAGACGATTATATAGGCAAATAGTAAACGCTCAACTGACTCTCCGTTAAGGGGCTGTGGCGTTTGATTATCCCTCGTTTTGGGATGACATGCTTTTGTACAGCGCTTTTGAAAAATTGCGGGTGATGTGGGTGATGTTCATGAAAATGGCCGTCATCTGTTTGGAAATTTTGTAATTGACGATCATATCGTTCAAGATCGCGAGACTGTTTTTGTAGCTGGTATCGAGTTTCGTAAAAAGCGCTTCGAGCTTGGCATGCGCTTCGGCGTCGCCGTTTAGCCAGTCGGTGTAGTGCATACAAAGGGCGAGAATCTGATAGCGCAGCTCATGAAAAAACGCTTCCATTTCTCTGCTGTCGGATTCGCTGAGCATCTCGATATCGTGCAAAATATCCCGGATGGATTTCGATGCCCCGATCAGTTGTGTTGCCATATAGAGGGTTTGATCAAACTCTTTGCGAATTTCGGGAAGTTGAATGCGTACCGATAGCGCGCTGGCGTAATCGAGAATCTCCCCCTGCAGATGCTGCAGATCGTGATAACGTTCAAGCGGTGACGGGGAGAGCGGCTGTTTGTAGGTTTCGAGAATTTTGGCAATCGAGCCGTGATGTTTCAACCCCTCCTCGGGAGGGATATGGATCGCCGCGACGGCAAAAGCGCACACCTTGTGCCCCAGATGGTTCACCTCCTGACGCAGGGCTTCGTGCTCCAATGCCGGGATCGTGCGGGATACGTTGTGGATGTAGAGCGTCATGACCGGTTTGACGACTAGGAATTTCGTTTGCAGCCATTGCGTCAGCTGCGGGATCAGCGGGAACCATATGACAACCCCCAGCACATTGAAAAGGGTATGGAAAAGCGCCAGCGCTTCGACGCTCTGATCGAGCCCGACATGGGTGACCGACCACGTCAAGGGCGTAAGCAGGAGAAAGGCGATGATGCCGGTAAAGAGATTGAAGAGCACGTGCGCCACCGCGGTACGCTTTTTGTCGCTTGACCCCCCCGCCGCACCGATAATCGCGGTGGCCGTCGTGCCGACATTGGCGCCGATGACGAACGCCGCCGCATGCTCAAACCCCAAAATACCGGTGAACAATGCGCTTTGGGCGATCGCCACGGACGCGGAGCTGCTTTGGATGAGCGCGGTCAGTGCCAATCCCGCAACGAGAAAAATGAGCGGGTTGTATTCGCCCAAAGAAGCGATGTCGATGGTGTGGGCCAATGATGAAAAACTCTCTTTGAGCCCTTCAAGCCCCAGAAAAATAAGGCCGAAGCCGGTAAAGCCCCCGAAAATGTAGCGCGTTTTGCCTTCGCCGAACAAAACGCTGCCGATCCCTCCGAATCCGACCATGACGAAAGCGATCAGTTTGATGTCGAATTTAAAGCCGATCAGCGCGATGATCCATCCGGTTGCGGTTGTGCCGATATTGGAACCGAAGATCACCCCGATAGCGCCCTGCAGACTCATCAGCCCCGCCCCGGTCAACGACAACGCCATCAGGGTGATCACTGAAGAGCTTTGAAGCAAAGCCGTCGCCGAGGCTCCTACGAAAACGGCTTTGGCATCGGTATCGGTGGAAATCTTCACCCATTTTTTGAAGGAAGAACCCGCCGCTTTTTTGAGAGAATCTTCGAGATAAATCATCCCGAACATGAACAGTCCAAGGGAAGCGAACGCTTCAATCATCACCGAGGTCACTAAGTCTCCTTGTACTGCAATAGGGGCGTATGATCCATTTGCTCAGTGCCCGAGAACAAAGCAATTATAACCTTATCGTTTGTTTACTTTCAGGAAGTCTGCGAACGCTGGAAGTATTCCCCTTCGGTGGTAAAGAGTTTCAGGATTTTGCGGTATTCGCCGTACGCCTGTCGGTAGAGGTGCTGGGTGTGGTTGTTGCTCTCATAAAGTTCCGTGGCGCTCTGGCCTGTTTCGAGAGCGTTTTTGAGCAGTTTGGTACGGCGCAGGTAGGTAAACGCCATCCCCGGAAAATGTTCGTGGATTTTTTCGCGGATCGCCAGCGCGTCGTTGGGGTTTTCGAGCATGTTGGCAAAGACGAGGATCGTTTTCTCGCGGAATTTTTTGATGAACACGAGGCTTTTCATGATCGAGTTCGCATCGTTGGTCGTGGGGAGGAGGATGATGTCGGACTGATGGAGTATCTCCTCGACGTGCGGGCTCTCGAATCCGCCGAAATCGTAGACGGTGTCGGGATAGAGGGGGATTTTATTCGGGTAATAGCGGGCGTTGCGGTATTTGTTCAGTGCGACCGACATGTCGTTCGTGGCGTAGCGGTAGCCCAGATCTTTGGCGAGGGAAAACGCAAGCGAGGTTTTGCCGACTCCCCCTTTGGTCGATGCGATGGAGATGATAGCCATGGGACCCTTTGAATCGTTTATTGGATGAAATAGTAGCATAAGAAGAACGTATATTGCCATCTTTAGGCTATACTGACGCTTTTTAACGCTTGAACCAAACAAAAGGCACGGATCATGAACCTGTTATCGAAAAACGCCCCGCTGGAAGAATCGATCGGGCGTATGCGCTCGACGCTCGAAGCGGTGGGATGCGGACTGGTGTTTTCGCAGGAGAAACACCCTCTTGAACACTGCTATTCGGTCAACCTGGCTTCCACCGAAGCGCCGAATCATATTTACTCCAACGGAAAGGGTGTCCTCTCCGACGCCTCGGTCGCCAGTGCGCTGGGAGAATACATCGAACGGCTCCAGACCAACAATTTTTTCATCGATTTTCATCTCCCTCAGCGGCGCTATTACCCCGATGAGGTGGCATTCGGTTTCGACGAACCTTACCTGGACGACTCCCTGCGTGCCGTCTACGACCCCCATGGAGAGATGGACGACGAGGACTGGATCGACTATAACAGCGACTATGAGGATAAAATCGTTTCGCTGCCGTTTGTCAAACAAAGCTCCGGCGAGAAAGTGTATATCCCTTTGAATGTGTTAAGCAACCTGTACGCGAGCAACGGCCTGGCTACCGGGAATACCCCGCTTGAGGCGCAGGTGCAGGCCCTCAGCGAGATCTGCGAACGCCATGCCAAAATCGAGATCATCCGCGAGGGGTATGCCCTGCCGAGGTTTCCCGACGAGATTATCAAAGGATTCGACCGGTTGTATGGCGACGTCTGTGCGCTGAGGGAAAAAGGGTACGTCGTCGAGGTACTGGATGCGTCACTGGGGGGGCGGTTCCCCGTAACCGCGATCTCGCTGATTAACCCGTCCAATTCGACTCTGTTCGTTTCGTTCGGTTCCCATCCGATTTTGCAGGTGTCGCTGGAGCGGACGATGACCGAACTGATGCAGGGGCGGACCCTTGCCGAACTCGATGCGTTCGAGGTTCCGACGTTCGATATGAGCTTGGTCGCCGACAGTTTCAACCTCGAATCCCATTTTATCGATTCGAACGGCAAACTCGGCTTCCCCTTTTTGAGTGCGAAAAAAAGTTTCGCTTTCACACCGTGGAATTACACGGGAGGCTCGAGCGAGGAAGAGTACGCCTACCTGTGCGGGATACTCCGCGAGGAGGGCAAAGAGATCTACGTCCGCGAATACGATTACCTCGGGTTTTATTCGTGCCAGATCGTCGTTCCGGGATTCTCGGAGGTCTATCCGATCGAGGACATGGTCTACAACAACAAAAACAGCGGCAAAAAAATCCGCCGGATGGTGCTCGATTTCGAAGCGTTCGATCCCGAAGAGGTACTTGAAAACGTCGAATCGCTCGAAGACACTCTCAACGTCGAGAAATACATCGGAGTAATTTTCCGACGTAACTTCACGATGGCCGAATTCAAAGCGCAGATGCACCTTCTGGCGGGGAACGACGAAGAGGCGATTGCCCTGCTCGAATTTGCGGGTAACAAAACGGGCCATCTCGTCGCCGAGCTGATCCGGATGCGCTCGCGCGACGAGGCGTGGGAAGACTATGAAGAAGCGCTTTTCAACGTTTTCGGACGCGATCGGGTGATCGAAGCGGTCCGTATCCTGAACGGGGAGTCCACGCTGATCGACGTCACGCTGCACGAGCATTATCACAACATGCTCGGGCTGTATGACCGCCTCGAAGCGAAAAAAGCGCTGATGGTTCGTTAGGAAAGAGCCTACTCTTTCCCTTCCGCGGGTTTGAGAGATTTGACGGTAATGCGGCGGGGAGGGCGTTTTGGCTCTGCGGGAGATGAGGAAGACGGTTTGTCGCCGGCGGGTTTTTTACCGCCGTAGGGTTTTTTGTCACTGAACCCCTTTTTGTCTCCGTAGGGTTTTTTCTCCCCGAAAGATTTTTTCTCCGCGTAGGGCTTTTTGTCGCCATAAGGCTTTTTGTCTCCAAAAGGTTTCTTTTCCCCTTTGACGAACTCTTTTTTCTCTTTGGCCGAGGCCGTTTTATCGGCACTTTTTGCTTCTTTTCCGTAAAACTTCGGTTTGCTTCCGTAGGGGGTTTTATAGGCTTTTTCCGCTTCGGTCCGGGGCGTACCGTCGATGTAGTGGTTGCGATCGCGGGTTTTCCCCTCGAAAATCGCTTTGCCGTTTTCGTCTTTGCCCAGGAATCGCGGTTTTTTGTCTTTGGGGGCCCACCGATCGCTCGGTTGGTCGTTTTTAAACCCTCTCTTATCCTCTCGGGACTTCTCCGAACGCGGTTTGAAATCCCGTTTGGGGCGTGCATCGCGTTTTGCGTTTTCTTCATCGCGTGCGGCACGTCGGGTTTTGGCCTCTTCTTTCTCCTTTTTTTCCGCGGCGATGCCGAAAGAGGGTTCAAACCCTTCGATCACCTCCTGGATGATCGTCCGTCCCAGCAGCGTTTCGATGGGATAGAGACGTTTTTGCTCTTCGGCGTCCATCAGCACGAGGGCGAATTCACGTGTTTTGGGGATACGCGCCATGTACACGAGGGCTTTTTCGGGGAGATCGTAACTGATGAGGAGATCGTATTCGCCGGCGCCTGAGGCTGCGAGTGCCGCATCATTGAGCAATGCGATATTCGCCGCTTCGGGAAGGACGACGGCATCGGTGCTGCCGGCAGTAACGACGAGGATTTTTTTGTTCCCGTAACGCGCGGCCAGATGGGAAAGAAGTTCGTTTTTACGGGCAGCGTCGCAGGGGTGGATACGGTGGTTTTGACGTTTGATGGTTAATGACATGGAAAGTCCTTGAAATATTGACCTCGAGGTGAGGGCGGATAAGCGGCCAATGGGGAAGACTCAAGCGCAGACCGAACGCGCAAATGATGGCCGCATTATAGCGTGATTTACCTCTTGATACGTTGAGGACGTTTTAGCGCTCTTCGAGCGGGTATCCTTTTTCTTTCCATTCGTTGAAACCGTTGAGGAACCAGTAGACGTTTTTATGGCCGAGTTTTCGCACCGCGAGTGCCGCTTCGTACGAGTTGGCACACGATTCGCCGTAGCAGTAGAACACGAGCGGCTGCTCTTTTTCCCGTGGCAGTTCGATCACCATGTATTCGGCTTTGGAGACGTCGAAATGAACGGGCTTGGCCCCTTTGATCCGGGATTTATGGAAATGGCGTTTTTCCCGCGCGTCGTAAAAATGGGCTTTCTGGTCGTGTAGGGCCCGGGCCTGTTTGAGATCAATTACTTTAACCCCTTTGGCGATCGCGTCGTTAATCTGCGGAGGGACAATGCAGACATCGTATTTGGTTTCGAGCAGGTAGCTTTTTTCACCGTCGTATTCGACCGCTCCGGCAGGAACGAACGGGAGGGTGATGAGAGCACATACCAGGGCAAAATGGCGTAGCATGGATGACTCCTTGGATGGGATGGAATCATCATAGAACAAACAATATTAACGCAGTAACCATATTATAAATAATTATAAATCTATAAGCTTCCGTTTAGCTATCGGTCACGGTAGCTCTCGACCCCCAGGTGGCGGTCCAGGGTTTCGAACCGATACCCCATCGCCCGCAGCCGTTCGATGATGGGTCCCAGCGCTTTGGCGGTCGCGGTATTGGACCGTGAGCTGTGCATCAGGACGATGTCGCCGGGACGGACGTTGGCAATCACGTTGCGCTCGATTTCGAGAGGGTCTTTGATGACCCAGTCAAGCGAGTCGAGAGACCATAAAACGGTAGTGTACCCTTCGGCGTTGAGGGTGTCGACGACGGATCGGCTGATCGAACCGTAGGGGGGACGCACGAGACGGGGGAAACGTCCGGTGATCGAAGCGATTTTTTCCGAAGCCGTTCGGATCTCGCCGATAAGCCGTTCGGGCGGCAAGACGGTGAGGCGCGGATGGGTAAAACTGTGGTTGAGGACCAGGTGCCCCTCGTCGTGTGCCCGTTTCACCGCGGTGGCGTTGAGGTCATTCATCGGAGCGGCAATCATGAAAAAGCTCGCTTTGACGTCGTAGCGTTTGAGGACGTCGAGAATCGCGAACGTCGTATTTTCGTCGGGGGAATCGTCGAAGGTGAGGGCGACGGTTTTGGTATCGCCGCAATCGGCGCAGAGCCGCACGTTGGTGTAATTCCCTTCCCGGATGGGAGCGGTCGTAGAAGTGCGCCAGTGCTGCAGAAAACGGCTCATGTTGGCGTCGAGCATCGCAGATTCCCCGCGGATTTCGTATCGGGGAGCGGCAAAAAGAAAAAGCTGCAGAAGCAGGGTCAGAAAAACAGTCAGTCGCGTCGTCATCGGGCCGTTTCGGTTGAAAATAAAGGACCATTATAGCGCATCGGGCTTGAGCCGTTTCAATCGCCGGGGTGATCGGTTATAATTTCGCCCATGAAAGAGAAATTAAAAGCCAAAGCGCGTTCGCTCGCGCAAAATCCCGCCGCCCGCAACGCCCTGCGTTCCATGAAGCCCGAAAAGTCGCTCTGGGGCTTTTTGGGGGTTGCCGTTTTCCTGATCCTCCCCGAAATCGTTGCGTTTATCTGGGGAACGGAGATCGCGGCGTATGCCAAAGCACAGCTACCCCATACTGTTTCGTACGTCGAACGCCAATATTACGATCTGCTCGTGATGCTGTTCGGCGAAGGGGGTAGCTGGGTGAATCTCGCCATCGGGATCGCCTTGCTGGTGTGGCTCTTTTTTTAGCCGCCGACTAGTAGAGCAGTTTCAGCGTTCCCGCTTGCATCGCGTCGTACGCGACCGAGGGGGCGACGTCGGCGATACCGATCAGATACGGTTCGAGCTGCGTCTCTTCGAGTCCGAACAACACCCGTACGGCCGCGGCCGCTTCGAACGATTTCTGGATCGAGCTGACGTCGAGAATCGACTGGGAGGGGACCGACATCGCGACCTTGTCGTTGCTGATGCCGTAGACGAGAAAACTCAGCCTTCCCGTCACTTTTCCATCCTGCGCCGCCAGCCCGATGGGGAGGAGGCCGCTGAGATCAACGCCGTCCGAAGCGGTTTCCAGATCGGCCGTGATCCGCAGCCCCACCCCGATTCTCCCCAGCGCGGAAGTTTTGCCCGAATCGCTGAACGAAAGGTTCTGGGTCGTATAGTTGACGTAGTCAAACGTCACCTTGTAGCTGCCGCGGGACACTTTTCCCCCCGATCCGAAATAGGTCAAAGAGCCCGATTTGTCCCGTTTTTCGATGGTCACGATCGTTTCGGTACTGGTGAGGCGTTTGCGTATCTCCGCCGAGCTGAGCGACAACACGTCCGTTTCCACCCGTTTTTTGAGCACGGGGTCGTACGTCTCGATCGTCCGGACGGGCATCGGATTTTCCAGCGGAATCATTTTCGCTTTGGTGGTTGCTTCAGTGCTGACGATGCTTTTGGTACCGAAACCGTCGAAGGGGAAAACCTCGGCACATCCGCTCATCCCAAAGACGAGAAGCGCGGCGGCGAGAGGAAAGCGGAGTGAAGAACCGTTCGGCAATCGCCGAAAATAGGCGGGATGAATCATTATGACCCCCTTGTGTCGGATGAGACGGTCGAAACGTGAATCAATGCGTATGGAACGATTATATCTTCGGGGGCATAAAGTTTTCTTAACGGATCGGCGCACTGTCGCTTTGCGAAAACAGCTCGGCGGCGTCGATCCCATAAAAGGTGCGCAGCCGCTCATACAGCTCGCCGAAGTCCTCTTTGAAATCTTCCGCCGCACCGAAAAACCGCTCCGTCGCAACGGCGAAAAACTCCGCTTCATCCAGTGCGGCGTCGGCTCCGAACAGCTCGTATTTCCCCAGCTGCGAATGGTCCCGCACGAGCGCTTCGAGGGTCTCGAATTCGCGGTCGAACACGTCGATCCACGCTAGATAGTGCTCCTGCGCCATCGGCGGAACGCCGTCGATTTCGCCGTTCATGAAATCGATTTCGTGGGCGAATTCGTGGAGGATCAGATTGTAGTCTCCCATTTCCAGCGCTTCGGCCCGCGCGGCGTCCCACGTAATGATGACCGTACCGTCCGCCGACTGGCCGTCGATGGCCACCTCTTCGCTCGTGACCACCCCCCCGTCGTTGCGGTTTTGTTCGATGACGACCGAATCGGGATAGATCAGGATCGTGGAGAGATGGGGATAGGGAAGGGGGGCGTTTTTGCGGATCAGCAGCAGCGAGGCGTAAAAGGCGATGAGAACCCGCATCTCATCGTCGATGCGGGTACCGATCCCCACAAAATCCTTGGTATGGATAAAACGGAGAATTCTGCGGCGCATCTCCTGCCGATCCTCTTCTGCCAGTTTCGGAAAATGGGGGGTGGATGCAAGGATGGTTTCGTATTCGGCAGGAAAAGGGAGTGCGTCGATCCGCGAAAGTTCTCTGCGTCTGAAGAGGCGATAGAGGGCATACGATGCGAATGCCGCACTTCCGAGGGCCGCTACGATCCAGAAAAGGGCGCCGTAGTAATTCATTTGCGGTCGAAATGGTAAATCGAGTGGGTCGTGTGGAGTTTTTTGTCTTTCCACGCGAAATAGGAGCTTTTGAGGTGTTTGCCCTCATCGCTGAGTTCGTGGACGATACGGTGGATGTGGTCTTCCTCCGAATTGCACAGCTCGGTGCTCATGTCGCAGTCGAACACGATCCGTTGCGGGGTGCTTTCGCGGAGGTTGGCGAGAAACTCGGGCTGGTTTTGCTTGGAGCAGTAATGGGTCGCTTTAAGATTGGTGCAGGCGATGTCTTTGCAATGGTACATCGTTACCATCTGCTTGGAGGTCGCGGGGAGCAGATCTTCCTGAATCGTCACTTCGCCCCCGATGAGTTTAAACGCCATTCCCGTCGCGTCGGTACCGACCAGGGGAAGTACCGCTTTGTGTTTGTACGATTCGGTGCCGCTTTGGGCGTGGGCGGGGGAGAGTTTCCATTCGCCGACGAGGGCATCCTCCATCCATCCGAAAAGTTCCCAAGCCGTCGTGTTTTCGGCGGCATGGACGGCACCGGCGAGGGCAAACGTAGCAAAAAGGGACACAATCGGTTGTCTGAGCATGATAATTTCCTTGCGATGATTGAAATTTTACTGTGAAAAGGGGGTTTTGACTATAATAAACGTCATCAACAGACCAGGACAGCCCCATTATGAAACAAATGATGCAGATTTACCGCACCAACCGCGAGACGGTGGAGGCTTTTTTGCTCACGACGATCAGTGACAAGCCCTACGCGCAATTCGACGAGTCGCAGGTGCGCGCGACGTTCAAAAACCTCCCCTGTCTGAGCGATCTCTACGTCATCGACGCGCAGGGGGTGCAGATCACCCCCACATGGCGCCGCAACGCCCACGATACGTCGATGAAAGGGGCCGATAAAGGGTATTTTATCAACCGTATCCGCTTCGACGAGCACGGGAATTACGTCTCCAATCCCTACATCTGCGCCCATTCGGGCCAGCCCAAGGTGTCGGTCGCACGGCGTTTTGCCGACGGGACGGTGGTCGTATTCGACCTCGATCTTGTTTCGGTGATGACCAGGATGCACCTGATCGACAGCGACCGGCTTATTTCGAAACTTTCGGTATGGGTCTATGCGATGCTCGGCGGCGGACTGGTGCTGCTCGCCCTCTTTTTGGGAGTGTACGGCCTTGTCGGATTCGTCAAGGCGCTTTCCTCGTTCGGCGACGAGATGCTCCAGCACGTTTTTAAATCGATCATCGGGATCACGCTGGCGATCGCGATCTACGACCTGGCGAAAACGATCCTCGAAAAAGAGGTGTTCTTCCGTTCCCTGACACTCGAAGAGGGGAACGAGTACGCGACGCTGACGAAGTTTCTCACCTCAATCATCATCGCCCTGTCGATCGAGTCGCTGATGGTGGTGTTCAAAGTCGCGATCAACGATATCGGCCAGATGAACTACGCCCTCTACCTGCTCAGCGGGGTGGGGATACTGATCGTTTCGATGGCGATCCTCACCTTCGTCAGCCGTAAAAAGGCCGAAGCCAAAGAGTGACGTCGCCGAAACGGTTCAGCTGATTGCGGGCGGCTGAAAGCGTGCGAATTTTTTGCGCATCGTTTTGATGTGCAGGAACGTCAGGCCGCTGAGGACGAGGATCAGGAGGGTAAAGCGGAAGGTATCGAGCCCTCCGCTTTTGGCTCCGATGGCCATGCCGAAAAGGAGCAGCAGAAAAAAGGTGATAAATCGGGCAAAAAGTTTGGTTGTTCTCATGGTAGCACTTGTTCGAAATTGAATCAGCCATATCGGCAGGGAGAAAAAAATCTTGAGCGGAAAATGGTACAATCGGTTAAAACCGTTCGGAAAGGGGGCTCGATGTTGCGTGCAGGCCGTATCGTGATGCCCGTTCTGGACCCTCTCTACGACGCCTCCCCCGAACGTTGGAAGGCATTCGAGGAGTGGGACCGTCCCTCGCGGACCCTCCAGATCCGTTCCGTTACCTTGCTGACCGGGCTGCTGTACATCGTTTTTTCGTTCATCGACGCTCTGTTGCTGCCCCAAGACATCCTTCCGTTCGCGACGCTGATGCACCTCTATATCCTCCCCCCGCTGCTGTTTATGATCAGCGCGATGACGTACATCGGGCGCTTGTACCGCGTCACCGTTGCGGTACTCGCCGTGTCTCCCGTCGTCGCGAATCTGGGGAACCTCTATCTCTACGGTCTGCTTTATCCGCTCTCTCCTTACCTGGCCGAGATTTATACCCCGGAGGTGTCGTTGAGCATCATCTGGATGTTTGCGATTTCGGGGCTGCGGCTCCCCCAGGCGCTGCTGAGCGCGACGGTGACGGGCGTGGCCCATCTGGCATACGAGCTCTACCTGGGGATTCCCCCCGAAGTGCTTTGCATCCATACGCTCTGGATCGTCGCGGCGGTATCGTTCGGCATTCTCAGCGCCCTCATTCTCGACAAAAAAAACAAACAGATTTTTCTCGATTCCAGAGAGCTCGAGCACCTCGCCACGACCGACAAACTCAGCGGCCTTTACAACCGGATGAAGATCGAGGCGGACTGTCTTGAGGAGATCGAACGGGTCAAGCGTTACGGGGGGACTTTTTCGATTATTCTCCTCGACATCGACCATTTCAAAGAGATCAACGACACCTGCGGGCACAACGTCGGCGACCACGTGATCCAGAAACTGGCGCAGATCATGGACGAATCGGTCCGTTCGGTTGACCGGGCAGGGCGCTGGGGGGGCGAGGAGTTTTTGATCCTCCTCCCCGAAACTGCGGGGGAACAGGCCTTCAGAGTCGCCGAACATCTCCGAACCCGTATCGAACACAGCGACTTTTCACCCGCATGCCGGGTACTCATCAGTGCCGGGGTGGCCGAATACGCCCGCGGCGATACGATCGAAAAGATCGTCCAGAGAGCCGACGAAGCGCTCTATGCGGCCAAAGAGGGAGGGAGGAACCAGACCCGTATGCAAATCCCCGCTTAGCGGCTATGGAAATGGCGAAAAGAACGCGCTACAATGGCGCATTGTAAATGAAAGCGAACCAAGGTACGAGATGAAAGAGTTGACGTTAACCGATTTGAAACTGGCATTCGAGCAGGATCTCAAAATGTCCCTGTACGTGCACGAGCGCTACAACGTCGATGCCAGCTTTGCCCTGATCGCATGCGACGAGTACGACATCGACAAAGCCCATCTGACCGAAAATATCCGCCACAGCGACGTCGCCAAGCGGCTCAACGAACACTACGTCGGCGTTTTGTTTACGTTCGTCGACCACATCGGCGCACGATGTGCTCTTGAAAAGCTCATTACCCGTTATCCCCAGTACGAGCTCAAAGGGTGCCTCGTCACTCTCAACAAGGGGGACACCATCGAGTCGGTCTGCGAACGCGCCATCGAAGCGAACCGCTACATCCACCAAAATCCGCAGGCCCGGATCGTGGACGAGTTTCAGCGGATCGGATGAGGGTGTGCGTGGAAACGATCACTCTGGATTATTTTGAAAACGTCGACGGGGAGCCCCGGAAAAAAGAGCTGGTTTTCTCTTCTTCGCTGATCCAGCACCCCTATACCCCCGCGTCGCTCTTCGTTATCCGGGTGGAAGGGCAATCGATGGAGCCTGTTATCCGGCACGATTCGCTGGTCGTTGCCGATCTGTCCCAAAAAGATTTTGAGGACGGAGCCATTTTTCTGGTCCATAAAGACGATCGGATGTGGATCAAAAAAGCATCGCTGGTAGAGGGAGAAGAGTATTTTGTTTCCATCAACGAGGGGTATGAACATCTGGTCTACCGATCCGGGGACGTCAGGATCGTTGCCAGAGCGTTGCTGACGTTTACGGGGCTGTAAATGAAAACGGAAAGTGCTCGATGGGGAAACGAGACGCTTAACCGCGTCCCGTGACTTCGAGCAGGTGGTATCCGAACTGGGTTTTGATCGGTCCGTAGAGGACGCCGACGTCGCCCGTAAAGACCGCCCGGTCGAACTCGGGAACCATCTGACCCGGTCCGAAACGGCCTAGATCGCCTCCCTTGCGTCCTGATGGGCATTTGGAGTTTTGAACCGCCGCTTCCGCGAAATCAAGACCCTCTTCGATTTGTGTTTTGAGTGCGTTGCATTCTTCTTCCGTCGCTACGAGAATATGTCGTGCGGTTGCCCATGCCATGGTATGTCCTTTTGTTTTTTGTAATTGTACCCAATATTGGAGTAGGCTTCATTTCTGCGCTTCAGAGTGGGAACGAGGGGAAAATGCCAGTTCTTTTTTATGATTAAACCATCTGAATCTGTAATCGTTTTCCCATTGCATTGACCGCACTTTCGATCGTTGCGAGGGTGATCGAGGTATTGAGTGGGTCAAGGAGACGGTCGATGGCACTGCGGCTGGTTTTCATCCGTTTTGCCATTTCGGTTTTGGTAATATGCTCTTTTTTCATCGTCTCGGCGAGCTGATAGGCGATGACGCGTTTGATCGCAACCGCTTCGGCTTCTGCGAGCATCCCCTCTGCTTCCAAAAAATCATCGAAACCGGTGCCGATTCCTTGAGGTTTCATCGTATCTCCTTGAGGCGTTTGATCGCCAAATCTATCTCTTCTTTCGGGGTTTGTTGGCTCTTTTTGATAAACCCGTGGAGCAATACCATCCAATCATCCATGATCGTAAAGATCACCCGCGCGATCCGTTTATCGGAAATATGACTCCGCACCTCGTAGAGTCTGTTTCCGAGCGGACGTGATACGGGCATCCCGATAGGCCATCCGTATTCGACGGTTTTTATATCACAGCCGACGATCTGACGATCATGCGGTTCTAATGATTTGAGCCATTCGCGCACGGGTTCGTTACCGGATGGGCTTTGATAAAAAACGACATTTATTTTTTTACTCATCGGATTGTACCATTTTTGGTACGATGTGTCAAAAGTTGAAGATATTTAGGAGAAAAAGTATGTAGCATCAAAACTCCCTTTTTAAAGATGAGTGTAATACTTTGATAGGGTGTTTGGAAAATATATTGCAGCATGAAAGATTATGTCCCTTTCTTTTTAGAAAAGAAAGGAACCAAAGAAAAGCGCCCCCGCAACAGGTCGCTTGACCGGCCGCTTCACCCTGCGGCGAGCGGCCTGGCTCTGGGTGTGTTGCGGGGGCAGGGAGTATTTGATGGGACTGATTTTCGCGGTACGCGAAAATAAATCAATCGACAGTTTTGTCCCCCGTGCATCCTTGGAAGCCGCACGCGAAGGCTCTGCCGAAAGTCGTGCGAGCGATTTGCTCGGGGGACGAGGTTTTTTGGGTTACTTTTTTTGCCGGAACAAAAAAAGTGACAAGGGTTTTAAATTTGTCGGAGAGTCTGCATTCCCAACGAGGACGTTGGGAACGAGGGAAAAATTATATTCCTGATGGTTTATCAAATTCATCAAATAATTCTTGCTTATTAATATTTTTAAGGAAAAAGTAAAGAGTTGAATCAATTACCTTTAGTTTCCGAGTACTTCTGTCATAATCAAAAAGAGGAGGAATAATATTTTTTTTAATTTGGTTTGTAGTCAAATTATGTAAAAAATAGCTCATATCGGATGGCCTTACATCATCAGGTCGGTGATGAAGAGCCTGTATTCCTGATTGGATATCATTACGTTTGAGTCCTTCTTCAATTGTTTGTGAAGCTAGATTAAAAAGATACTTAACGAAATAATAAGCAATATATAGTGGTATTTCATCTGCTTTTTTCACTTTTTGTTCAACAAAAGTTTCTAAGCTTCTTATATGTCTTCCTGAATAATCTTCAACTTTTTTTTGAATAGCTGAATCTAAGTTATCTTTAGTAATGACTTTATGATTAGATTGAATTGTTTCAATTCCTGCGGATAGACAGCATTCTTTACATAATTCTTGAAAAACTCCAATACTATCATATGAATTTTCAATGATATCTTCTAAAACATTCTCAAATGATACATGTAATAACTGCCCACCTTTATCAGCTACCATTTGAAAATGATGTTTAGTCCATGGTTCAACAGGAATTTCAATTAATCTATCCTGTAGATCACCATTAAACTGAGCTAGACGATTTTTTTCTCTCCATATTCCTAAAATAATGAAAAGGATATTATAGTCTTCAAAGATTCTTAGATGAAATGCCATTTCTTGTTGAGCTGATTCTTCGAGATAATGAAAGTTTTCAAGAATAATTCTTTTTGAAAAAGAAATGCTTTTCAAAATTTCACTAATATCTTGGGGTAATGCTAAATTATATTCAACATTCTTATATTTTGTATGCTCTTCTGTAGAGCTTTTCCCACCAACACCACCATTTAATTCTACTGATACAATTGGAATTTTTACTGTTGTTTTAATTCCTGCTTGACCTGAAGATTCAGAAGATGATTTAATTGTTCTGTCTTCGATAAACTCAAAGTTCAGTTGTCGAAGAATAGACTTATAGATATCGATGGGTGCAGTTTCAGGAGAACAATTGATTCTTACAAAATGTTCTTCTGATAGATGCTTATTTGTCAGTGATGTTTTACCCTGCTTAGAAGAACCGAAAACAATTATATGTTTGTTGCGTTCGAGACCCTCTAAAAATCTAGCATCAACATCTGGCCTTTCAATATAAGATTTGATATTACTATTTGATACACCAAAAACTTCAGTAGTTTTCATATTTTGTATCCTTAATTAAATAAACCAGTGATTGTAATAATCTTTAACTGAATGTATTATGAATAGTGTTAAAGTAATATCCCGCAATTGCGGGAATTTGAAGTAAAAAAGAAGAAGAATTTTTACAGCGCCTTAGCCATAATCCGATTCAACCGCGCGATAAACCCAGCGGTATCTTCGAGAGTTTCCCCCTCATAGAGTTTCGCCTGATCGAGCAGCACATGCGCCGCATCCTCGATGAGGTTCATGTCGGCTGAATCGCTGAGTTTTTTGATCAGCTCGTGGTTCGGGTTGATCTGCAGGATCGGTTTGATGGGGGGTACGTCGCCGCCCATCTGCCCGAACTGCTTCATCATCTGCGCCATCATGTAGCCGGGGTCTTCCTTGTCGATTTTGAGGCATACGGCGGACTCGGTCAGGTCAAACGTCGTCTCGACCTTTTTGACCTTCTCGCCGAGGGCGTTTTCGAGCTGCGTCGTGAACGATTCGAGCCCTTTGGCTTTCTCTTCCTGCTCTTTTTTCTCCTCTTCGCTCGCTTCGAGTTTCGCGTCGGCGACGTTGATAAACTTGTACTCATTGTACTCGCTTACCATCGGGAAGACGATCGTGTCGATCTCTTCGTTGAGGACGAGGACGTCGATCCCTTTGGCCTTGAAGCGCTCCAGCGCCGGAGAGTTTTTGAGCATCTGGAGGCTCATTTTCGCCGTGATGTAATAGATCTCTTTTTTCTCTTCGTCCACATTTTTCACAAAGTCACCGAACATGACGGGGGTGTCGGAGTTCAGGGTATTGAGTTTGAGGAGTTCGAGGATCTTCTCGCGGTTGCCGAAGTCGCTGTAAAGCCCCTCTTTGAGGACGTTGCCGAACTCTTTGTAGAACGCGTCGTATTTGGCTGCATCGTTTTCGGCCAGTTTGGCCAGTTCGCCGAGCACTTTTTTGACCGAAGCGTTTTTGATCTTTGCCATCACCTTGTTGCTCTGGAGGATTTCGCGGCTGACGTTGAGCGGCAGGTCGGCCGAGTCGATCACCCCGCGCAAAAAGCGCAGGTAGGTCGGCATGAGCTCTTTTTCATCGTCGGTGATGAAGACGCGGTTGATGTAGAGCTTGATCCCGCTTTGGTAATCGACGCGGTAGAGGTCCATCGGCGCTTTGGAGGGGACATAGAAAAGGGTGGTGTATTCGAGCGATCCCTCGGCTTTGTTGTGCATCCACAGGAGCGGTTCGGAAGAGTCGTGGGCGATGCTGGAGTAGAAATCCTTGTACTCTTCGTCGGTGATGTCGTTTTTGCTGATGGTCCAGAGGGCGTTGGCCTTGTTGATCTGCTTGTTGACGGTTTCGTTGTGCCCTTTCTCTTCTCCCTCTTTGGGAGCGACCCACTCTTCTTTGTCCATGAAGATCGGGAAGGGGATGTGGTTGGAGTATTTTTTGATGATGTTTTCGATCCGCCATGCGTCGAGGAACTCGGACTCGTCTTCTTTGAGGTGCATGATGATGCTCGTACCGTGGCTCTCGCGGGTAGAAGGCTCGATCTCATATTCGCTTCCCGCCATGGACGACCATTTGTAGGCGTTCTCTTCGCCCGCTTTGCGGCTGATGACCTCGACGCGGTCGGCGACCATGAACGACGCGTAGAATCCGACCCCGAACTGACCGATGAGTTTGGAGTCTTTTTTCTGATCGCCCGTGAGCTGCTCGAGGAACGCTTTGGTCCCCGATTTGGCGATGGTCCCGAGGTTCTCGACAAGGTCGGTTTCGTTCATCCCGATTCCGGTGTCGCTGATCGTGAGGGTTTTGGCCTCTTTGTCGATGGAGATGTCGATGCGGGGTGCGAACGCGATCCCCTTGTACTTATCGTCCGTGAGGACAAGCATGTTGAGTTTGTCGAGGGCGTCGGAGGCGTTCGAGACGAGTTCGCGGACGAAAATCTCCTTGTTGGAGTACAAAGAGTGGATCATGAGGTGCAAGATTTGTGAGACTTCAGTCTGAAACTGATGTTTTGCCATGTGACTGTTTCCTTAGTAAAGATGAAATTTTTGAACGGTGATTTTAACGAAATAGATTTAATAATGCAAGAAATATCAAATAGTTTTAGTGCTATTGACTCAATAGTTGACGCGGGAGAGGTACAGCCCGTTGTGCGGCGCGAGGTCGGAACAGTGACGATAACGGCATGCGAGCTGATCGATGAGCTGCTCTTTGGTCGCTTTGCCATCGCTGATCCGCAGCAAAAAACCGACCATAAGGCGGATTTGGGAACGCAAAAAGCCGTTGGCGTCGAAACGCAGGATCAGGTAGCCCCGTCGACGGTAGGCGTAGGCGCGGAACACGGTGCGGACGTAGTGGGTCGTGTCGGAGCCGGTTTTTTTGAAAAGGTCAAAATTGTGCTCTCCCTCGAAAAGGGCGATCGCATCGATGATCGACTCCTCAGCCAGGCGCGGAACGAAGGTGACGAAATCGGCTTCGAAAGGGTTGGATTCCCCCGCTTTGAGGATGTAGCGGTACGAACGCACCCGGGCGCCGTAGCGGGCGTGGAAATCGTCGCCGACGTGCTCGATGCGCCGGATGCGGATCGAGTCGGGGAGCTGGAGCGAGAGCATTTCGCGCAGCTTTCGCAGGTCGTGCCAATAGGGGGGAAGATCGAGGTGGACGACCTGGCGCGTCGCGTGGACGCCCCGGTCGGTCCGCCCGCTGCCGATCGGGACCGAATCGATACCCAGGCGCTTTAATGCGGCGCTGAGGGTTCCTACTACGGTGTTGTCGGTCGTGGTCTGGGACTGGAAGCCCATGAACGCCGCTCCGTTGTAGCTGAGGGTGAGTTTGGCGCGGCTCAAAAGCGTCGGCCTACCAGGCGTCGGTAAAAACCGTACGAGAGGATGAACCATACAAGGGCGGTAGCCCAGATCGTGTGGAAATCAAGCCATTTCTGGATCACGATCGCAGCGGCGTAGAAACCGACGATGGAAAGAAACATCCAGAGGTAGATCCACCGTTTCTGGTGGCGGGCGTGGACGACTCCCAGCGCGATCATGAGCCATACCGAGAGGAGGGGAAATAGGCTCAGCAGCGTGTTGGTGATGAGCAGCTGGTCTTTTTTGTCGCGGCGGTCCGTATTCGTCCAGTAATCGAGGGTATCGACGTAGCGGGTCTGGTCGGTGCTCATCATGTCGTTGATGTAGGCCGTTTCGAACGGCATCTGCTTGAAGACTTCGTCGTTGTAGCTGTAGCTTTCCCCTTTGCTCAGGCGGAACTGGAGTATGCCGTTGTTGTTGATCAGTTCGGCGCTTTTGGCCGAAATCAGGATTTCGTCTTTCATCTCTTTGCTGAACAAGACGATGTCGCCGTAGGCGCGCTCGGCGTTGTCGCTTTTGTTGATAAAGAGCATCCACTCGCCGAAGTTGTGCCCGAACTCCGAAGCCGAGAGGTTGAATTTCGCTTCGGCTTTTTTCTGGTCGAGGAAGTTGGCCGAGATCGTTTTGATGTAGGGGGTGACGACCAGATAATCGATAAACAGCAGCAGCGAGAGCAGCAGTGCGGGGGCGGCGAGGACCCGGGCGATAAAGCGCGGAGGGATCCCGAGCGAAAAGACGACGACCATTTCGTTGTCGTTCGAGAGGCGATAGAGGGTCAGCGCACCGCTGACGAAAAACGAGATCGGCAGGGTGTAAAACAGCAGTTCGGGGAGGACGAAAAGGTAGAGTTTTCCCATCTCGGCGAGGGTGAGCTGGATGACGGCGGTATAGGTCGCCAGCTTGATCATGAAAATGACCGACGCGATCGCAAACAGCGGCAGAAAGATCGAAAAGAACAGCAGCGAAAGGTTCGAGAGGATATAGCGACGTAGTTTATCCATAAAGGCCTGCCAGATAGGTAGTGATGTATCCGTCGAACATGAGGGCGATCCATGCCCCCATCGCCAGGAAAGGGATGAACGGGAGCTGCTGCGATTCTTCATCCTCGCTGCGGGTGAGGAGGAGTGCGGGGAGGGCAAGCAGCGCCCCGATGAAAATCGCCGCCAGCGCGAGCTGGATTCCCAACATCGCCCCCATCGTCGCCGCGATCATGATGTCGGCTTCGCCCATCGCCTCTTTTTTGATCGCGTAGGAGAGGTAAAAACGCAGCAGCGTGAATCCCCCCGCGAAGAGGAGGGCGTTTTGAAAATTGTAGGCCAGATGGGCGAACGAGGTCGCGCTGATCACCGCGAGGGTGAGGGCGGCGAGGTTGAGGCTGTCGGGAACCATCTTGTAGCGGTAGTCGATGAGCGAAAGGGCCAGCAGGAGAACAAAGGCCAGAGCGATTCCGGCCGCAGGGAGGGAAATCCCCAGCTTCATCGCGCAGAGGAGGAAAATGAGCCCGCCGAGCAGCTCGACGAAAGGGTACTGCAGCGAGATCTTCGCACCGCAAAAGCCGCATTTCCCCCGGAGGAAAAGCCACGAGAAGATCGGGATGTTGTGGTAAAAACGCAGCGGCGTGTTGCAACTCATACAGTGGGATGCGGGAAACGAAACGCTTTCGTCTCTGGGGAGACGGAGGATGACGACGTTCATGAACGAACCGATCGCCGCACCGAGAAGAAATACCAGTATCCATTCCATCAGTTAAGCCCTCCGAAGCGTCTTTCGACCGTTTTGAATTTTTTGATGATCCGTTCAAACTCCGCGGTCGTAAAATCGGGCCACAGCGTATCGGTAAAGAACAGCTCGGCGTATGCCGACTGCCACAGCAGGAAATTCGAGAGGCGGTGGTCTCCCCCTGTGCGGATGAGGAGGTCGACGTTTTCGTCCGTATCCAGGGCGCGCCCGAGCGATTCGGCGCTGATTGCCTCGCCCCGCTCGAGCAGTGCGTTCGCGGCCCGGACGATCTCATCCTGTGCGCCGTAGTTGAGCGCGAGGCTCTGGACGAGTCCGCTGCATCGGGCCGTCTCTTCGCGCACCCGTTCGATCGTCTTGCGCAAAGAGGGGGAGAAGTGGGAAAGATCCCCGATCGGCTCGAAGCGGATATTCCCCTCGAGGTAGGTTTTCAGCTCGTTTTTGAGATATTTGTCGAGGAGCTTCATCAAAAATTCCACTTCGAGTTTGGGACGTTTCCAGTTTTCGGTGCTGAACGCATAGAGGGTCAGGCGCTCGATTTCGTCGTTTTCGGCGCAGAAAGTGGTGATTCTGCGTACCGTTTCGGCCCCTTTTTCATGGCCGGCGGTGCGGCTTTTGCCCTGGGCCTGCGCCCAACGGCCGTTACCGTCCATGATGATGGCGATGTGGCGTGCGCGGTTGCTCATAAGGTACAGGCTTGTGCGTGATGTAAAATTTTGTCGGCAAGGTCGAATTTGGTATGGCGTCCCAGATCGATCTGCTGTTCGGGGGTGATGAAGGTGATCGTGTTCTCTTCCCCACCGAAACTTTTGGCGTCATCGAGCAGATTGTAGCAAACGGCGTCGACCGCTTTTTCCCTCAGCAGCTTTCGGGCGTTTTCAAGCCCCTCTTGGGTATCCATTTCCGCTTTGAAAGCAATCGTGGTGACCCCGTCGCGTTCCTGCGCTAGGGTACTTAGGATGTCGGAGGTCTGGGTGAGCTCGATCTGCCAGTGCTCTCCGAGGGTCGATTTTTTGAGTTTCCCCCGCTGGGGGAATTTGGGGGTGAAATCGGCAACCGCCGCGACCATGAACAAATAGGGGCGTTTTTGGATGAGCCGGATCGCTTCGGTGCTGGTGAGCGAAGGTTTGCTCAGTTTCCCTTTTTTGGCGACACGGACCGCATCGCGGGTATACTCCAGCATTTCGGCGGCATCGTCGACGTCGATCGTATAGATCCCTTTGGGGAGGCCTTCGGCCCCTTTGGTCGTGATGTAGCAGACGTCCGATCCTTTGAGGTAGAGCGAAAGGGCGATCGCTTTGGCCATTTTCCCCGAAGAAAAATTGGAGACGTAGCGCACTTCGTCGATTTTTTCTCTGGTTCCGCCGCCGGTAACGACCACGCGGCGGTCTTCCCAGAAAGGGTCTTTGAGCAATACTCTTGCCGTTTCGTAAAAGATGTCGAGGGGTTCGGCCATCGCACCGTCGCCCGTCGTCTGGCAGGCGAGCTCTTTGGTCTGGGTCGAGACGCTCTCGTAGCCCGACATCGCAAGCATTTTGAGCGATCCCTGGATCATGGGGTTTTGGATCATGTTCGTATTGGCGGAGGGGGCCAGCACTTTGGGCCCCGCAAACGCCAGGGCACACTGGGTGAGGATCGTGTCGGCGATCCCGTTGGCGAGTTTGGCGATGGTGTTGGCGGTGGCGGGAGCGATCACCATGACATCGGCCCACTGCGAAATTTTGATGTGGTTGAAATCGTCCGACCACGATTCGTTGGTATCGTCAAGTACCGCGTTGCGGCTGAGGGCTTCGAAACTGAGAGGCTGGACGAATTTTTTGGCCGCGGGGCTCATCACCACGCGTACGTCGGCTCCCGCTTTCGTAAAGAGCCGCACCAGCTCGAGCGTTTTATACGCCGCGATCGATCCGGTCACCCCCAAAAGGATTTTTTTGCCCGCAAGCAGGGTCGGTGGAATCAGCATTCTTTCCCTTTGCCGAAAAATTTGGCGAAGAAGCCCGCGACTTTACGGACAGGGGTGCGGCTGAGGACGAGGATGCCGCTTTCGTATTTGCCGGCGGTGAGGGTGGTTCCCGCGGCGATCATGACGTTGTCGGCGATTTCGACGGGGGCGACGAGCTGGCTGTCGCTGCCGACGAAGACGTTTTTGCCGATCACGGTGCGGTATTTTTTCATCCCGTCGTAGTTACAGGTGATGGTCCCCGCGCCGATGTTCGTCCCCTCGTCGATGTCGGCATCCCCCAGATAGCTCAGGTGCCCGGCCTTCACTCCGCGGAGGTGGGATTTTTTCACTTCGACGAAGTTGCCGACGTGGGTGTTTTCCAGCACGCTCTGCGGGCGCAGGTGGGCGAGCGGCCCGACGTCGGAATTTCGGAGGGTCGAATCTTCGATGACGCTGTGGGCTTTGACGTGCGAATTCTCGATGAGGCTCTCTCCGCACAGACGGGCACCGTTTTCAACGATGCACTCGCCGACGAAGCGGACCCCTTCTTCGATGTAGATCGTCTGGGGAAGCTGCAGGATCACCCCAGCGTCCATCCACGCTTTGCGAATCCGTTCCATCATGATCTCTTCGGCGTGGGCGAGATCGGCTTTGGAATTGACCCCTTTGAACTCCTCTTCGCCCACATACAGCGGGGCGATGGAGAGGCCGTCGCCCCGCGCCATCTCGATGACGTCGGTGAGGTAGTATTCCCCCTGCGCATTGTTGTTGGAGAGGCGGGGAATGTAGTTTTGCAATACGTGGTGTTTGAACGCGTAGACTCCGGCGTTGACCGTATTGATCGCTTTTTGCGCCTCGGTGGCGTCTTTTTCTTCGACGATCCGTTCGACACTCCCCGCTTCGATCACGACGCGGCCGTATCCGCTGGGATCATCGAGGGGGATGACCGACATGACGATGTCGGCGGGATTGGCGAGGAAACGCTCGATCGAGCCGCGCGTGATGAGGGGCATGTCGCCGTTGAGGACGAGGACGTCGTCGTATTTGGGGGTCACTCCCTTCATCGCTCCGCCCGTTCCGGGGAAGTTTTCGGCATCCTGCACGACAAAGGTCAAGCCTTCGAAATGGCGTTCCATTGCCGCTTTTACCGCCTCTTTTTGATGGGCGATGACGACGATAACGTCGTCGGTGATCTCCCGGGCCGCCTTGATGCTGTAATAGAGCATTTCGCGCCCGCAGATCCGATGGAGGACCTTGGCTGTGGGCGATTTCATCCGACTCCCTTTTCCGGCGGCGAGAATGACGATAGAAAGAGAATGGGACATAAAAGCTCCTGCATTGATTTGATGCAATTTTATCAGAATTTAATCGAGATACACCCTTAGTTTGTGGTATTATCGCCTCATTAAAAACAATTCATTTTCGAAAGTGCGGGGTACGGTTTGGGTCGTTTGGTCTTTTTGCTCTTGATGATCCCGTTGATGCTGTGGGCCGAAGACGCCCAGGTACCGGCGATGAACTTCAACCTGACCGCCCCCGAAACGCCCGAAGAGGTGGTGAGCTCGCTCAACGTCCTCCTCGTCCTCACGGTCCTTTTCCTCGCCCCGAGCCTGGTGCTCGTGATGACGACTTTCACCCGTTTTGTGATCGTGTTCGGGTTTTTGCGCCAGGCGCTGGGAACCCAGCAGGTCCCGCCGACGCAGCTGCTCGTGATGCTCGCGCTCATCCTTACGGTGTTCGTCATGGAACCCGTCGCTACCAAAGCCTACGATGAAGGGATCAAGCCCTACAGCGAAGAGCTGATCACCTACGACGAGGCGTTCGAGAAAACGACCGAACCGTTCAAAAACTTCATGGTCCGCAACACCCGCGAAAAAGACCTTGCGCTCTTTTTACGGATCCGGCACATGGAAAACCCCCAGTCGATCAAAGAGGTGCCTCTTACCATCGTGATCCCGGCGTTCGTCATCAGCGAACTCAAAACGGCTTTTGAGATCGGGTTTCTCCTCTTTCTCCCTTTCCTCGTTATCGACATGGTTGTCGCGTCGATACTGATGTCGATGGGGATGATGATGTTGCCCCCCGTCATGATTTCGATGCCGTTCAAGATACTCGTCTTTGTGATGGTGGACGGCTGGAACCTCCTCATCGGCAATCTTATAGCCAGTGTCAAATAGCGCTTTAAAGGTCTTTCGTGCAGTGTAATTATTTCGGGGTCTGCGGCAGCTGCCGCGATTATGAAAGCGGATACGAGGGGCAGCTCGAACACAAGCTCGCACACGTTCGCGACATG
This sequence comes from Campylobacterota bacterium, assembly GCA_040752835.1. NCBI lineage: Bacteria > Pseudomonadati > Campylobacterota > Campylobacterota bacterium. The sequence goes on along the minus strand of JBFMGG010000006.1, from coordinate 42,868 downwards.
TTTGTTCCGCTCTACGGAGGGGAAATAGAGGTTTTTCGCTCCCCAAGCCAACGCTTCCGCTCCCGCGCCGAATTCAAAATCTATCACGACGACGAGGGGATGAGTTATGCGATGAATCGCCTCGATCGGCAGGGGATGCTCCGGATCGCAGGATGCGGCATCGTCTCAGAACCCATCGCGGATGCTATGGAGCGCCTTCTCCCGGCCGTTTCCGAGCTCGGAATGGGATACAAACTTTTCGGCGCCGATTTTCTCGCCTCGCGGGATAATGAGGTGCTGGTCAGCCTCCTGTATCACCGCAGACTCGACGACGCGTGGCTTTCGCAGGCACGGCAGCTCGAAGAGCGGCTGGGCATCGGGGTCATCGGGCGCAGCCGCGGGCAAAAGATCGTTGCCAGCCGCGATTACGTTACCGAAACGATTCGGGTAGGGGAACGCGATTACCGTTACGTCCATATCGAAAACAGCTTTACCCAGCCCAATGCACAGGTCAACGCGGAGATGATCGGCTGGTCGCTGCAACAGCTGGGTGGAATCGGCGGCGACCTCCTCGAGCTTTACTGCGGTGCGGGGAACTTTACGATACCGTTCGCGTCACGTTTCGATCGGGTCCTCGCGACCGAAATTTCCAAATCCTCCATCGCCGCTGCCAGAGAGAACATGAAACTCAACGGCGTCGACAATATCGATTTTGTCCGGATGAGCGCCGAAGAATTTACGATGGCGCTCGACCGCGTGCGCGTGTTCAACCGAATGGAGGGGGTCGATCTGGATGATTACCGCCTCAAAACCCTTTTCGTGGACCCGCCGCGCGCGGGGCTGGGTGAAGAGCCCTGCGCGTTTGCGGCACGGTTTGAGCATCTCCTGTATATTTCCTGCAACCCCGAGACTTTGGTGCGCGATCTCGAAATCCTCGAACGGACCCATAAAATCACCGGGATGGCGGCATTCGATCAGTTTCCCTATACCCACCATCTGGAGATGGGAGTCAAACTGGTCAAGAAAGAAGGGGTGTTATGAAGACGCTGTTTGCAAGTTTGATCGCCGCGGGGTATCTTTACGGGGCAGGCGGAGAGACGCAGAGCATACTGGGCGACGTCGCGAAACTGCGCCAAAAATACGAAGAGTGCCGGCAGTCCCAGGAAGCCAATCCGAAGATCAAAGGGTATCAGACCCGAATTGCACGCCTCGAAGCGCAGATCAAAGAGAACGCCGAACAGCTCAAATCTCTCCAGCAACGCAACCGCGAGATCGAGCAGGAAATCGGGCGTAAAAAAGGGGTGATCCAAAGCCTGGAAAAAACCCTCACCTCGCGCGACGAGCAGTTGCGGTCGGTTGCGGCCCGCAGCGAACGGCTGGCCAAAGAGGCCAATGCGGTCAAAGTAGGCAAAATCGAGCGGGAGAACCTCACCAAAGCACTGGCCAAGGCCAAAGAACAGGTTCGTCTTCTGGAAAACGACCTGAAAAAGAGTTCTGCCGCATCATTGCGCAAAGAGGCTGCCGACGCACGGGTCGAAATCGCCCGGCTGCGAAAAGAACTTGCCGCCGCACATACCGCGGCGAAACCGGCGACTCCCGCCGTATCGGCCGCCGAATCCCAGCAGGTACAGGCGCTCCGGCGGGAACTGGAAAAAGCCAACGCCGCGATTCAGCGGCTACAGAGCGCTCCCGTGCGCGAAAAAGTCGTCACCAAAGTGGTCGAACCGACCGACAAACTCGCATCGCTCCAGCGCGAGCTCTCTGCCGCCCGTGCCGAAATCGCCAACCTCAAAGCGTCCAAACCGGTGACGTCACCGTCGGTCAAGGTAGTTGAAAAAGTCGTTTACCGCGACCGTCCGGTCGAGAAAATCGTGACGAAAACGGTACAGCCGACCGAGCAGATCAAAGCGCTGCAAACCGAACTCGCATCCGCGAAAACGACGATCGAGAAGCTTAAAAAAGCTCCCGCAACGAAAGAAAAAGTGGTCGAAAAAGTAGTTTACAAAGACCGCATCGTGACGCAGGAAAAAGTGGTTTACAAGGACCGTCCGGTAGAGAAGATCGTCACCAGAACCGCCGAAACCCCCCAGCAGGTGAAGGCGCTCCAAAGCAGGCTTGTACAGGCCGAAGCGCAGATTGCCAAGCTCAAAAACGATCTTTCCGCCGCCCAAAGCCGCAAAACGTCGGTCGCCGCCGTCCCGGTGCGCGATGCTCGCCCCGTGGCCAGAAGCGTCTCTCCGGAGCCGGCGAAAGCGGCGGCTCCCGCACCGAAAAAAGGGGGATCGTCCGCCTACCGGATGGCTTCGAACGCGCCGATTTACAATGCTCCGGGAGGGTCGGTCGTCGATACGTGGGAAGCGCGCCGCTCTTTCACTGCCGGTTCCCCCTCGGGAGGATGGGTCCACATTACGGGGTATTTCGTCAACCGTGTATGGCAGCCGACCCGTCCGGATGAAAACCTGTGGGTTCGCGAGAGCGACGTTATCCGGCGATAGAACGCAAAAGCGGTAAAAGTTCGACCAGCTCGAACGCCAATACCGCCAGCCACGCAAAGATGCTAATTCCCGCCGCTGCTGCGGCAATGTCCTTGATGATGAGGATTTTTTCGTTGTAGCGGGTCTCCATGAAATCGCACATCGCTTCGATTGCCGTGTTGAAAATCTCCGCCGAGAGCATTACCCCTGTTGCCAGAACGATCAGCGACGCATTGAGTTTGTCGCTGAAAATCATCACGGGAATCAAAACCGCGACCGAGAGGATGATTTTGTAGAGGACGCTGAAGTCGTAAATAACGGCAAAGCGCAGCCCCGAGAGGATAATCCGAAACTTCCGCCACGGATGGTATCCGCGCTCCCCCGTTCCCAGGAATTTGTTTTTCATCGCACCGCTCCCGATTTGACCGCCAAAACTGCAATGGCGGCCCAGATCAGCGCAATCAGGGTTCCCGCCACGACGTCGGTCGGAAAATGGACCTGCAGGTACATCCGCGAGAGCACTACCCCTACCGATATCCCCAGCAGCACCGCACTCAGGACCAGATTGCCCAGCGTCGGCCCGGTGTAGACGACGATCCACAGCAAAAGGCTAAACGCGATGATCTGGGTCGTGTGGGCGCTCGGAAATGCCGGATCCAGCGGCAGTTCACCGATCGGCCCGAAAAAATGGGGACGTTTGCGCTCAAACAGGTACTTAATGACGTAGGTCGTAATGATCGCGCCGAAAAAGCCGATCCCCATCACCCGTTCGACGTGTTCGAAACTTTTCGAGAGGCTCAGGACCAAAACGACGTAGGCGGGGAGGAGGACCCAGAGCGATCCAAGCCACGTGATCGACGAGAAAAAACGGTCCAGAGAAGGGTTTTTGAGCTTGTGAAATCCCCCCAATACCGCCTGATCCAGGTGCAACAGATGTCCGCCCCGAACCGCGAGGGTGAGAGCGCCCAGCGCCCCCAGCGCAAGAACCATCACGGCGAGGAGCAAAAAACGCTCATCCGGCGTGAGCTTTTCATGAAAGTTCATGATTCCCCCCTTATTCTTCGACACATCATTACGGAAGAATCCTTAAAGAACGCAATAACAAAAAAGGGGACAGGTAAAAAAAATGGGGAAACAGGGGAGAAAGGAGGGGGAGGGGTTAGAACCCGTCCCAGGGCATTTTGGAATCTTTCCAGCCGAACATGAAGCCGTTGTCGAGGTTGTAGGCCTTGATCCCCTCTTTGGCCAGTACGTTTGCGGCCGCTTTCGAGCGCGGGCCGCTGCGGCAGACCAGGATGACCGACTGGACGTTGCGCAGTTTCATCGCCTTCATGACGTCGCTGACGAAGTTTTTATTGAAGACCTCTTTGGCGTCGTAGAGTTTCTGTATTTCGACGTGCCCTTTGACCTTGTCGTTTTTAAGTTCGTATTCGGCACTTTTGACCCGTTCTTCAACCGATTTGGGGATATAGGTCCATTCGTAGGCGGGGATGTTGATGAACCCTTCGCCGTGTCCGGTGTAGATGAACTCAAGGGTGGTGCGTACGTCGACGATGATCGCTTCCCCTTTTTTTTGCATTTCGTGGGCTTCGGCAGCGGTGAGGTCCCCTTCGTAAACGTCTTCGGCGCTGAGCGAGACGCAGGCGAGCAATACAAGCAGCAGTTTTTTCATGGCGTGTGTTCCGTTGTGCAGGTAAATTTTTCGGTGATTGTATCGGAAAAAGATTACACCCAGATGAAAATCGAACCATAAATATAATCAAAGTGATGCTTTAGTGATATTTTTTGGATATTATTACCGGAAAAAATTAGTTTTAATGATTTGTGTTAATTAAAGGAAACGTGTTGCAAACGGACGATCGGCAGGGTTGGCATGATTGAAAACATCGGGATCACGTATGTCACCGACTGGGAAACACAGGGGGAAAAATCGACCGAGCTCGATCCTTTCGTCGAAACGCTTCGGACCCTGGGATGCCGCCTGGAAATCCTCCCCGAACTCCCGTCCCATCTCGAAACGACCGATCTGCTGATTCTCCATCCGCGCACGATGGTCCCGGAGATATTCGAGACGATCCGCATCAGTAAAGAACGCTATCCCGCCATCAAAACGATCGTGATTTCGAGCGCCCACGGCAGCGACCTCTTTTTGCGGGCCATCGACGTCGGGGTCGATAAATACCTCCTTAAACCCCTCTCCGCCAGTGCCGTGCTCACGGTGGCCCAGCGGCTGGTCCGACAATCCGTTTACGCCAAAGAGGCGCAGCGGGCGTTCACCCACATCCAGCTGATGCACGCCGCGATCTCGAAAACGTCGTTTGCCGCCCATCTCGATCACAAGGGGATTATCCTCGAGATCAACGATCTGCTTGCCGCCAGACTGGGAAGACCCGTCGAAGAGATCGTTGGGGTCCACTGGTTCCATTTCATCGCGCGCCGTTTCCGGGTTTTTTTGCGTGCACTGGTCAACGAGCGGCTCAAAGCGGGAGAGATTTATCGCGGGATTATTGAATTCATCGATCCGCACGGCGATTCGGTGATGGTCGATACGACGCTCTACGCGATTCTCGGAGACAGCCGCGAGGTCGACGAAATCGTTTTCATCGGGCACGACATGAGTGAAATGAACCGCTCGATCGTTTCGAGCATGAAGCAGATGATCGACCACGATACTTCCCCCGCGGTTCTGTACAACTACCGTTACGAACCGATCGCCGTCAACCGCAATTTTTCCGAGCTGGGCGGCTATGCGGGGAGCGATGAGTGTTTCGCCGCCTACAAGGCGTGCGACTGGTTCCGGGAAGAGGGGGAGAGTCTGATCCCGATCCTCGAACATCACAAAAAACCGAAAAAAGCGCTCGAGAAGATTTTCGCCCTTTACCGAGGGGGGCAGTTCAACAGCCGTGCGGTTCTGGTACGCCCCGATCAGGACAAACGCTATTTTCAGCTTCATACCGCCGAAATGCCCAATCCGATGATCGCCGACGATCATTATCACATCCTCTATTTTGTCGACGTGACCGATTATGAACGCCTCAAGGAAGAGAAACTCAGCGACGCCAAACTCATGACGGTCGGCAGGCTCGCGGCGAGTATCACCCACGAGATCAATACCCCCATCACGTACATCAAAGGGAATCTTGAGCTTCTGAAATTCGAATGTTCCGAAAAGCTCCCCGAAGCGGAGGGGTTGTTCCGTCCCATCGAAGAGGGGATCGAACGGATCCAGTCGATTGTCGCGTCGATGTATGAATTCGCCGGCACCGGCAAGGAGGAGATGAAGTCCTGCAATCCCTACACGACCCTGGTTTACGCACTGCGGATCGTCATGAACCGTTCCCGTCACATCGTCCCCATCACGATCAACGGGGAGCCTTTTTCGTACGAAACGAAATACGACCGGTTCGAAGAGTGCAGAACGCTGGGGATCGCGACGCGGCTCGAGCAGGTGTGGATCATTATCGTGAACAACGCGCTCGATGAGTTCGAAAAAGGTAAAATAGCGTATGCTGATCGACGGTTGGACATTGCGTTCGAGTGCGACGATGTGCGGATCCGGGTCAAAATTTCGGATAATGCCGGAGGGATTCCCGAGGGGATACTGCCGACGATTTTTGATTTTGCGGTCGGAGGGGAAAAGAAAAAAAGCATGGGAATCGGATTGAACGTGGCCAAGGCGATCATCGACAAACACGGCGGGAAAATCAGCGTGGCCAACCGCAACCGGGGTGCGGAATTTGAAGTCGTATTAAAAACCTATCAGGAGAAGGAGTAGTATGTTTTTCGGAAACGAAATCAAAAGATACCGCGACGAAGCCGCCGAGCTTCGCGCCGAACGCGACCGTCTGGCCGCCGAGCTGGAACTGTACAAGGAGATCGCCGCGCTGAGCGACAAGGAAGCGGTTGTCGTCGTCGATGCGAACAACGAGGCAGTGTTTTTCAACACCCGTGCCGAAGCGATTGACGACAAGGCTTCTCTCGTCCGCGCCCTCTCATCGGGAGTGCACGAAGTGATCGTCGGCGAATGCGAAGCCGACGTCGTCCAAAAAAGCCTTCGTAACGGCTTCAAAGGGTTCGTCCTGCACAAATCCTCGACGGTCAGCGGCGAAGAGGGGGGATTGCTCGAGATGCACCAAAAAAGCATCCGCGGCGCACTTGGTGCCACGCAGAAAGTCTTTATCGACATCCTCGAAAAACTCAAAGACATGACCGAACAGTCGCGTGAAACGGCCAAGGGTTCCCAAGAGGGGCTTCGACTGGCCAAAGAGGTTGACGAGGGGATGAACAAACTCGCCGAACTGATGGAGGGGACGATGGCGACGACGGCCAACCTCGTCAGCCGCTCTCACGAAGTCTCGAGTGTCGTGGCGCTGATCAAAGACATCGCCGACCAGACCAATCTCCTTGCCCTCAACGCCGCGATCGAAGCGGCACGTGCCGGCGAACACGGACGGGGATTCGCCGTCGTCGCCGACGAGGTGCGCAAACTGGCAGAGAGGACCCAGAAAGCCACCAAAGAGATCGAAATCGTAATCCAGTCGATGACGCAGGATACCAGCGAGATCGAAACGGCGACCGGAGAACTCTCGGGGATCGTTTCGGAGACCAAAGACGACGTTTCCCAGATGGGCGGGCGGATGGAAATATTCCAGCGTAACGCGTCGCGCAGCGTTTATGAGATCATGGACATCAGCAACTATATTTTCAGCAACCTCGCCAAAATCGACCACGTCATCTACAAAAACAACGTCTACGCTTTCTTGTTCGGGCAGGAGAGCGATTTCAAACCCGTCGATCACCACTCCTGCCGTCTGGGCAAATGGTACGATGGCGGCGTAGGCAAAGAGCAGTTCGGGCACCTGAAATCCTACAGCCGGCTTGAAGGCCCCCATGCGCAGGTCCATACCCAGGCCAATGCCCTCATTGCCGATTGCGGCGACGGCAAAAAACTGTGTTCGCGTACCCAGATCGAGGAGCGTATCCGCAAAATCGAGGAGGCCAGCCACGGTGTCTTCGAAGCGCTTGACGTGCTGGTAGCGGAAAAAACCGAGGACTTGATGGAACACGCGATTGATAATTTGTTTGGAGGTAATGAATGATCCGTTTGATGATTGTAGACGATGAAGCGTCCATCGGGACGATGCTGGAAAAAGCGCTTGGGCGTGCGGGAGACATCAAAGTGACCTATTTCGACAATCCGTTGAGCGCCCTGAGCCGTTTCAAGGCCGGAGAGTTTGACGGCGTGCTGCTAGACATCATGATGCCGCAGCGCGACGGATTGAGCGTGCTCGAAGAGATCAAGGCCAAAGACCCCGATTGCGTCGTCATCATGATGACGGCTTATTCGACGCTCGACAAAGTGCTGCAAAGCCATAAAATCGGTGCGGACCACTACGTCCTCAAACCGTTCGATTCGCTTGCCGCCGTGGAGAAAAAGGTTCGGGAACTGATCCCGAACCGCTGATACCGCAGAAGGGGGGAGAAATCCCCTTTTTTTATTTCCCTCCTTTTTATACCTTAGTAATTCTGTATGGATGCTTGACAATAAGAAAAATCTATTTTACTATGGCGAAAAAAAAGAAGGGGTCTTTCATGGCTCAACAATGCCCACTGATTTTCCGGCAGGTCGATGCTACGGTGACGCGGATCAACACGCTTTTCGTGATGAGCGGGGTAGTCGCGTACCTGGTAAGCGGGTTCGTAGCGATCCTGTTTTTTTTGACGATTGATTTTGCACTTCGTCTTTACGGCGTCAAACATCTCAGCCCGATCCAGAACGCTTCGCTGTGGATACAGCGCCGTCTTGCATTGCCCAGCCGGATGGAAGATGCCGGGGCCAAACGGCTGGCATCGTTGTTCGGGGTCGGGTTTGTCGCCGCGATGGCGCTGTTTCATCTTCTGGGAATCGCATGGGCGGTCAACGTCGTCGCGGCGATTTACCTTTTCTGCGCGGCACTGGACCTGTTTTTCGGCTATTGCATCGCGTGCAAACTCTACCACTGGGCCAAAAAAATCTATCCGAAGGGGTTTGAATAATGGCAATGCTCTCTTCAAAGACGATTTACGGCCTTGCCGCCATGCATGTTCTCTCCCACGCGCCGTACGGCCGCGCGATGCAGGTACGCGAAATCGCCGCGATGACCAAAATTTCCCACGGTTATCTTGAACAGCTTCTTTCGATGTTGCGCCGCAACCATCTGCTCAACAGTACGCGGGGTGCCAGCGGCGGTTACAAACTGGCGCGCGCTCCCCATGAAATCGAAGTGCTGGAAATTATCGAAGCGTTGGAAGGGCCGTTCTACAAAATCGACGGAAACGTCGGATCGAGTCTGATCCTTGAATATTTCTGGGGCGATATCGAAGAGAAGATGCGCCGTCTCTTCGGGATGAAACTCTCTGAAATCGACCAGGCGTATCAGCCCTATCATTACGACATCTAAGGCTTAATTCCCCCGTCCCCGTTTGGCCTCGATCAGTTTGCGGTTGTTCCGCATCATCGATTCGATCTCGGAAGCGTCTTTGACGAGATACTGCTGGCGGAAACTCTGGGCGTTTTTGGCGTCGACTTCACGGTAAAACTCTTCGAGGGTAGCCCCGCGACTTACGGTTTGGGCAACGAAGGGGCGGGTTTCTATTTTTACCGAGGTCGGGGTATAGCGGTCGATAATCAGGTCGCGGGCCGTTTTTTTACGCATGGACAACTCTTTGTGGATTCATAGTTGTTTATGACAAGCAAATAGTGTACCCGAAATGAGAGCTTAAAGCCCTTCGTTGATGACGTACCACAGCCGTTCCACTTCACGATCGTCCAAAAAGAGGGTAGACGCGTGTTCGTAGAGCCATTCGAGCCCTTTGGGATTGATGCTCAGGGTATGGGAACAGTGGCGGTGGGCGGGGAGAAAAGCGCGGATCAGCGAGATTTCCCCTTCGATGGGGAGGTCGCAGAAAAAGCAGTGCATCTCCCGGTGCAGCCGCCCTTCGTGTTCGAGGAGGCGTATGTAGGCCTCGACGGCTACCCGCTTGGGGTTTTGCTCTTTCCATTTGGATGCCGCGTCGTCGAGAAGGGCGAAGTAAAAGCCGCCGATCTCTTCGGAGTCTTTGAGGTGAGGGTAGAACAAGGAGATGAACTGCTGCCACAGCCGCATCCGTTCAAAGTCTCCCAGCCAGGGATACCCAAGATGAATAACGTCGCGCAGGCGGGCAATGGAGGATTTGAGGGAATGCTCCGCTTCGAAATCGATTTTGTAGCCGACGTTGATCGGGCTGTGCCGTGCACCGTAAAAACGATAAAGCGTCTGTAAGCTTTCCTCGGCTATGATGGTAACGATCGTATCTTCTTCCCGCGCACGGTTGAGGCGGATGATAAAGCCCTGCATATCTGGTTCTACTCTACACAAAAATCTGACAAATTTCTAAATCGGTCCGTTATTTTAACCTTTTTTAACCTGACAAGCGGTATAATTTACAAAATTTTGACCTCTATAAACTACTTATGTTTAAAAAGAGATTAAAAAATAACAATTTGCCGAAATTGTTCCGGTGAAAGGTGACGATTCCAGTGGAATACCGAGATTTATTACGTTCATTCAAAGACAACTGCGGGTTTGGTCTGATCGCCAACATCAAAAACCGCCCTTCGCACGAAAACCTCGAAAACGCGATTACCGCGCTCGAGCGGATGATGCACCGCGGCGCCGTCGCGGCGGACGGTAAAACGGGGGACGGCAGCGGACTGCTCCTCTCCCTCCCCCGCGAGTTTATGCGCGCTACCGCGGCGGAGCTGGGGGTCGAACTCCCTAAAATGTATGCCGTGGCGGTCGTTTTCACCCGTGACGCGTCCCAACTCTCGACGCTGGCGAAAGTGTGTGCCAACAACGATCTGAAAGTGGTTCTGGACCGTGTCGTTCCGGTCGATACGAATGCGCTCGGAGAACAGGCGCTCGCCACCCTGCCTGAAATCCACCACATTTTTATTACCCCCAATTCGCTGATGGCGTCCCAGCGTTTCGACGCGCTCGTTTACCTGAGCCGCAAGGAGACCGAACACGCCCTGGTCGACGATCCCGATTTTTACATCGCGTCGATGTCGACCCGCGTCGTCTCGTACAAAGGGTTGATCATGCCGACCCACATCAAAGAGTTTTATCCCGACCTGCAAAACGAGAAATTCAAAATCTCGTTTGCGCTCTTCCATCAGCGTTTTTCGACCAACACCCTTCCAAAATGGCGTCTTGCCCAGCCTTTCCGCGCGGTTGCCCACAACGGTGAGATCAACTCGGTCGAGGCGAACCGCTTCAACGTCGCGGTCAAATCCGAATCGATCAAAAGCGACGTTTTCACGGACGAAGAGATCGAGCGCTTGTTGCCGATCCTTCAGCCGGGCGGTTCGGACAGCGCCAGCGCCGACAATTTTTTCGAATTCCTGATCGTCAACGGTATGGATTTCTTCAAAGCGGCACGGGCCGTCATCCCCGCACCGTGGCAGAACGCTCCGCACATGGACCCCGAGCTTCGTGCATTCTACGAGTACCATTCCACCGTTTTCGAAGCGTGGGACGGTCCCGCGGCGTTCTCGCTCACCGACGGGCGTTACATCGGGTGTGTTCTCGACCGTAACGGACTGCGTCCTTCCAAATACATCATCACCGACGATGATACCCTTCTTATCGCCAGCGAATACGGGGTTATCGACATTCCCGAGGAAAAAATCCGCGAACGGGGACGTCTGCAGTCGGGGCAGATGATCGGGCTTGACCTCAAGTTCGGGAAAGTGCTCAAAGACGAGGACATCAACAACTACCTCAAAAGCTCCAACCCGTACATGAAATGGCTCAACGACCACATGATCTACCTTCAGGAGCACGTCGAAGAGCAGTACGTTACCCGTTGCGACTACGACGCCGCCAACCTGGTTGCGCGTCAGCGCTTTTACAACATCACCCAGGAGGTGGTCGAACAGGTGATCGAACCGATGATCCGCGACGGCAAAGAAGCGGTCGGATCGATGGGAGACGATACGCCTCTGGCCGCATTCAGCAGCGTTCAGCGTAGTTTCAGCGATTATTTCAAGCAGCGTTTCGCGCAGGTGACCAATCCGCCGATCGACCCGATCCGCGAAAAAGTGGTGATGAGCCTCAACACCGGCTTCGGAGAGACCCACAACATTCTCGACGAAATCCCGTCGCATGCCCACCGTCTGAAAGCGACGTCACCGGTCATTACCCGCGAAAAACTCGACGTCCTCAAATCGTTCGGAGACAAAAACTCTCCACGGTTCGAGCCGTTCTATGCCAACCGCACGTTCTCGACCGCGTACAAAGGTCCTTTGAAACCGGCTCTGGAAGCGTTGGTAGACGAAGTGGTCAAGGCGGTTCGCGAAGAGGGGATCCGTATCGTCATCCTCGACGATGCGGGATTCGGCCCCGAGCATAAAACCATTCCGATGCTGATGGCGGTCGGACGCCTGAGCCGGGCGCTGCTGGACGAAAAAATCCGTCACCTCACGTCGATCGTCGCCTGCACGAGCGAAGTGATCGATTCGCACGGTGCGGCAACCCTGATCGCCTACGGTGCGAGCGCCGTTTATCCGTCGCTTCTGTTCGCGACCGTTGCGGCGCATCTGGATGAGCACAACAAAGAGATCAGTTGCTCCGAAGCGTTCAAATCGGTTCATCACGCCATCAATTCCGGACTCCTTAAAATCATGTCCAAAATGGGTATTTCGACGATCGCCTCGTACCGTAATTCGGGTCTTTTCGACGTCATGGGACTCAGCCGCGAGATGGTCGAGGAGTGCTTCGGCGATTCGCACGTCCTGATTCCGGGGCTCTCGTACGACGATATCGACGCCCGCCTGGAGCGCAACCACAAAGAGGCGTTCGCAGCAGGCGGATTCAACCGTATGTTCCCGCTCAAAATCGGGGGATTCTATAAATTCTACAACGGGCAGGAACATCACGATTTCAGTCCCGACGTCATTCACGCGATTCACCGCGTTTCCAAAACGGGGAAACGGGAAGATTTCGACCGTCTCAGCGCACTGGTCAACGGCCGCGGCCTGAAATTCATCCGCGATTTCTTCGAGTTCAAATCCGATCGCGCACCGATCGACATCAGCGAAGTCGAGCCCAAAGAGGCGATTTTCAAACGTTTCGCCTCTGCGGCGATGTCACTGGGATCGATCTCTCCCGAAGCGCACGAATGCCTCGCGGTCGCGATGAACACGATCGGCGCGCAAAGCAACTCGGGTGAGGGGGGAGAAGACGCGGCGCGTTTCGGAACCCTCAAAAACTCGAAAATCAAGCAGGTCGCATCGGGACGTTTCGGGGTTACTCCGGCATACCTTCGCAGCGCCGAAGAGATCCAGATCAAAATCGCCCAGGGTGCAAAACCCGGTGAGGGGGGACAGCTTCCGGGGCACAAAGTCAGCGGCCTGATCGCGCGACTTCGCTATACGATGCCCGGCGTCACGCTGATTTCTCCGCCGCCGCACCACGACATCTATTCGATCGAGGATCTGGCGCAGCTTATTTTCGACATGAAGCAGGTCAATCCAAACGCCAAAGTGGCGGTCAAACTCGTTTCGGCCGCGGGTGTCGGTACGATCGCGGCGGGGGTGGCCAAAGCCTATGCCGACAAGATCATCATCTCCGGCGGCGACGGCGGTACGGGAGCGGCTCCGCTGACGTCGATCAAATTTGCGGGGAATCCGTGGGAACTGGGACTTTCCGAAGCCCATAACGCCCTCAAAGCGAACAACCTTCGCGGACTCGTCCACGTTCAGACCGACGGGGGACTCAAAACCGGAACCGACATCGTCAAAGCGGCCCTTCTGGGTGCGGAGAGCTATGCGTTCGGTACGGGTGCGCTGACCATTATCGGATGTAAGATGCTCCGCATCTGCCATGTCAACAAATGCTCGGTCGGGGTTGCGACGCAGAACGAAAAACTCCGCAAAGAGTATTTCACCGGAACGGTCGATCAGCTGATCAACTATTTCACCTATCTGGCCGAAGACGTGCGTAAAATCATGGCCCAACTGGGATACCGGACGATGGAAGAACTGATCGGACGCAGCGACCTGCTCCGCGTCGTCGACGACGAATTTGCGAAAAAATTCGATTTCAGCTCCGTATTGCACCGCGAAGAGGGTGTGGATACCTGTCAGGCAGCCTCAAACGAGCCGTTTGACGACAATGCGTTCGAGAAAAAAGTGCTCGCCGAAGTGATGGACGCGATCAAGCATCCCGAGCGCACGGTTCGCATCGTCCGCGACATCTGCAACCTCAACCGCAGTTTCGGTGCCCGCATCAGCGGCGAGATCGCGCAATACTACGGTGACGCGGGACTTAAAGAGGATACGATCCGCATCGATCTCAAAGGGATCGCCGGCCAGGCACTGGGAGCCTTTTTGATCAACGGCGTCTCGATCCGTCTGGACGGCGTAGCGAACGATTACATCGGGAAAGGGATGCACGGCGGTAAAATCGTTATCAAATCCCAGAATCAGGGGGAGGCGTTCAGTGCCGGCGGTAACACCTGTCTCTACGGTGCGACGGGCGGTAAACTCTTTATCGCCGGTTCGGTCGGTGAGCGTTTTGCGGTTCGTAACTCCGGCGCGCTTGCGGTCGTCGAAGGGACGGGTGACAACGCGTGCGAATACATGACCGGAGGCGTCGCCGTGATCCTCGGCAAAACGGGGATTAACTTCGGTGCGGGGATGACGGGAGGGTTCGCGTTCGTGTACGACGCCGACCACAGTTTCGTTGAAAACGTCAACCGTGAGCTGGTCGACGCGTTGCGGATCGATACCGACGACGGCGACGAAGCGCGCCATTATCTCAAACGTCTTCTCAAAGAGTACGTTACCGAGACCGAGAGCGAAAAAGCGAAAGAACTGTTGAAAAATTTCCGTGTCGAAATCCGTAATTTCTGGCTCGTCCGCCCGAAAAACCTAACCAAACTCCCACTCAATCCGGACAAAGGGGACTAAACCATTATGAGAGAATTTTTAACGATTGAGCGTATCGATCCCAGCAAACGGCTGGTTGTCGAACGTCTGAAAGATTTTAACGAGATTTACGAGCAGATGGGGCAAAACGACGCTTCGGCACAAAGCGACCGCTGCATTCAGTGCGGTGACCCGTTTTGTCTGAACAAATGTCCGCTGCACAACTACATTCCCCAATGGTTGAAGTCGGTAGCCGAAAAAGATTTGAAATTCGCGTTCAAACTCTCCAACGAGCCCTCGCCGTTCCCCGAAGTGATGGGGCGCGTATGCCCGCACGACCGCCTGTGCGAAGGGGACTGTACCCTCAACGACGGACACGGGGCGATCACGATCGGATCGGTCGAGACGTTCATCAACGAAGAAGGGTTCCGCCAGGGACTCAAACCCTATTTTCCGGGGATCACGACGGATAAAAAAGTGGCGATCATCGGTTCGGGTCCTGCGGGACTCTCCTGTGCGACCTATCTGCTCCGTTCGGGAATCGCCGTAACGATGTACGAGCGCAGCGACCGCGCGGGCGGGCTGCTCACCTACGGCATCCCCAACTTCAAACTTGACAAAAAAATCGTCGAGCGCCGCGTCGAACTTCTCAAAGAAGCGGGTCTGAACCTGGTTCTCGAATGCGAAGTCGGCAAAGACGTCGAGTTCGGCGAAATTGCCGACAAACACGACGCCGTATTCGTCGGGATCGGCGCGACCAAAGGGAAATCGGCCAAAATCGCGGGCGAAAACGCTTCGAACGTATTTGTGGCGATGGACTACCTTACCGCGATCCAGCGCAAAAATTTCGGCCTCTCCTACGATAAAAAGTTCGACTTCAAAGATCTTGACGTCGTCGTCATCGGGGGAGGGGATACGGCGATGGACTGTGTCCGTACCGCACGCCGCGAAGGGGCGAAAAACGTTACGTGCCTTTACCGCCGTGACGCGCACAACATGCCCGGATCGGTCAAAGAGTACAAAAACGCGATCGAGGAAGGGGTGGAATTCGTATTTCACGCTTCCCCCAAAGAGGTTATCCTCGGAGACAACGGCAGAGCGGTCGGCATCCTGATGGCCAAAACGGTCCTGGGCGCCAAAGACGAAAGCGGCCGTCAGAAAATGGAAGAGGTCAAAGGGGGCGATTTCAAAGTCAACGCCGACGTCATCATCATGGCGCTCGGATTCGATCCGGTCGTTCCCCCCTTCCTGGCCGAAAACGGGATCAACGTGAACGGCTGGGGCGGTATTGTCGTAAATGAGAAATACGAGACAACGACCCCGGGTATTTATGCCGGCGGAGATTGCCAGCGCGGTGCCGATCTGGTCGTTACCGCGGCCTACGACGGCCGTGAGGCGGCCAGAGCGATCGCCAAATCACTGCTGGGCTGATGAGCCGCTTTATCGATTCGGCCGTTGCGGCGTGCCTCGAAGTGCGCCGTATCTGCGGCGAGGAGGGAATTTCCCATTTTACCGCACACGACCGCGGCTTCGGCGGCGACGTCAGCAGCGGCATCGACCTCAGAGCCGAATCGGTCTGTTACGCGCACCTGCACCCGTATGGATCGGTGTTTTCCGAAGAAGCGGGATGGATGGACCCCCCATCTTCGGTGAACATTATCCTCGATCCGATCGACGGCAGCGACAACTTTCTCTCCCGTTTCCCCTATTACGGCATTTCCATCGCCCTGGAAAAAGAGGGCAAGACCCTCGAATCGCTGGTGTGCAACCTGGCCAACGGCGACCTCTTTGTCCGTACGCCTGATGCATATTACCGTACTTCGCTCGAAGCCCCCCAAAACAGAGAAGCGGTCGCATCGAATCCTTATGCGAAAATCGGCCTTTTCGAAAAGTCTCCGAACCATCCCGAACTTGCGGCCAAACTGATCGACGAGGGGTTTAAATTCCGCTCTCCCGGAGCATTGGCCCTCTCGCTCGCTTACGCCCCTTATGTAAAATATGTGCTATTTTTGGGTACAATGCGCCCATACGATATACAGGCGGGTCTGCATCTGAGCCGCCATCTGCACACGTTTCAAAACGACCGTTTCTTGCTCGTAGCCCAAGAGGTCGAAGTGTTTGAGCGTATTCTAGCGATTGTACAAAAGGAGATTTTTTGAGTCTATTCAACCTGTTCGGTGACTCCGAAAAGAAAAAACAGCCTACGAAAAGCGAGGCACCTTCGCACTGGGTCAAATGCCCATCGTGCCAGTCCCTGATGTACTACAAAGAGATCGAAAAGCAAAATCACGTCTGCCCCAAATGCGGCCATCACCTGCGTATCGGTGTCAAAGAGCGTCTGGCCCTTATCGCGGACGAGGGGAGTTTTGTCGAATTCGATGCGAATCTCAGACCTGTCGATCCGCTCAATTTCGTCGATAAAAAAAGCTATGCGGCCCGTGTCGAAGAGGGATACGCCAAAAATGGGACCTACTCGTCCGTTGTCAGCGGCGAATGCACCATCAACGGCGCTCCCGCCCAGCTGGTGGTGTTCGATTTTAACTTCATGGGCGGATCGCTCGGTTCGGTCGAAGGGGAGAAAATCGTCCGCGCCATCAACCGTGCGATTGACAAACGGATGGGACTCATTATCGTCAGCGCCAGCGGCGGGGCACGGATGCAGGAGAGTACCTTTTCGCTGATGCAGATGTCCAAGACTTCCGCCGCATTGGCCAAACTTGCCGAAGCGAAGCTTCCCTATATCTCGCTTCTCACCGATCCGACGATGGGCGGGGTGAGCGCCTCGTTCGCGACGCTGGGGGATATCATCATTGCCGAGCCCGGCGCACTGATCGGTTTCGCCGGCCAGCGGGTTATCAAACAGACCATCGGAAGCGACCTCCCCGAAGGGTTCCAGCGGGCCGAATTCCTCCTCGAAAAAGGTTCCATCGACATGGTGGTTTCCCGTGACGAGCTCAAAGATACCCTCGGCGACCTGCTGAACCTTCTGCTCCCCTGATATGCGCCTTTACGCACTCTGCGACGCCGACAATCTCAAGGTCAAAGGGGCGGATATCAACGCTTTCGTGAACCGTGCGAACGCACTGGGGGCCGAAGTGATCCAGTATCGGAATAAACATGCCGACATCGCCGCGATCAAAGCGGACCTGATCGTTCTGCGGCGGTTGTGGGACGGCTTTCTGATCGTCAACGACCACTACGAACTCGCCCCGTTTTGCGACGGCGTCCACATCGGGCAAGAAGACCTCTATGCCATCGACCCTGACCCGCTCAAAGCGCTCAAAATCCTCAGACTCTCAATCGGAACGGACAAGATCGTCGGCCTTTCGACGCATAACGAACGCGAGATCGCGGTGGCGAACACCCTCGAACTCAATTACGTCGGGCTGGGCGCCTACCGTGCCACCGCCACCAAATCCGACGCGAAAGTATTGGGAGAACGCCTCGACGCCATCGCCGCACTCTCGCGCCATCCGGTAGCGGCGATCGGCGGGGTACGGCTGGATGACCGGTTTCAAAACGTCACGTACCACGTGATGGGAAGCGGCATCCTGTGAACATATCCGTCATCTCCATCGCAAAAAAGGAGCGTTCGCTCTACGATCCCCTTTACCAGGAACAGATGAAAATGATCTCCCGATTCGCCAAAATCGAGGACATCGAACTCTTTCCCAAAGAGATCGCCAAGGCGCATACCATCAGCGCTGAGGCATCGCAGGGAGCGTATACGAAACTCCTTGCGCCGATGCTGGGGAAAAGCTATTCGATCGCGCTGCATCCGGAGGGGAAAAAACTGGACAGTTTTGCATTTAGTAAGCTTATAAGTGATAAAATCGCCTTGCAATTTTTTATAGGCGGCGCATACGGCTTTGAAAAAAGCTTTGTGGAGCGGTGCGACAGTGCGATCAGCCTGTCGGATCTGACGATGAGCCACAAAATCGCCAAGGCGGTCTTGCTCGAGCAGATCTACCGTGCCTATGCATTGGCTGCAAACCATCCGTATCACAAATGAGGAGCATTGATGAGAGACCATGAGTTGCATTATTTCGAGGAAATATTGCTGACCCGGAAGGCCCAGATTATCAAAAACATCACCGGCGTTGAAAGCGAAATGAATCAACTGCGCGAGCTTGAGCTCAACGACGAAGGTGATTATGCGTCCGTCAGCAACGACAACATGGTTGAAAATGCCATCGGTGCCCAGCAGATGCAGGAGTTGCAGGAAATTGAAGCCGCTTTGGCCAAAATCAAATCCAAACAATACGGTATTTGTGAAATGTGCGAAGACGACATCGGCTTCCAGCGCCTGAAAGTGAAACCGCACGCCAAATACTGCATTGTGTGCCGCCCGATCGTTGAAAAAAACAAACACTAAAAGCGAGGTAGAGAATGCAGCTTAAACGTTACACCCTGGCATCGCTGCTGCTGATGCTGCTGGTTGCGGCCGCGACGTACAGCATCAACAACGGCGCCGTATCTTTCGATCTGCTGGGAATGCACTTCCCGAACCTCCCGATCGCCTTTTGGGTCGTCGTTCCTCTGGTGATCATGTATTTCGCCAGTCTCCTGCACATGGGCGTATACGCGCTGGTCGGCAATTACAAGCTCCGCCGCCTGGGCAAAGATCACGAAAAGATGATGGACGCACTGCGCGATTCCCTGCTGGGAACGGGAGAACGCAATTACGTCTATAAAAGCGATGCCTACAAACTGATGGGGAAACTGATCGACAACAGCCTCATTCTCCCTTTCGAAACCCTCCGTTCGATCGGAAACGAAAAAATCGACGAAGCGCTTGAACTGATGCGCGACGTCAAAGAGAAGAAAAAAGTGGACATCAAAAAGTTCCACCTTCCCTCAACGGCGTCAATCGTAATCCAGAACAACCTTAACCGGCTGGAACGGGGAGAAATCGATGCGGATGCGGTGCTTTCACGTCCTGAGAGCTACGGCGACATCGTTTGCGCCAAAGCATTCGAGGAGTACGTTAAAAAAGCCTCTGCCGGCTCGATCCTGAAGTTCAAACGTTTCTTCACGAAAGCCTCTTTGCTCACGTTCGTGCAGCGGGTCAATGCGGCGGAAAACGGCATCGAGATTTCGAATGAGGAACTGATCGGTTTGTTCGGCACCCTGAAACTGCAGGGTGCGGACTGGCTGGACCTCTCTGAATCCATGGCTAAAAACATGCTCCCCGAGCAGCGCATCCGCCTTTTTGAAATGCTCAGCGAGAACAACGACGATGCGATGGAAGGGTACCTGTACACCCTTTACGATCTGCAGATGAACGATACCGCCAACGAGATCCTCAACAACACGTCGCACGACGAGTACCAGATCTTCAAAGCGTACCGCGACCTCAAAAAAGCGAACAAACATTACGACATCGCCATCTTCCTTCGCCGGAGCTGCCATTAATCACGGCAGCCAAACGGCTCTGACACTTCGCCCTCCGGGCGAAATAACCGTTTTACAGGTAAAACATCATGACTCCCAAACTCGATTTTTCAAGCCCCGTCTACGCTCTTGCACCGCTCGCGGGATACACTGACCTTCCGTTTCGCAACGTCGTCAAAAAATTCGGCGCCGACCTCACCGTCAGTGAAATGATCAGCTCCAACGCTTTGGCGTACGGTTCGCAAAAGACGATCAAAATGCTCGAACGCAGCCCGAATGAAGACCCCTACTCGGTCCAGATCGCTGGGGCGGACGAAGAGGTCGTACGTCGCGCGGTAGAGGTCCTTAACGCGCAAGAAGAGATCGACATCATCGACCTTAACTGCGGCTGTCCCGTTCCCAAGATCGTCAGCCACGGTTCGGGAAGTTCACTGCTAAAAGACCTCCCTAAAATGGCCCGCATCATCCGTACGATCAAGGAAACGTCGAACAAATCGACCCTCAGCGTCAAAATCCGCCTGGGATTCGAGTCGAAAAACCACCTTGAAATCGCCAAAATCGTCGAGGATTGCGGCGCCGATTTTCTCGCCGTACACGGCCGTACGCGTGCGGGAAAATTCAAAGCTCCGGTCGACTACGACGCGATCGCCGAGATTAAACAGGCCGTGAATATCCCCGTCATTGCCAACGGCGATATCGATTCGTACGAGAAAGCCCAGTGGGTGCTGGAACACACCGGGGCCGACGGGGTAATGATCGGACGCGGCGCGGTAGGTGCGCCGTGGATTTTCCACCAGCTCAAAACGGGATCGGCCACCGTCGATCCCCTGATCAAACACGCAATCATTATGGAACATCTTGACGGTATGGTCCGTTTTTACGGACCGCGCGGCGTCGTAACGTTCCGCAAGCACGTCCATACCTATTCCAAAGGATACGAAGGGGCTTCGGCGATGCGCGACCTTGTCAACCGGATCGACGATCCCGTCCATTTCCGGGAAGTCGTCGACGAATTCTTCCTTACCCACCGCCAGATTTCCGAAGGGTTCAGTGCATCGGATCTTGCGTGCGAGTGCTGAAGCGGACGGGCATAGGGTGAGATAAAGGGAGGCGGGATTATTAAGAGGTCCCAAAGACCGGAAGGAGAGGGGAGCTTTTAATAAACTCCCGACGCTTTTTCCTTGTAAGCGTCAAAGGGTTCGTCGGCCGCCGAACCGAGCTGAAAGAAACCGTCGAGTTCACGGTGTTTGGATTGCAGGAGCGATTCGAATTCGTTTTGGGTGACGGGAATGTTGTCCTGGAATTTGTCCAGCAGTACGGTATTCGTCCCGATCAGGACGAGATAGCTTTGGGTACCGTAGTCGAGCATCGCGACGCTGTTGATCGCGTCGAGACTTTTTTGGAAACGGATGTGTATCCCTCCGCTCTCTCCCGCTTTGATGGGGGAAATCGGCATAGCCGGTGCCGATACGGATTGTACTTCGGCGGCGGGTTTGTTGAAAAGCCAAGGTGTTTTGGGCTGTTGCGGCTGGATCACACCGGTCCGTTTGGCGATGCTTTGCTTCAGCCACAGCAGGATCCCGATCCCGATGACGAGGATCGCGATGACGACGTAATAGCTTTGCTCGAACTCATTGCTTTTTTTCGTCGGAAGGCCGGTAAGAGCCGTTTCGTCAACCGGAGAGGGAGCGGTGGAACTTGCAATCCCCGCGGCACTCATAAAGCGCAGGCGGAGGCCGTACGAATCGGAAGTTTTCGACGCCTGCATCGTGACGTCGGGAGAGACTTTGGCGATGATCTCGAGGTGTTCTCCCTGCGGTGCGATGGTGAGTTTGTTCAGATAGGCCGAATTGACGTCTTTGGTTTTGGAAGCTTCGATAAACGCTTCTTCGAGCTTTACGACGATCGTGTCGCCCTGGCGGTTCTGGCGCAGGACCCCTTCGTAGGGGGTATCGAAGGTGAGCATGACGTCGACACGGTCGTTACGATCGTAAACGTTATAGCTGAGGACTTTGGCTCCCCAGAGCATCGGGGTGAGGATAAACAGGGCGATCAGATATTTCATAGTCTCTCTTTTGAAAGATAGTAGAGTACGGCGCTCGAGTCGAGTACCTCGTTGATACGGATGGCAAGGTTTTTTTCATAGACCATGACTTCCCCTTTGCCGATGATGCGGCGATTGACGTAGGCTTCTACGCTTTCCCCCGCCGGTTTTCCCAGATCGATAGGGTCCCCTTTTTTGAGTCTCAGGATCTCCCCCAGCGTAAGGGTCGTCTGTCCCAGGTCGGCGACAAACTCGACTTCCATGTCAAGCAGCCCTTCGTAGTCCATCCATTCGAGCTCTTTTTCGAGATCGACGTGCTCGGCCTCGTGGTGGAGGGGGATTTCGGTTTCGGGTGTTTGTGTTTCATCCATCTTTAGAGCCTTTTCAACGCTATCGTCAGTTCGCCGTCGTTAATCCCGATGCATTGCAGCGCGTCGGGCCGGATCTGCGAGAGTTCCTCGGAAACGAAAAACGGGGTTGCGATCATCATCGAGGTGTCGTATGCTTCGGCGGCGAGTACTTTGGCACTGCCGACGATCATGTTCGCCGTCTCGAGGAGCATATCGGTCAGGGTCTGCTCATCGCTTTCGTCTTCTCCGAGAAAAATCTCGGCGATGGTCTGGATCAGGGTCGGATCGCAACCGATATAGGCCCTGTGCGTACTGCCGTTCGATTCGATATCGATAAAAGCAAAAAGTGTTCTCTTTTTGGGGGGCAATTCGGAAATCTCGTAGGGAAGGCGTATCTGATGAAGGCAAAAATTGGCTGCGGCTTCGACGATGATCGGTAACATAATCCCTCGTTTCTTATTCTAAAGTATCAGAAATCATTATAGCGTAAAACAAACCGATTCGAAAAGGTTTCCCTGAAGCGACAAAGGGGTATAATCGCGCGACCGGAAAATCAATACAAAGCAATGATATGACGCTGGAACTGGCACTATTGGGAATCGGGATAGGGACCCTGTCGGGTTTCTTCGGGATCGGGGGCGGGACGGTGAGCGTCCCCGTCCTGCTTTATCTGGGATTCGGGATCAAAGAAGCGATCGGGATCTCGGTGACCCAGATGGTGGCGGGGTCGTTGATGGCCGCTTTGATCCATAAACGCCGGCAGACCTATTCGGTCGGGGAGGTCAAATATTTCGGCTACGGCGGGATCGTCGGTGCAGCGGCGGGCGGTTACCTTGTCAAGATTCTGGATGCGTCGGTTCTGGAATGGCTCTTTCTGTCGATCGTCGCCTTTACGCTCGCGCGGCTGGCGTTTTCGGCTCCCGTTCCGACACGCCCCGAAATCGTCAACCGTCCCCTTTATTCGCTGATAGGGGGCGGAGTGGGGGTCTTCTCCGGCATGCTGGGGGTCGGCGGATCGATTCTGATGACCCCGATCCTGGTAAGTTTTATGGGCTTCCCGCTGAAAAAAGCTTCCGCAGTCGGGTTGTTTTTCGTCATGTTTACGTCGGTATCGGCGTTTGCCGCCCTCGCGTGGCTGGGGCTGATCCATTTTTACGAAGGGCTTGTAATGGCCCTTTCGTCGCTGGTGGGGATAATCCTGGGCATCGCGTTGCTCAACCGCATCAAGGTTGCCCGATACAAGCAGATCCTGGTGGTTTTTTACATTCTTATTTTTGCCGTCACGGCATACAAACTAATTGCGGGGTAACGTCTATGGATACGATCAAAATTATCGGTGCCAAAGAGCACAATCTTAAAAATATTTCTCTGGAGATCCCCAAAAACGCCCTCGTCGTCTGTACGGGCATCAGCGGAAGCGGCAAATCGACGCTCGCTTTCGACACCCTCTACGCCGAGGGACAGCGTCGCTACATCGAATCGCTCTCCTCGTATGCCCGCCAGTTTCTCGACCGTGTCGGAAAACCCGACGTCGACAAGATCGAAGGGCTCACCCCCGCCATCGCCATCGATCAGAAAACAACCTCCAAAAACCCCCGTTCGACGGTCGGGACGATTACCGAAATCTACGACTATCTGCGTCTGCTCTACGCCCGCGTAGGGGTGCAGCACTGCCATCTGTGCGGTAAGAAAATCTCGAAAATGTCGGCGCAGGACATCATCGACCAGGTGTTGAAACTTCCCGAAAATTCGAAGATCGTCATCCTTGCGCCGCTGGTGCGGGAGAAGAAGGGGACGTTCGCCGATATCCTCGAATCGCTCCGTCACAAAGGGTACGTCCGTGCGATGATCGATGGGGTCATGGTCCGCCTCGATGAGGAGATCGACCTCGCCAAGACGAAAAAACATACCCTCAAAGTCGTCATCGACCGCCTTGTCGTGCGCGCCGATAACCACGACCGGATCGCGCAGGACGTTGAAAAAGCACTCAAAGAAAGTTACGGCGAGGTGGAGATCGAGGTGCAGAACCATGAGGAGATGGGGCTACGGGAGGCCCTGATCCATTACAGCGAGCACAGCGCCTGTTTCGACTGCAAAGTGAGTTTCGACCCTCTCGAACCGCTGTCGTTTTCGTTCAACTCTCCCAAAGGGGCCTGTCCCGAGTGCGACGGTCTTGGGATCCGCTACGCGCTCGATTACGACAAGATCATCGATTCGGAGCTTCCCATCGAAAAGGGGGCGGTGAAGATCGTCTACGGCTTCAACAAAGGGTATTACTTCACGTTCCTCAAAGCGTTCTGCGCCGCCGGGAAAATCGACATCACCGTGCCGTTTTACACCCTTGAGGAACACGAGAAAAAAGCGATCCTCCACGGCAGCGTGGAGGAGGTCGAATTCAAATGGCAAGACCATCCGATCAAGCGGACCTGGCCGGGAATCGTCCGGATCGCCTACGACATTTTCAAGGACGAAAAAGACCTTGCCGACTACATGAGCGAAAAGCCCTGCAGCGTGTGTAATTCCCACCGTCTCAAACGCGAGTCGCTGGCGGTGCGCGTTGCCGAAAAAGGGATCGGAGAGGTGATTTCGATGCCGCTCAAAGAGACGTATGAATGGTTTGCGGAGCCGCGGACGTTCGAATATCTCAGCGATCAGAACGCGATGATCGCCGCCCCGATTCTGAACGAAATCCGCGAACGTCTCTTTTTCCTCTACGACGTGGGGCTGGGGTACCTTTCGCTCAGCCGAGACGCCCGTACGATCAGCGGCGGCGAAGCGCAGCGGATCCGGATCGCCAGCCAGATCGGAAGCGGGCTGACGGGGGTCATGTACGTTTTGGACGAACCCAGCATCGGGCTGCACGAGCGTGATACCCTCAAACTGATCCGGACCCTGCGCTCGCTGCAGGAAAAAGGGAATACCGTGATCGTCGTCGAACACGACAAGGAGACGATCGAGCACGCCGATTTCATCGTCGATATCGGACCCGGGGCCGGGAAATTCGGGGGGAACGTCGTATTTGCCGGAACGCTCGAGGAACTCAAAAAGTCCGGTACGCTCACCGCCGACTACCTCTCGGGGCGAAAGCAGATCAAGTACTTCTACCGCCGTCCCCAGGAGGCGTGGATGAGTATCAAAAACGTTTCATTGAATAATATCAAAGACCTCGACGTCCGGATCCCGCTGCAAAACTTCGTCTGCGTGACCGGGGTGAGCGGAAGCGGGAAAAGTTCGCTGATTCTCCAGACGCTTCTGCCCGTGACGCGCGAGATTCTCAATCATGCCCGCAAGGTCAACCGCATCGCGGGTGTCGAAGTCGAAGGGCTCGAGAAGCTCGACAAGGTGATCTACCTCGACCAGAGTCCGATCGGGCGGACTCCCCGATCGAATCCGGCGACCTACACGGGGGTAATGGACGAGATCCGTAACCTCTTTGCGAAAACGAAAGAGGCACAGATCCGCGGTTATACCTCGTCGCGTTTTAGCTTCAACGTCAAAGGGGGACGATGCGAGAAATGCCAGGGGGAAGGGGAGATCAAGATCGAGATGCACTTCCTTCCCGACATCATGGTCAAATGCGATGCGTGCCACGGCAGCCGCTACAACCTCCAGACGCTGCAGGTCGAGTACAAGGGGAAAACGATCTCGGATGTCCTGAATATGAGCGTCGGCGAAGCGCTGGAATTTTTCGCCCCGATCCCCAAGATCAAGGCGATTTTGCAGACCCTCAGCGACGTCGGGCTCGATTACATCACGCTGGGGCAGAACGCCGTCACCCTCTCGGGAGGGGAAGCGCAACGGATCAAGCTGGCCAAGGAACTCAGCCGCCGCGACACCGGTTCGACCCTCTACATCCTCGACGAACCCACGACGGGGCTTCATTTCGACGACGTCAACCGTCTGACCAAGGTGCTGCATAACTTCGTCGAACTGGGCAATTCGGTGCTGGTGATCGAACACAATCTCGATATGATTAAAAACGCCGACTGGATCATCGACATGGGGCCTGAAGGGGGAAGCGGCGGCGGGTTGCTCGTCGCCGAGGGATCGCCTGAAACGGTTGCCGCGGAGTGGGAGAAAACGGGAAGTTTTACCGGAAAATATCTCGCTCTTGAGTTGGATAGGGTATAATAGTCCAAAAGTGTTTTATAAGTGTATACGAGGGTGAATAATGAAAAGTTCGATTGTCAACAGTATTAAATCTCTGCCGCCGCTTCCGAAGACGGTCATCGACATGCAACGGGTTTGCAACGACCCCGACGGCTCGATACACGAGATGGTTAAAGTCGTCGAACAAGACCCTATGATCGTTGCCAACCTGCTCAAGGCCGCGAACTCTCCCCTTTACAGTTTTCGCCACGAGATCACGAACGTCGGACAGGCCGTCTCGCTGTTCGGGATGAGCATGACCCGCTCGATCGGTCTGGGGAATTCGGTCCGTAAACTGCTCAACGTCGATATGGAGCCCTACGGTATCACGTCGGAGCGGTTTGCGGAAATCTCTTCGATCCAGGCGGCATTGATGCACAAATGGTACGCCCAGATCGACCGTGCCAAGGCCGACAAGCTCTTTCTCGCCTCGTTCTTGCAGGAAACGGGGAAAATTCTCATTGCCAGCGACGTGATCCAAGAACACATGGAAACGAGCTTCCGCTCCGACATCGATACGGCGATCGATATCGCGCAGGTCGAACGCAACTACGTCGAGGAGACTACCGCGACCGTAACCGCGGCAATATTCACCCACTGGAATTTCGACGAGGAGTTCGTCGACATGATCCGTTTCTCCGATGCGCCCGAAGAAGCGCCCGAAGCGGTGGCCGAATTCGCCGTCGCCCTCAACATCGTCAAAACGATCGTCCCGGTCAACAACCCCTTCGGAGACCACCCGCTCACCCAGGGGCTTAAAAAAGCCGAAACGGCGGGGTACGACGTCTCAAAACTGCAAGAAGCCGTCGACGCGATCCGTGAAATCGAATTGGTATAACAAAGCCGACCGATGGGACAGCCGACCGTTACGATTATCGATACTTTCGGATTTTTTTTCCGCAGTTTCTACGCACTTCCCCCCCTTTCGAACCGACACGGCTTCCCTACGGGGCTTTTGACCGGGTTTGTCAATTTTATCGCCTCGCTGCACAAAGACCACGGCAGCGATTACCTGATTTTCGCCCTCGACGCTCCGGGGCCCAGTTTCCGGGCCGAGATAGATCCGCAGTACAAGGCCAACCGCTCTCCTGCACCCGAGGAGCTGAAAAAACAGCTCCCCGTCGCGATCGAGTGGATCGAAAAGATGGGATACAAGTCTCTTTCGCGCATCGGGTTCGAAGCCGACGACATGATCGCTTCCGTCGTGGCCCAGGCACGGGCCAAAGGGTATCTGGTCCGTATTGTTTCGCATGACAAAGACCTCTATCAGCTTATCGAGGACGACGTCGTCGTCCTCGTCGACGCGATCTCGAAAAAAGTGCTCAACGAGCGCCACTGCGACGAAAAATACGGCGTCCATCCGACCCAGTTTATCGATTACCAGTCCCTGATCGGCGACAGTGCCGACAATGTTCCCGGCGTCAAGGGGATCGGAAAAGTGACCGCCCAGAAGCTGCTGGCGCAGTTTGGCAGCCTGGAGGAAATCTATGCGCGTCTGGACGAAGTGGCGCCGCCGCGGATACGCGGACTGCTCGAAACGTACCGCGACGACGCGTTCCGTTCACGGGAACTGGTCCGTCTGAGCGCCGATGCGCTCGAACCGCTCGATTTCGGGCAGTTCGCGATGCATTTCGAGAATCCGTTTCTCCCGATTTACGATGATCTCGTCCATTACGAGATGAACGCGGTATTGCGCAGCCTCAAGGCCAAAGCACTTTTCGAAGAGTCCCAAAACGGTTCCGTACCCGAACCGGTGCGCTCCGTTGCCCCGACATTTCCGAAATGCGATCATCCCGAAGGGTGTGCCGTACTGATCGACACCGATGAAACGCTCTTTTCTACGATTGAATCGATCCCGAACGACGCCGTGGTCGCATTCGACACCGAGACGACGGGGCTCGATCCCCGAACCGACCGGCTGGTGGGGTTCAGTTTCAGCTGGGACGGCAAAAACGGCTATTACGTGCCGATGGCCCACAGTTATCTCGGGGTCGGACCGCAGGTGAGCCGCGAAGCGGCGAAAAAGGCAATTCTCGCACTGTTCGATCGCAGAATTATCGGGCACAACATCAAATTCGATCTCCACTTCGTCACCCGTTTCCTGGAGTGCGAACGGCTTCCGATTCTGGCCGACACGATGGTGATGGCATGGCTCTGCGACCCCGCGCGTTCGCTCTCCATGGACAATCTTTCCGCATCGCTGCTGCATCACGAAATGATCCATTTCAAGGACACCGTCAAAAAAGGGGAGAATTTCGCATCGGTCGAGATTGAGTCCGCATGCCGCTACGCCGCGGAGGATGCCTACATCACCTACCGCCTTTACGACGTCCTGCGGGACCAGCTGTTTCAGCGGGGCGGACAAAAAGCGCTGGATGAAGCCTACGATGTGGAATTCCCCTTCACCCTGACGTTACTATCGATGGAAAAAGAGGGGATTGCGGTCGATTCGGCGGTCCTGGAGGCATTTAAAAAAGAGGTTGCCGCCGAGATCGCGACGCTGACGGAGCGGATACACGCCGAAGCGGGGAGCGTTTTCAACCTCAATTCGACCAAACAGCTGGGAACGGTGTTGTTCGAAACGCTGGGGCTGCCGTCGGGTAAAAAGACGAAAACGGGCTACAGTACCGACGAACAGGTGCTCGAGGGGCTTCGCCACGAACATCCGGTGATTCCGCTGCTGTTGCAGTACCGCGAATATCACAAGCTCTATTCGACCTACATCGAGCCGCTGATCGCGCTGGCGCAAAACGATCCCGATTCGCGCATCTACACTTCGTTCATCCAGACGGGGACGGCAACGGGGCGTCTGAGCTCGAAAAACCCGAACCTTCAGAATATACCCGCCAAAACGGCCCTCGGTCTGCGGATACGCGAAGCGTTTGTCGCAGGCGGGGGGAGGGTGCTGATCGGCATCGACTACTCGCAGATCGAATTGCGGCTCTTGGCCCATTTCAGCGAAGACAGCGTCCTCGTCGATGCGTTCAATCACGGGCGCGACATCCATATGCAAACGGCGATTGCGCTGTTCGGGGAAGCCGAAGCCCCCTCCAAGCGCCACATCGCCAAAACGGTTAATTTCGGCCTTTTGTACGGCATGGGGCAAAAGAAACTTTCCGATACGCTTGGAATCAGCACCAAAGAGGCCAAAACGATCATCGAACGTTATTTCGAAACGTTCCCCAGCGTCAAAGGGTATTTTGCCGGGGTTGTGGAACAGGCCAAAGCGGCGGGTTACGTCGAAACCCTGCTGGGACGCCGCCGCTATTTCGATTTTGCCGCGGCCACCCCGATGCTCAAAGCCGCCTACGAACGGGAGTCGGTCAACACCGTATTTCAGGGGTCGGCAGCCGATCTGATCAAGCTCTCGATGAACAAAATCGACGCGATGATCCGCGAAGAGGGGATGAAAGCCTCGATGCTCCTTCAGATCCACGACGAACTGATTTTCGAAGCGGACGAAAACGAGGCGGAAGGGTATGCCCGCCGTTTCGTGGAGGCGATGGAGACGGTTGCGCAACTGCGGATCCCCCTCAAAACCTCGATGCACATCGGCAGACACTGGGGCGAACTGAAATAACAAAGGATACGGTATGGTCGAACAAATTCTCGCGAATCTGAAACAGTCGAACGTCAATACCGACAATACGTTTTTGCAGGCGGTCGGCGAAGTGCTCTCGTCGCTCGAACCGATCGTCCAAAGCGATCCGCGCTATGAACGCTACGCAATTTTGGAACGTCTCGTGACCCCCGACCGGGTGATCCAGTTCAAAGTTCAGTGGGTAGACGACCAAAGCCGCGTCCACATCAACAACGGCTACCGGATCCAGTTCAACAATTCGCTGGGACCGTACAAGGGCGGATTGCGATTCCACCCCAGCGTCGATACGGGGATCTTGAAATTCCTGGCTTTCGAACAGATTTTCAAAAACTCCCTGACCGGGCTCCCTATCGGCGGGGCGAAGGGGGGCAGTGATTTCGATCCGAAAGGGAAAAGCGACTTCGAGATTATGAAGTTTTGCCGTGCTTTCATGCGCGAGCTTTACCAGTACATCGGTGCGCGGGTGGATGTTCCCGCAGGCGACATCGGGGTCGGAGCCCGTGAAATCGGCTACCTCTACGGTGAATACAAACGGATCACCCGCAACTACGACGGGGTCCTCAGCGGCAAACCCTACGAATTCGGAGGATCGCTCATGCGTCCGCAGGCGACCGGGTACGGGGTCGTCTATTTCGCCGCCGAGATGCTTTCGCAGGAACTTCAGGAGACGCTGGAGGGGAAAACGTGCTGCGTCAGCGGGGCGGGGAACGTGGCGCTCCACACGATCGAAAAGCTTCAGCAGATGGGGGCTCTGGTCGTCACCTGCAGCGACAGTGAGGGGACGGTCTTTGATCCCAGGGGGATCGACCTGTGCGTCGTACGCGAGCTGAAGAGCAACGGCTCCCGTGCGTCGCTGGAGGGGTACGCGGCGCGTGTTCCGGGCTCGGTCTATACCGCCAAAGCCGATTATCCCGAAGGGGGGCATGCGGCATGGCACTATCCCTGTTTCGCGGCGTTCCCGTGCGCAACGCAAAACGAGCTCGGCCGGATCGACGCCGCCAAACTGATCGAAAACGGCTGCGTTGCCGTGGTTGAAGGGGCGAACATGCCGACCACACCCGACGCCATCGAGCTGTTTCAGCGCGAAGGAGTCCTCTTCTCCCCGGGCAAAGCCTCCAATGCCGGAGGGGTCGCGGTGAGCGAATTCGAAATGAGCCAGAACGCGTCGATGGAGAAATGGGATTACGACAAGGTCGATCGCAAGCTGCAGGAACTCATGGCACAGATCTACAAACGGGTTTCGCTGACGGCCAAAGAGTACGGATGCGAGCGCAACTTTGTCGACGGGGCCAACATCGCGGCGTTTAAACGGGTTGCGGAAGCGATGATTCTCGAAGGCGTGTAACTATTTACACGGGGTTAACAAATATTTACCGGATTGCGACTACAATTGCACCGATATTACAGGACAGGTCTTTCAATGAATAAAATACTCTCCCTTCTGGGGTCCATGAAAACGATGGCCGTTTTGATGCTGATTTTCGCCGTCTCAATCGGCTATGCGACCTTCATCGAAAACGACTACGGCACCATGAGTGCGAAAGCCGACGTTTACAACGCGCGCTGGTTCGAAGTGCTCCTGGCACTTCTGGCGCTTAATCTGACGATCAACATTGTCAATTTCAAAATGGCACGGCGCGAAAAAGCGCTGGTGCTTTTGTTCCACGTCGCTTTTTTGATTATCCTTGTCGGCGCGGCGGTGACCCGTTACATCGGATATGAGGGGATGATGCACATCCGCGAAGGGGAAAAGAACGACGCGATTACCAGCGCGGAGCCCTACATTACGTTTTCGGTTCTCAAAGGCGACAATACCTACACGTTCGAAGAGCCTCTTTTTCTCTCCAAGCGTTCAGCCAACGATTTCGAGCGGACGCTTGACGTCGGCGGTGAATCGGTGAGCGTCAAGCTCGAAGCTTACATGGGCGACGCGTCGTACGAGATGGTCGCCGATCCGGCCGGCAAGCCCGTTATCGAGCTGATGGTAACGGGTGCGGCGGGGGCCCAGCAGGTTCAGCTCGTACAGGGAGAGTTCGTCGAAGCCAACGACGTGGTAATCGATTTCGGTTCGGGGAAAACGTTTGAAAAGCCCGTTGTCGCTCTCAGCGTCGAAAACGACCAGCCGTACTTGACTACGCCGCAGCCGCTGATGACGCTGAGTATGGATACGCAGCAAAGCGCACCTCTCGCCGGCGGTAAACACCTTTTTGCGGGACGTACACTCTACCAAAGTCCTCAAAGCGGGTTCGTCATGCGCAGCTTCCTCCCCAAAGCGGTGAAAAAACTGGTTTCGCTCCCCGCCAAAGGCCCGATGATGAAAGGCTCCGATGCGCTTACGCTCAGTTTTACCAAAGGAGGCGAACGCGCCCAGGCACTCGTCATGGGAACGCCCGGAGAGATCGGCGAAGCGGTTCAGGTGAAGCTCGGAGAGATGATGATTCAGGCTTCGTACGGTTCGATCGAGCGTAAACTCCCCTTTGCCGTAGCGTTGCGCGATTTTCAGCTTGAGCGTTATCCGGGATCGATGTCCCCTTCCTCGTACGCCAGTGAAGTGACGGTGATCGACGAGGCAAACCAAAAAGAGTTCGACTTCCGTATTTACATGAACCATGTCCTGGATTATCAGGGATACCGCTTTTTCCAGTCCTCGTACGATCAGGACGAACTGGGAACCGTCCTCTCGGTCAACCGCGATCCGGGAACCCTTATTACCTACATCGGGTATCTGTTGCTCGCGATCGGCCTTTTTGGCGTATTGTTCGTCAAAACGGGCCGTTTCAACGCCCTGGGTGAAAAACTCAAATCGATCAACGCCCAAAAAACGGCGGCTTCGCTCCTGATTGCCCTGATGGCATTCGGATCGACCGATGCGGTCGCTTCGGACGAGTCCAACCCGGTCATCCAGACCGCCAAGGCTTTCGACAAAGCCCATGCCGACCAATTCGGCCGTCTCGTCGTGCAGGATGCCAGCGGACGGATGAAGCCGATGGACACGCTGACCCACGAAATCCTTGCCAAGCTGGGCCGCAGCGACACGTTTATGGGGCTCACCTCCAACCAGGTCGTTCTGGGGATGATGCTCCGTCCCGACGCATGGCGCGAGATCGCAATGATCCGTACGGGAGACAAGGAGATCAATAAGCTCATCGGACTTCCCGAAAATGCGAAAACGGCCGCTTTCTCGCAGTTTTTCGAATTCCCCGACGAAATCGCGGGTTACAAACTGGCCAAACTCGTCGACGAAGCCAACCGCAAGTCCCCCGGCAAACGGGACAAACTCGACAAGGCGCTGCTTCAGGTCGACGAGCGGGTGAACGTCGCCTACATGGTCTACACCGGCTCCCTCGTGCGGATGTGGCCCCGTCCGAACGATAAAAACCACAAATGGGACGCAACGATCGAAGCGCTCCAAACCCTGCAGCCCAAAGAG
Source organism: Campylobacterota bacterium (assembly GCA_040752835.1). Classification (NCBI taxonomy): domain Bacteria; kingdom Pseudomonadati; phylum Campylobacterota; species Campylobacterota bacterium. The sequence goes on along the minus strand of JBFMGG010000006.1, from coordinate 9,497 downwards.
GGCGAAGTGGTGCGCCTCCTCGCCATCGGCTATTTCAGCTCCATCGACGCCGCGATCAAAAGCGGTGACTGGAAACAGGCCGATGAAGCACTCGCGCGCATCGACAAATACCAGCGTTTCGTCGGGGCGAGCGTCTATCCCGCCGACATGAAGCTCAAAGCCGAGATTTTCTACAACAAGGCGAACATCTTTGAACAGCTCTGGCCGTTGTATTTCGTCGTCGGGTTCCTCTTGCTGATCCTGTCGTTCGTCAAAATCCTCAAGCCGTCGTTTGCGATGGCATGGTTTACGAAGATGTCGTTCGGGCTGTTGGTGCTCTTTTTCGCCGCGCATACGGTGGGACTTGCGATCCGCTGGTACATTTCGGGTCACGCTCCATGGTCGAACGGGTACGAGTCGATGATCTACATCGGATGGGCTACGGTGCTCGCGGGATTCATTTTCTCGCGCCGTTCGGTGATGACGATGGCCGCGACGTCGATCCTGACGGGCCTGATCCTCTTCGTCGCCCATCTGAACTGGATGGATCCGCAGGTTACGAACCTCGTTCCGGTATTGCAGTCGTACTGGCTTTCGATCCACGTGTCGATGATTACGGCCAGTTACGGGTTCCTCGGTCTGGGAGCGCTGCTGGGGATGATTACCCTGCTGCTGTTCGTCTTTAAACGGGGCGAAAACGCCGGACGGCTCAACCTCGCGATCAAAGAGCTTAACGCCATCAACGAAATGAGCCTCATCATCGGTCTGGTCCTCCTGACCGTCGGAAACTTCCTCGGCGGCGTCTGGGCGAACGAGAGCTGGGGCCGCTACTGGGGCTGGGACCCAAAAGAGACATGGGCGCTCGTGACGATCCTCGTCTACGCCGTCGTCATCCACCTGCGCTTTATCAAAGGGGCGTACAGCGACTACGTCTTCAGCGTTGTCTCCCTGCTGGCGTTTACGTCGGTTCTGATGACCTATTTTGGGGTAAACTACTACCTCGCAGGGCTTCACTCGTACGCGAAAGGCGACCCTGTACCGGTTCCCGATTTCGTCCCCGTCACCTATGCCGTTATCGCGATCGTGATCGCAATGGCATACCCCAAACGCAAAACCGCGTAATTCTTTTCTTTTTTTCCTTTTTTCCTTATCGCCGCTTTGTATGGCGGCGATTTTCTCCATTAAAATTTTTCCAAAGTCTAAAAATTGTTCACATAGCAGCCTCGACAAATATTTTTAATTGTTTTAAAATATTTATAATTAATGAATAATTAAATAAAAAGTGTTTACTATTTGTTAATTTTAAACATGAGAAAACATTGATTAATAAAATATTGTCATTTTTTTTGATATTTATGTTTGGCGTTTTGACCGGACATGCAGCCACTGATACGATGGTTCCGTTTTTGAAAGAGGAACAGCGCAAACTCTATCAGAAGCTTGAAAATGTAGATACCGCTATACCTTCGTCAGAAGGTATTGTCCCCGAAGTCAATGTATCCGAAGAAAAAAACGATACGGTATGTTTCATAACACGTACCATCAACGTGAAGAATGCTACATTGATTCGAAAAGAAGAGTTTGAAGCAATCACAAAAGAGTATATCAGCCGATGTAACGGTATTCGTGCGCTCAATTCATTAGCCGATGCGTTTACAAAACTTTACATAGATAAAGGATATGTCACCTCACGAGTCTATCTTCCTACGCAGAATATCGCAGAAGGTAAGATTGAAATGAATGCGGTTGAAGGGAAGGTAGGCCGAATCCTTTCCGACAGCAAAAGAACGAGCGGAGCATTTATTGGTCTGGCAGATGCAGTGTTGCATCTCGGAGATCTTGAAAGTGCATTGGAACAGGTGAATCGGTTGCGATCCGGCGAGACACGGATGCGCTTGGTGCCTGGTGAGAGAGTCGGAAGCAGCGATATCGTTTTGAATACCCGTGAAACCGCTCCTTTATTCGGCTCATTGGGACTAAATAATTTTGGTTCGGAAGAAACGGGAAAATATCAAATTTCGGGCGGGGTAGTATGGGAAAATTTTTTCGGTTTCAGCGATATTCTTGAAATTGCGCTTAATACGACTGATAAACAACAAACCGGACGCAAAACTTTTGGAAATTCATACACCTATGGTATCCCTTTAGGAAAATGGCTTTGGGAAGCGGGATTATCCCGTTTTACCTATTCCCAGACGATCAGGGGCTTGAATGATTCATATATCTCTCATGGAGAAAGTGAAGTTTATTCTCTCGACACAACTTATAAACTTTTTCATACCCGTACCAAGAATGTTGAGCTGTCCGGATCTCTGGCCCAAAAGAAGACACTCAGTATGATCGAAGGGGCGGTGATCGATTCGTCAACTTACAATTTAACAGTCGGTAAAATCGGTGGAAAATTCGTTTATCGCAATCCGTCTTTGGAATCGTATCTCCTGTTGGATTATTACCACGGCTTGAATCCGTTTCATCCGACAACCGACGGTGCGCTTAAACATGATTTCTCAAAATGGACGCTGGCTGTTGGGAGTACCAAATATTTTTCTTATTCCCTTCCCGTGACATATCGATTTTCTGCCTTTGCCCAGTATAGCAATGATCTGCTTTATAGCGTTGAGCAGATAAGTATCGGGGGAGCGTACAGCGTTCGGGGATTTCAGAATCGCAACATCAGCGGTAACAGCGGATGGTATGCCCGTAATGATTTTGCATTTCAACTTTCAAAATATATCGCTCCTTATTGCGCGTACGATCTCGGTCGGATACGTTCAGGTGAAGATACTTCAGGCGGGATGCTTACAAGCGCTACCTTGGGGCTTCGTGGACAGTATCGTTCTTTGAATATCGATCTTTATCATGCGATTCCTCTTACCGCCCCGGATGCAACATTTGACGTAGAACCGTTTATCGGGATAAGCGCTTCGGTCAATTTTTAGGAGACACTATGTTTACTCACCTCTATCGCCAATCGATTTCATACGCACTTGCTTCGGTCCTGCTGGGGAATACCTTGTTCGCTGAAGCTATTGTTGTGGATGAAGCGGCCCCGCTTTTCAATCAGCCGCAGATGGATGTGACCGCAAACGGAATTCCTCTTGTCAATATCGTCACACCAGGCGTAAATGGTTTGTCACATAACAAATTCAGTGCGTTTAGTATCGAACAAAAAGGAGTCATTCTTAATAATGCAACCAATGCCGTCCAGACACAACTTGGCGGATGGGTTCAAGGCAACGCCAATCTGGGAACGACTCCCGCACGAGTAATCCTTAATGAGGTGACCGGGACAAATCGCTCATTATTGCAAGGTTATGCAGAAGTGGCAGGACATCGTGCCGATTTAATCATTGCCAATCCTAACGGCATCACGGTAAACGGAGGCGGATTTATCAATACCGCGCGTGCAACACTTACGACAGGTATGCCTCAGATCAGCGGCAATACGTTGTCGGGATTTTATGTACGGCACGGAGATATTTCCATCGAAGGGGATGGTCTGAACGCATCTAATATCGATCGCGTCGATCTGTATACTAAGGCATTGTGCCTTAACGCTGAAATCCATGCGAAAAAACTGGATGTGGTGACTGGGCAAAATAGTATTGCTCTTGATGGTACCGTTGTAGCTGATGAGGTGGTAGGAAATGCCGAATTTTCAATCGATTCGGGTGCTTTGGGGGGAATTTATGGTGAAATGATCCGTTTGGTAGGTACGGACAAAGGAGTCGGTATCAATCTGCCCCCGATTGCATACGCAGGAGATTCATTGGAATTGACTGCGGATGGAGAAATTGTAATTGCTACGGCAATCGCGGAACATTCGCTCCGCTCCCAATCCAGTGAACTCATTGTCAATAAAAAAATGTATGCGGGTAATATTGATGTCGAAGTGTCGGATGCTATGCGCAATAAAGGTGCCATAATCGCGGATACGCTAAATATTTCGGGTGGAGATATAGTCAATGATGGGGGAATAATAGGGACTGACACGTTTTTGGCGCATACACGGCAAATGACCAATAATGGAGTACTTTACAGTGCAAAGAAAATCGATATTGCGGCGTCTGACCTCTTACTGAATGCCGAAGGTGCTTATATCGTTTCAGGAGGTGATATTATAATCCACGATTCGGGAACGGTGCGTAACGAAGCCGCAACGATAGATGCGCAACAGGATCTCAGCATAGATGCTTTATCGCTCGAAAATTTTTCGACAAACGTTCCGGACAAATCGAGCGTTACATCCTCGATCAGTATTACCGATTATTTTGCACCCGAATTTCGTGACCATCGTACAACGACGACTACGATCGAAGCGATTGACAAAACAGGATTTTCACCCGCTTATATCATGAGCGGCAACGATATGATGATTGATGCGGCGATACATAACCGATATTCGATGATTTCGGCCAATAGAGATTTGTACTTGTCAGGTTCGTTGAACAACGAAGCGGCAGTTAATGCCCATGAAATCATTGATATTTCCCATTATGTCGAACACTGGGAAAAACATGGAAAATGGGGAAAACATGCATGGTACCATAATTACAGTTATTATGAACACTCCGATACGATTCTGGATCATGTATATTCGACAATATGGGCCGGCAGAAATCTTCATGGTAATTTGATCGGCATTAATAATGCCGATGTCGTTGCAGGAATCGCGCCGATCAATATATCATCCAATGAGATTCCCGAATCATCGCATTTTACCGATCTCATCGCTGATGGAAGTTATACCCTTCCCGAAGGAGACTATGGGCGATTTGTTGCCGTATCGAATCCATCTCTTCCATATCTGATTGAATCCAATCCGCTGTATACGGATTTCAATACGTTTATCAGCTCCGATTACATCATGGATAGGTTGCATCTCGATAGTGCCGCCAATACCAAACGCCTAGGCGATGCAACATATGAAACACAGTTGGTGCGTGATGCGGTGTTTCGCCTGAGTGGAGAACGCTATCTGGCCGGATTCGGCAATGATACAGCACAATACCGGGGATTGATGGACAATGCTCTCTTGGCACAAGGTGACTTGAATCTGGAATTTGGGGTAACTCTCAGTAGTGAGCAGGTGAGGGCGCTTAACCGTGACATCGTGTGGATGGAGGAGCGAGAAGTTTCAGGTCAACGTGTATTGGTTCCGGTGGTCTATCTGGTATCACTAAAAAACCAAGAGCTGACACAAGGCGGCAAGATCATTGCCGGAGGGGATGTCGCATTGGCACTTGATGGAGCACTTAGCAACGCCGGAGAGGTCAGAGCGGGTGGAGTTCTCCTTGCACAAGCCGATCGTATTTCCAACACAGGCGGAACGATCAAAAGCGCTAGTGATATGCTCCTGCGCACGACTAATGATATCACCAACACGAGCGGAACGATCAGAGGCAATAACGTTGCGCTCATCAGTGACAACGGTAATATCGTTTCACAGAGTGCTACCAAGAGTATCGATTTGAATGAATATGCCGGAACAACCGGAAACCTTTCAGCGGTAGGGGAACGCGCAGAGATTTGGGCAAAGGGCAACCTTATCGCCGGAGCGGCTAAAGATATCACCCTCACGGGAGCCGAAACGTCCGCAGGGGGGAATATCGCTCTGAGCGGTGAAAACGTCACCCTAAGCGTCCTGGAACAAAATTCCCTCTACAAAACAACATGGGCACAAGGTTCCAGCGAGATAGAAAAGATCAAACAACATACGAGTATTCTAAGTGCAGGAGGAGACACCAATATCGATGCAGCTAACGATATCACGGTGAATTCTTCTAATATAGCAGGTAAAGAGCTTGCTTTGAACGCGGGAGGAAATATTGCCGTCATTGCTTCGAACGATCGTGAATTTACGGATGTCCGGACCAGCTATAAAGGGACATTTTCTTCCGGTTCTTCCCGTGATACAACCCTCAAAGAGTCGGTCGTCTCTTCGGCGATCAACGGGAATAATATTGCTATTACCAGCGGCAAAGACACCACGTTGCAAGCCGCAAACCTAAAAGCAGCTCAGAATATTCAAGTGGATGCGGCAGGGGACATCAACGTCCTCGCCAAGGCTTACCGTGAAGCAGAACTTCATCAAGAGTCCAAAAGCAGCTTCGGCGGTCTGGTCAGTTCCGTATCGCTGGACAGCACCGATGCAGTAAAGCGTCATGAAGCGACGCTAAAAACCGAGGCCAAAAACATCATCATGAATTCGGGAAAAGATCTTACTATCGTGGCATCGAATGTGAGTGCGGGAGACGCAATCGGACTGGCAGCAATTCAAAACGTCAATGTATTATCCGATGAGGAGCAAAAGACTAAACAATACTACAGTAAGAAATCAGGACTTGGTTTAGGTTTGAATGACGGCATGCTGACGGTTTCAGAAGAGAAACAAACACAAGATGCCAAAGCCGATATCACGCAAAAAAGTGCAATATTGAGCGCGAATACGGTAGTAGTTGAAGCGGGACAGGATGTGACATCCATCGGATCAAATATTGTTGCTTCAACCATTGACGTGAACGCACAAAGAGATGTAAATATCCTTTCAGCTACAGAATCCGCCAGCCATCAGCATAAAGAATCTATAGCAAAAGCAGGTATCGGTGTAACGCTAAATATGAACGAAGCCTCTATTTTTGCCGGAGTCATCACCAAATCCGACAAACTGGGAGAGGGACAAACGCAAGAGGTAAGTACACAACTTCTCGGTGATAATATCATAGTGCATTCAGGTAATAATACCAATGTTCTTGCATCAAATGTTTTTGCCAACAATGATGTCTCCATCCATGCTGATAAAAATATCAATATTCTCTCGGAGGATGCAACCGCCTATAAAAATCAGGTTCACGAAGAACTAAAAGCGGGGATCAAAGTCGGGGTAGAACAACATGTTACCAATGCCGCAAAACAACTCTCATCAAATGCGCAGTCGCTGTCTAAATCGGACAACGCGGTCAATGCCGCTTCGATGGTGCTGAGAAGTATCGATTTGGTTAGTAATACACTGTCACATTCCATCAGCGTGGGATTTGATGCGATTGCCGAGATGTCCAAAAGCGAAACATCCATTCAAAGTACCTCCGCACAAAGCTCTACCATTGCTGCTGGGCATGATGTAACGTTAGATGCCGGGAAAGAGGTCACCGTTGCAGGTAGTGACGTCATCGCGGGGAATAAAATCTCGATGAACGCAGAATCGATTACCCTGAAATCTTCGGCACAAAATACCTCTTCCTCGTTATCAGATAAATCGGGATCGTTCAAAGTAACCTTGTTCGGAACACGTGAAGGTCAAGTGGATGCATCATATGCACAGGCTAAAAACCAATCCAACGATACGACCCAAAGAGATGCTTATGTGAGTGGTAACGATGTCCTCATCAACACCTCAGGAGATACGACGCTTAAAGGTGCTCATGTATCCGGTAATACCGTTACGGCAAATGTCGGCGGAAACCTTAATCTCATTAGTGTCCAAGACACCGGAAGCTCCAAAGGCGACAGCAATAGCATTGCCATCAGTACCGGAGGAAGTGTCAATGTAGGTGCAGGGAAATCGAGCCGTTCCAAAGCATGGGTAGAAGAGCAAACAGGTATCATCGCAACCAAACAAGCCGATATAACCGTAGCCGGCAATACCGATCTAAAAGGAGCGATCATCGCCACCATCGATAGAAACGGAAATGACGTAAACAACGTTCATCTCACGACGGGAACCCTCAGCGCAAGCGACATCGCCGATTACGACAAATCAACCTCGATGAGTATCGGTCTGGGAAATATTACCGCCGCACAATTCCAAACGAACAGTAAAGAGACTACCGGAGGAACCCTCGAAGCGGGATACGGTTACAGCGATAAAGAGCAAATCAACCGTGCGACGATCGGAGGTGGGACAATTGCCCTGACTAGCCAAGAATCAGTATCGGGCACGCTCAACCGCGACATCGCCAAAGCCCAAGAGATCACCGAAGACGAGAGTAAAAACTACGATATATATGCGAGTGAAAACTCTATCAACTCGGTGCTGAACCCTACCCAAACTGTCGAGAAATGGAAACAAGCGGCAAAAGACATCGGACTAAGCGTACGTAAAGAGATCACGGAAAATCTGCCGGGGTCGAATGATAACGGATTAGCAGGAGTAGTGGGCGGAGGGCTGGATGCTATCAGTGGTTTAGGAATCCTCCCATCGCAAAGAAACGGCGGAGGGTATGTGACGCAGATCGCCATACAGCTCTTCGGAGATAATAGATCAATATTGCAAAGTAAGGATGAAGCAAAATTTATAGCTTTAGGACTTAGTAAAGAAAATAAAGATTACAGCGAGATAAAAAATTCAGATGGAACTATTAGCTACGTTACAAATCCAAATAAAACCGTACGACTTACGAAAAATGCTGAAAAAGATGGAAACTTTGATGACATGAAACTCTATATCGATGAAACCAAAGCAATTGCACTTGGACTGGATAAGCTTTTTACAAATGGTATCATGAACAGCGTGGCTGAAGCATTGCAAAATCAACGCGAGCAACAAGGAAATCCGAGCATAGCATTACTAAACTATAACCAGACCCATGGTATTGTCGGAGATTTGATCGAAGTAGGACAAGATAAGCTTGCAGTTACAACCAATATGACTCAACTGGCTACGGGGGGAGCACGACAAAGCGGAGAGATCAAAACACAATTGACTAAACTTACAAACGGAAACCTCAACTCGGCCGCGCATTCCGCAGGAACGGTGCAGGATTATCTGGGCACGAAACTAAACCAGGACGAAATCGGTTCAATCGTACAAAACAATCCAAATGCGAAATTCACGACCCAATATGACGGTTCTCCGGTAAGCTCTGATGCGGCAGGGGAGTTTTTTCGTGAGATTTATGGGGGAGAACAAAGACTAAAAGATCAGCATGGAAGTAAAGATATTGAAAATATTTTCAAATCTTCCGTCAATCCGGGGGATTTGGTGGCAATGCTGGGGGGGAATAGCGCAGGAATAAACAATCGCAACGATTTTTGGAAAAATTTGGGATACGATTTGACCCGAGGATTACCGACTCTTTTTAACGGCGGACTGGAAGCCAATTTGGATAATCCGGATCAAACATCTTCGCATTCAGGATATAAGTGTGTGATAGGGTGTGGGGAAAGTGGAATAACGCCTAGTGATAAAAGATATTATTTCGATCCAGCGACAAATTCTGAACTTACTCTCGATAGTTTTTATCGAGCAATTCATACTGATCCGAGCTATTCAAATGTCTATATTCCACAAGCAGGAGATAAAAAGTGAAGCATTTATTACTTATTGGGATGATTCTGCTGATAAGCGGATGTTCAGAGCCCCATATGTCAACCATCTACCCCGATGACAAGCAGATGATACTAAAAGATCGCGCAGTGGATTTACCGATGCCGTTTTACGATCTATCAATGAAAAGCCAAGACTATCCACGGTGCCATAAAAAAGGTTTTTGTTCATTATTTCCTGAATTCAGAGAGAG